>DASRMA010000089.1:0-7409 GCA_035648155.1 Desulfosporosinus sp.
GATTACATTAAGCACAGGAGTGTCTGTTGCTACTCCTGTGCTTATTATTTATAGTTTCTCATTTTGCTTAGTTTGAATGGAGACTAATGTCTCATGTATTTTGAACAATATTATAATAAACTCACATTGAAGTCGTATCAACAATGGGCCAATAACAAGTATAAGTACCCCGACAAGAACTTGCCCCCAGCTTGCACTGTATCCAGCTGTAGCACCAATTACGATATATATGAATCCAAATATTATTGATGATTCGTTATGCTTGATGTTAACTCCCCTGAATAAAGAATTCCTAAATACCAAATAATAACCTTATAATATTGGGGATTATGGAAGGTGTAACACTATGGATGAGGGTTTAGTGGTAATTGTTAGAGCTGTTATAGGCTTTTTTTCTCTTCTCATTTTTGCAAGAATTATAGGCAAGGAACAGATCAGTCAACTTAATTTATTTGATTATGTGCTTGGAATTACAATTGGTTCCATTGCAGCGAGCTTAACCACCGATTTATCCAGTCGGGCGTGGCCACATTGGGTAGGCCTTATAACTTGGTGTTTATTAGGCTACTTGATGGATGTAATCACATCGAAGTGGCGATATGCCTCTAAAATTTTAGAAGGGGAACCTGCCATTGTCATCATGAATGGTAAGATCATGGAGAATGTTCTAAGAAAAATGAAATATAGGATTGCAGAGATTTTAGAACTTCTCAGGAACCAAGGGATATTTGACCCGACCCAAGTAGATTTTGCAATTATAGAACCCAATGGTCAGCTTTCAGTCTTATTAAAGCCGGAAAACCAGCCTTTAACTCCCAAGGACATGAAAATTGCAGTTTCCCCTTCTGGAATAAGTACAGAATTAGTTTACGATGGACTCATTATCGATGAAAATCTAAGACAGCTAAATAAAGACAAAGCTTGGCTCATGAAGGAGCTCAAAAAACAGGGAATTAAAGATATATCAGAAGCTTTTTTGGTAACTTTAAATCCAGCGGGAAGTTTGTATGTGGACAAGTATGAGGATCATCTTAAGAAGATTACTGATATCGGTGATTATAAGGGACCATTCTAAGGAGATGATTTAATGAGAAAGTTTATGATAATCGCTCTTCCAATCGTCATACTAATTCTCTTTGTTATGGTCATGCTAAGTGGTGATCTTTTGAAACAACCGTTTGGGACTGATGACAATCTTCCACGATCGATTGAAACCGTCATCCAGGATGTTAATCAAGGAAATTGGGAAGCAGCAAATCAAAATACCGATAATTTAAATAAAGTATGGGATAAAGTAGTCACAAGAGTACAATACAGTTCAGAACGTGATGAAATTAATGATTTGTCAACGAATATTGCACGGCTTAAGGGTGCTATTCAAGCGAAAGATAAATCGATTGCACTAACGGAATTAAATGATGCCTATGCGCATTGGAAAGAACTTGGCCAATAATTACGATAGTTTTTTTAATTGAAGACCGGATCAAGTGTTCGGCCTGTGCTACCTTCTATAAAAAGTAGCGCGGGCTTTTGTCATGCTGGCAAAAAGCAGCCACTTTGAGTCGACCACCCATTGACTGTAATACTGCAATTTGGGAGATGCTGTTATATGACATTGAATTAGGAACAGGAGGAAGTGGCCCTTTTTTGACTCAAAATGGTAGCAACCGTTTAAGGCCCGAATCAAATCATACGGGTCTTTTCGGGTTGTCTTTTTTGATTTTATAATGGTTCTTTTTGCTACTTCGATACATTACCGCCATATTTGGATTGGCCAGTATCGATAATCGGAGAAGATTCGATCGTATCTCTCTTACAATACTTTGATTGGTATTCCTGTTATTGGCGATGACAGTTTCAAAAAGATCCTGATAATAG
This sequence comes from Desulfosporosinus sp., assembly GCA_035648155.1. GTDB lineage: Bacteria > Bacillota > Desulfitobacteriia > Desulfitobacteriales > Desulfitobacteriaceae > Desulfosporosinus. The sequence continues at coordinate 1,879 of DASRMA010000089.1, forward strand.
GTAATTTGGTCGCTCATCTTGCCAATTGATTGCTTATTTTCTCTCTGCAAGCGATTCATTTTCCGCACCTCGTTTAATACGAGTAGGTTCTGTTCATCTGCTTCCACGAGGCTATCCCTCCAACCCATATTAATTCATATTATTCAGCGATAACTCATTGTGTAACAGGACCTTATAAGCCATCGCGCACTCTTATTTACCGAGTCCTTTCCAATGTTCATAGGCATCACTTAATTCCGTTAGACCAAATCCCGGGCATGATATTCATACTAAATCGTTTGTCTTACTTTGCTCTTGTCGTTTTACGGCGGGGGCCTTTTTATATCCCGAATAGGGTAATATAGTTCCATACCATATCTTGTTGTTTCTGTTGATTCATAACCCCCCTTAGTTTACCAACTCAAACTAAGAATAAAAAAAGAAGTAATTGTAATAATAAGGTTAGCTAATTGGAGGTTGATAATATGACGGTTGCTTCTCAGGTAAAACAAACTCTAGCCACTTTAAAAGGAGCTCGTGCAACGTTAGGTATGTATACAGCGCAAACAGGGGATGACGAAACCCAATCAGTTTACACTAATTCTCTAGAAATGACCGATAACATTATCAGTGATTTGGAAGATCAACTAAAAACTCTTGAATTTGAAGAGCCACAGTATAAAGGGAATTAAAAGGGTGTGAAACTATGCAGGAACCGCTGGCGGTCATTATTAGATCACTTTCTCTATTTTTTTTAGTTTGGTTATCCATAAGACTTATAGGAAAAAGGAACATAAGTAGAGTAAAACCCTTTAATTTTATGAGCTATATAGTTTTAGCCATCGTGGCTACTCTAATGTCCTTAAACCTAGTGAATATCATTTCTGGGTTCATAGTTTTGCTAACCTGGCTTGTCCTGCCTATAGCCCTTGATTATTTATCGATCAAGAGTGAAGTGATCCATCAGTTAATCAATGGCAAAGAAACCGTCTTGATTAAGCATGGCAAGATCATGGAAGAAAACCTTATCCAACTCAGGCTGACCGGAGAAGACCTTCTCGCAGAACTTCGCTCCAAGAACATCTTTAATCTTACAGACGTAGAGTTTGCAGTCATGGAGACCAACGGAGAGCTTAATGCCTATTTAAAATCAGATAAAAAACCAGTGTCTGCCCACGATTTAAGTCAAAAGGTAGCCCCTCAGGCTGAACCACAAACCGTCATCATGGATGGAAACATCCTCAATGAGCCTCTTTTCTCTTTAGGTCTTAACCAGGAATGGCTTAAAGTCGAACTTGAGAAAATGGGAGTTGCCCTCGAAAATGTGTTTCTCGCGCAGGTCGACTCGTCTGGAGACTTATTCCTTGACCTTTTTGATGATGCCGTGGAACTTCCCCAACCAAAGGTTAAGGAGTTACTGTATGCTAGCCTTCAAAAGGTTCAAGCAGACCTTTCAACGTTTTCTTTACAAACTGACAATAAAACTGCCAAGGGCATGTACCTGAGAAACTCTCAAAAGCTCCAGGATCTTCTCGATAAATTACGCCCTTACTTGTTAAATTAGGAAATTAAGAGGTGTTACATGTCCGAGAAAAAGAAAAAAAAGCTTACCCCTACTCAGCTGGAATACCAGGCATTTGCCCAGGCAAGGGAACCAAAAAGACCGATTGTCTTAAATTGTATCAAGGCTTTTTTTGTAGGAGGTCTCATTTGCGTAATCGGTCAGGGTATCCAGATGTTCTTTGTAACCTACTTTCATTTTTCCCAAGAAAGCGCAGGAAACCCTACTGTAGCAGTTTTAATAATACTGACTGTATTACTCACTGGTTTCGGTGTTTTTGACCATATTGCCCAATGGGCGGGTGCGGGTACCATCATTCCTGTGACTGGTTTTGCTAATACAATGGCCTCCGCTGCTATCGACCATCAAAGCGAAGGTTATGTTCTTGGTGTAGGTGGCAATATGTTTAAACTAGCAGGTCCCGTGATTGTTTATGGTGTATTCTCTGCTTTTGTTGTCTCAATCGTTGTCATAATTTTTAGAGCATTGGGTGTGATGTAAATGCTACAAGGTCATCAAACTTGGGTTTTCGAGTCAAAGCCTACCATTATTTCCTCTGCGGCCGTGGGAGGTCCCCACGAAGCACAAGGTCCTTTGGCTGCCGATTTTGATCTCCTCCATGAAGATTTCTGGCTGGGGCAAGACAGCTTTGAAAAAGCGGAAAAGAAACTACAGGAACAAGCCTGTGAGACAGCGATCAAAAAGGCGAATATGAAAAAAGAAGATGTTCAGTTCCTGATGGCTGGGGATCTAATGAACCAAACTGTTCCCAGTAGTTTCGCTGCTCGTACACTGGGAGTTCCCTTCCTTGGTATTTACGGTGCATGTTCTACTTCTATGGAAGGTTTGGCTTTGGCTTCCCTACTTGTCGATAGCAAATTTGCAAAAAACGTTCTTGTTTGTACATCGAGTCATAATGCTGCATCGGAAAAACAGTACAGGTACCCCACGGAATACGGTGCCCAAAAGCCGCCTACTGCTCAATGGACTGTTACGGGGTCAGGTGCCGCCTTGGTAACAGATCATGGAGAGGGTCCGAAAGTAACAGCTGCTACTATCGGTCGAGTGATAGATATGGGCCTAACTGACCCCTTCAATATGGGTGCAGCAATGGCTCCAGCGGCAGTGGATACTATTGAGGCTCATTTTAGGGACTTAAAGAGAGACCCTTCCTATTATGACGTTATTGCAACCGGTGACTTAGGAAGAGTAGGCCATAGAATCGCTGGTGACTTATTGAAGAAACATGGTTTGGACATCCCCGAAGAGATTTTTACAGACTGTGGGATTTTAATCTATAGGGAGGATCAACCTGGAGTATTGGCAGGAGGAAGTGGGTGTGGCTGTGCTGCGACGACAACGTTCGGACATTTTCTGAATCGGATGCGTAAAGGGGAACTGAAAAGAATATTAGTCATCGCAACCGGTGCCCTATTATCACCTATGTCTTACCAGCAGAAAGAAAGTATTCCATCAGTTGCTCATGCGGTAAGTATCGAACTATAAGGAGCTGTCACAATGGAAAAATTTCTATGGGCATTTTTGATTGGTGGAACTATTTGTGTGATTGGGCAATTATTATTGGATGGGCTTAAATTAACTCCTGCTCACACAACAGTTACTTTAGTCGTAACAGGAGCAATTTTGGGAGGATTAGGTCTTTATGATCCACTTGTTAAATTTGCCGGTGCAGGAGCTACCGTACCGATTAGTAGTTTCGGGAATTCGTTGGTCAAGGGTGCTTTAAAGGAATTTGATTCTACTGGTCCTATTGGAGTCCTGACCGGTATCTTTCAGATTACCAGTGCAGGGATATCAGCGGCAATTATTTTCGCATTTATGGGGGCACTCATTTTCAGACCTAAGGGTTAAAGTGATACTTTAATAAGGAGGTGATTAATAAATGACGGTTGGAACCCAGATGCAACAAGCTATAGCAGCAGTTCAAAGCGCAGCAGCAACCATGAAGACGTTTGCTCTAGAAACTGAGGATCAAAAGGCTAAAAAGAGCTTTGAACAACTTGCTCAAACCTTTGATTCTGCTCTAAACGAATTAAACGGAAGAGAGCAATATATCGGACAGCAGGAACCCCAGTATAAGCAATAAACAGTCATGAAAAGTCAAAAAAGAAATAAAGCAGGAATTTCCTGCTTTATTTCTATTCTGACTGGAATTAAAACCTCATCTCCTTGAAACCCTAATTCGCCAAGGACACCTACCCTTCCCTACGGAGATGATTGCATACTTAGGTGCAATCAGTTTAATCGAAATGCAAATCGAAATGATTCTCACCTAAAGACTTCTAAATGGAGGTGTTTCTTTTGTTTGAGCCTTTAAACATAATATTAAGAGTAATTTTAGCACTGATACTACTTCTTGTAGCCACCAAATTTTTAACTAAAAGAAGTCTAGCTCACCTCACTTATTTTGATTATGTGGCAGGAGTAACACTTGGGACTATTGCAGGTAACCTAGCCTTTAATCTTAAGATAGGTATCTTAAACTTTATTCTTTCCATAACAGTTACAACACTAATTATCGTGTTAGTCGCATATGTTTCACTAAAATACGAGTCACTTCGTAGAATTCTAGCTGGTGAACCCACTATTTTAATTAAAAATGGAAAGATCCTAGAAAATAATATGGCTGGGTTAAACTATTCTTTTGATTATTTAGTTCAGCAACTCAGACAGGAAAAAGTTTTTGATATTGATCAAGTTGAGTTTTCTATTCTTGAGCCAAGTGGAAAATTGAGCGTTCAGCTAAAATCACAATTTAGGCCATTAACTCCCCAAGACCTAAATTTGTCAACCAGTTATGAAGGACTTGCAACTGAGGTAATCTTGGACGGTAAAACAATAGAAAAAAATCTCCTGCAAAGTGGCTTAAACCATGAGTGGCTCTATCAAGAACTAAATAAAAAGGGAATTCAAAGCACAAAGGATGTTGCTTTTGCTGTGCTTGCTACCAATGGTAACCTTTATGTTGATCTTTATCGGGATTAAGAGTAGACCCTTTTTGTTGAGGTAACCATATTTATTTTCCAGCTAAGTTTAGCACTTCTTCACTGGTTAATTTTTTCGATTTATTTATGCGTGATCGTTCTAATAAATCTACAAATGCTTCCAGTCGCGTCTGTACCCCTGTACGTCCTGTATGTTCATCCATGATTAATTTCATAATCGGAATTTGATAATCGTTCTGAACTCTAGGTAAAACCTCAGAAGCTACTATTTCAGGCATACAGGTAAGAGGAAATAGATGAATAACCCCATCAAACCCTTCCTGGGCAAACTTTACGGCAGCTCCTACACTTTCTTGACCATGTCCTCCTACGAAATGGTCCAAATAGGGCTTGGCTAGCTTATGGTAAGAATTCATGGAGCGGTACCCATCAATTAACCCTCGGAATACGTTTTCACCTACCCACGAGGATAAATAAATCGAGCGGTCGACATGAACGCCCAATTGACCGAGCTGCTGTTCAACATCTGCAGAACTAAACGGATCGAGAACAGTATAAATTTCTCCTACTATGCCAATACGAAGAGGTTTTCCGATAGATTCATCCCTATCAGTATTCTGATGACTAAATTGCCGTTCACAAATACTTTCTTTAAGCCAACGGACCACTTCTTGTATTCCTGTGTAACTCATCGTTTGGGCCATTCGCCTTTTTGCTTCATCGTATAATTTCTCTGCTTCTTGAGCTAATCGCGGTCGCGCTGCATGGATCATATCTTCAATTTGATCCAAAGCAATAATTTTTTGATAGGCGAATCGCATTGCCTGAAGAATTTTAGCCCAGGAAACTTTTTTGCCTACCAAATAGCGGATGCGCTGAGCTAATCCAAGAAAACTTCCATCCGGCGGTTCAAGAATCACCACATCATAAGGGTATCCTGCATCTTTGAGGATTTGACGTTCAACTTCTCCGTAATAGCCGAAACGACAAGGCCCGATTCCTCCGGTCATTGCTATCGTATCAGC
>DASRMA010000090.1:0-17570 GCA_035648155.1 Desulfosporosinus sp.
TGTTTGAAGCCTGTTCCTACAAACCGACTACGAAGGACCTACCTTCATCTCGGATACAGCATCGTGCTCAATGAGCACGTTCTTGGCACAAGCCATCCTTGGCTCCGGTGACACTCGGCCATCCATGGCCAGCGGATGTCGCATTGGCCGGGTACCCTGCCCGCTTGCATAAAGGCTTAAAGCCCTAGTTTGGCACGACGAACGCATGGCTGAACAAGTGTCTCGCAGACCTCTCGGCGCTGAACTAGCTTATTAGGAACCCTAGGAAACAACCGGGCTTTCCACTTGCCTGTGTTCGGACATTGGCTCGCTCTTTGCGCCATATAAGGAACGCATCTGGGCATCTGTCTGAACTTCGTCCGAGTTAGCCAGCGGCAAGAGGGCAAGTTTCAGGACCTCTTCAACCCGGCTCACAAAGTGGAATTCCATCACTTTTCGAACTTTATCTGGAACATCTTCTTCCAGATCCTTGCGATTTTCCTCCGGGAGTATTACGACTTTAATCCCTGCTCGATGTGCTGCTAAAACTTTTTCTTTCACTCCACCGATCGGCAAAACGTTGCCGCGCAGGGTTATTTCCCCGGTCATAGCAAGATCTGAACGAACCGAGCGCTTTGCTAAGGCTGAGGCTATTGCTGTGGCCATCGTAACTCCTGCTGAAGGGCCATCTTTGGGCGTAGCACCTTCTGGCACGTGGATGTGAAGATCGGTTTTATCATAAAAGTCTTCTTCAATTCCTAAGCTAAGAGCATGCGCCCGTACAAAAGTCCAGGCCGCTTGCGCAGATTCCTTCATGACATCTCCTAGTTGACCCGTTAACGTCAATCTTCCTTTTCCCGGCAGGGGGGTTACTTCGACTGTAAGGACTACCCCACCAACTTCAGTGAACGCCAGTCCCGTTACCGCACCTATTTCAGGAACCTTCGCCGCCATTTGGAAATGATAGCGTGGTTTACCTAGCGCAGTCTCTAAATCTTCAAAAGTAAGCGTATGCGGTTCCCATTGTTTTTTCACCCAACGAATGGCTACTTTACGGCATAGATTAGCGATCTGTCTCTCCATAGACCGTACTCCGGACTCCCGAGTATACCCCTGAACCAACTTGAGCAACACTTCCTCATCCAAAGATAAAACATCCTTGTTGAGTCCGTGAGCTTCCATCTGCTTAGGTACAAGATAACGCAAAGCAATATTTACCTTTTCATCTTCTGTATACCCACTAAGGGTAATAATCTCCATCCGGTCTAAGAGGGGACGGGGAATTGTATGCAAGGTATTCGCCGTTAAAACAAACAGAGTTTGAGAGAGATCAAAGGGGAGTTCCAGGTAATGATCGGTGAAGGTACTGTTCTGTTCCGGATCTAAAACCTCTAAGAGAGCTGACGCTGGGTCGCCACGGAAATCAGAGGTCATCTTATCAATTTCATCCAAGAGGAACACAGAATTACGTGTTCCTGCTGTCCGAACACCTTGGATTATCCGTCCGGGTAAAGCGCCAATATAGGTACGGCGATGTCCCCTAATCTCAGCCTCATCACGCAGCCCACCTAAGGACATACGCACGAATTTGCGGTTCAAGGCGCGGGAAACGGATTTGGCTAAGGACGTCTTGCCAACCCCGGGCGGACCAACTAAGCATAGAATTGGGCTTTTCATTTTAGGCGTTAGTTTTCGGATCGCCAGGAACTCCAAAATACGTTCTTTGATTTTTTCTAGACCATAGTGGTCCTCGTTCAGAATGTCCTCGGCCTTTTGTAAATCAATTTTATCCTTAGACATTTTCGTCCAAGGTAGTGCCAGTATCCAGTCCAGATAAGTGCGAACCACTGTGCCTTCCGCTGACGAAGGGGGCATTTTCTCTAGGCGTTCAATTTCTTTGAGAGCCTTCTCCTCGACTTCTTTAGGGCACTTGGCCTTGGCAACTTTCTCACGGAATTCCTCTGCCTCTACTAGGCGCTCATCTTTATCTCCCAATTCTTTTTGGATAGCCTTCATCTGTTCCCGCAAGTAGTATTCCTTTTGCGCTTTATCCATCTGTTTACGTACTCTTTGACCAATACGTCGTTCCAATTCTAGGATTTCAATTTCCCGCATGATTAATTCCGTTAAGCGTTCTAAGCGTAGTACCACCGTCGTTGCTTCCAAGATAATTTGCTTATCAGGGACTTTAAGGTTCAATTGTGAAGCAACAATGTCTGCCAATTGACCTGGCTCTTCTACCGCTAGAACCGTTCCCAAGGTTTCGACCGGTACACGTTTACCAAGTTTGGCATATTCTTCAAACTGATGCGTCATACCCCGAATTAAGGTTTCAATTTCAGGGGTACGTGTCGTCTTATCCACGGGAAGTTCCTCAACTCGCACCTTGAAATACTTTTCATCGTCCAGGAATTCTAGTACTTTCCCCCGTGAAATCCCTTCAACTAAGACACGCATGGTGCCACCGGGAAGTTTTAAAAGTTGCTTTATTTCAGCAATTGTCCCCATTTCGAATAGATCCTCTGCCTTCGGTGAATCAATTTCAGTCTCTTTTTGCGAAGCTAAAAGAATAATTCGATCGCCAAGCATGGCTTTCTCAATTGCAGCCATGGAACGTTCCCTGCCAACATCAAGGTGAATAACCATATACGGAAAAACTAAAATCCCACGTAATGGGAGTAATGGTAATTCGCGTTCTTCACTACTCAAAAAAGATCCCCTCCTACTAAAAAAATATAATAAAAAGCACACTAGATACAGTGTGCCAAACTTATTCTTCAGCTATTCTAACATGTTTTGCCCCGTTCAGGCAAATTTGCTATGACGTTCGTTACTACTCTGTTGACTGCAAAATCCATGCGGTTTAACACTTCTTCAAGTGGTGGATGCATCTCAGCTTTTTCAAGTTTAATTTCTCTGGTTATCGCTAGTTCTAAAACTTGCGTAAACTCTTCGACGGGAATAATTTCAATCCCGCTTAATTCGGCGAAGCGTTCCTGCCAGTTTTCCAACGGTATCAGAACCCGTTTGCAGCCGGCTTGCTTCGCAGCTTCAATCTTGGCGGCGACTCCACCGATGGGTTTCACTCTGCCGCGGATGGATAGTTCCCCAGTCATGGCTAGATAATTATCCACTTTTTGCTGACGTATTGCAGAAATAGTAGCCGTTGCAATGGCAATCCCTGCTGATGGACCATCGATTGGACCTCCGCCGGGGAAGTTCACGTGAATATCAAAATTCCGAGGTTCAATTCTCATTTGCCGTTTTAATACGGTCAGGACATTTTCCACGGAACTACGGGCCATGCTCTTACGCCGAGTTTTCTTTCCTTCGCTGCCTTGCTCTTCTTCCTCGACAATCCCAGTCACCATGAGAACACCTGTGCCTGGCGCTACTGGAAGAGCTGTAACCTCTAATTCAAGAAGCATGCCCATATTGGGTCCGTAAACAGCAAGTCCATTAACTGCTCCAACGCTGGCCTCAGTGGGTACTTTTCTATCCGGGCGAGGTGAATATTGACCAGTTGTCACAACCCATTCCACTATTTTCACGTCAACTTCAGGTAAGCGATCGGTTAAAGCGACGCCGGCTGCTAGCTGAACCATATTGACGGCTTCACGGCCATTAGAGGCATATTGCTTTATGACATTTATTGCGGCCTGGGTAATAGGCATTTCCATCTTCGCAGCAGCCGTACGAGCGATTTCCGAGATTTCGTCAGGCAGCAGACCTCGGAAATACACCTCCATGCACCGTGAACGAATCGCGGGTGGAATTTGTTCTGGACTTCGGGTTGTAGCCCCAACAAGTCGAAAGTCCGCGGGAAGACCATTTTGGAAAATATCGTGGATATGCTGAGGAATATTGGTGTCTTCAGAGCTATAATAGGCGCTTTCAAGAATTACTTTGCGATCCTCTAACACTTTTAAGAGCTTGTTAATTTGAATCGGATGAAGTTCTCCAATTTCATCAATAAATAGAACACCGCCGTGTGCTTTGGTCACGGCCCCTTGTTTTGGTTGAGGAATTCCCGCTAACCCCATGGCTCCCGCCCCTTGGTAAATTGGATCGTGTACCGAGCCGATCAAGGGATCGGCGATCCCTCGCTCATCGAATCGTGCAGTCGCTCCGTCGATTTCAGTGAAATGAGCCTTATCCTTAAATGGCGAAAGAGGATTCTTCTTAGCTTCTTCCAGGATTAACCGGGCGGCAGCGGTTTTACCAACGCCAGGAGCTCCATAAATTAGCACATGTTGCGGATTTGGACCACATAGAGCAGCCCTCAAAGCTTTGATGCCTTCTTTTTGTCCGATAATCTCTTCAAAGTTCGTAGGACGAGTTTTTTCAGACAAAGGAGTAGTTAACGCGATTTTGCGCATTTGTTGTAATTTTTCTAGCTCTTTACACGACTCTCGTTCAACTGTTTTTTTATTTCCTTGTTGGGATTTGAGCATACCCCAAAAATATAGCCCTATAACGATGGCGAAAACCAACTGAACGACCATAACTATACCGCTGAGTCCATTCATATCTCTATTCCTCCCTGTCCTATACAATCTTACTTACGTTAGTATTGCCACAAGATGGAAATTAAAACATGAAATATGACCTTGGCATAGGAAACTTACTTCACCCATCACGACGAAAAACACCGGCGCGGCTCTTCGCCACTCCGGTGTCTCATATATCAGGCCTTAAAGGCACTTCGAATAGAGCCTTCGCCTATGCTGATTCTTCCTTGTTGCTCTTTTTGAGTTTATCAACCACGACGAGGAGGGGTTCTTCTTTCTTCAAGATCACGTCTTGGGTAACGACGCATTTCGTTACATCGCTACGGGAAGGCAAATCATACATCACGTTTTGCAGGATATCCTCCACAATAGCCCTTAAGCCCCGTGCTCCGGTATTACGACGAATCGCTTCTTTAGCGATCGCGGAGAGTGCCCCTTCTTTGAACTCTAAGGTAACACCGTCAATCTCCATCAGCTTTTGGTATTGCCTGACCAGGGCATTCTTAGGTTCTGTCAAGATTCGCACTAGCGCCGTTTCATCCAACGCTTCTAGAGTAACGATCACCGGTAACCGTCCCACAAACTCGGGTATTAGACCGAATTTTTGAAGGTCTGACGGTAAAATACCTTTGAGAACTTCACCAGCATTCACCGCTGTTTTATTTTTGATCGTTGCTCCAAAGCCCATGGTTTTTTCTCCTGACCGGTTTTGAATAATCTTTTCAATCCCGTCAAAAGCTCCGCCGACGATAAAGAGAATGTTCGTGGTATCCAACTGAATAAATTCCTGGTGCGGATGCTTACGACCACCTTGTGGTGGCACACTAGCAACCGTTCCTTCAAGAATTTTCAGTAAGGCCTGCTGAACACCTTCCCCAGAAACATCCCGGGTAATAGAAGGGTTTTCAGACTTACGGGCGATCTTGTCGATTTCATCGATATATACAATGCCTTTTTCTGCTTTTTCCACATCATAATCAGCGGCTTGAATTAATTTGAGGAGGATATTTTCAACATCCTCGCCTACGTACCCTGCTTCTGTAAGTGACGTGGCATCAGCTATTGCAAAGGGAACATTAAGGACTTTAGCTAGCGTCGAGGCCAGCAAAGTCTTTCCTGAACCAGTGGGTCCTAGCATAACAATGTTTGATTTTTGCAGCTCAACATCATCAATTTTCATCCCTAAGTTAATCCTTTTATAATGGTTGTATACTGCTACTGAAAGTGCTTTTTTCGCTTGTTCTTGGCCAATAACATACTGGTCAATAATGGCCCGTATTTCCTTGGGTTTCAAAATTTCTCCAATTTCAACGCCCAAGTCGTCAGTCAGCTCTTCCTCAACAATTTCATTGCAAAGTTCAATACATTCATCACAGATGTATACGCCTGGACCAGCAACCAATTTTTTGACTTGCTCCTGAGTTTTACCGCAAAATGAACACTTTAGTTGATTCTTGTCGTCGGTGTACTTTGCCATCCTCTCACCTCTATACCTTAGAATTTCCCTCGCGTCGTTGACTATGCGTTTTGTTCTACTAAAAAGTTGATCGTCTTCTCACTGATCAAACTTTGTTTATAGAACTCCAGGTCCCCGCGCGCAAGGAGGGACTTTTTGAGCAATTTTGCGTCTTGTTTATAATGCTCAGCAAGTTTTTGGATCTCTACATCTACTTCTACTTCGTCTTCCGTGACCACAATTCCTTCTGCCTTGGCAATTGCTTCTAAAACTAAATCTGTTTTAACACTTTCCATTGCTTGAGGACGCAGGCGCTCTAGCGTAACTTCCTCTGTTGCGTTGGTAAACTGGTAATACTGCTCAAGTGTCATTCCCTGCTGAGCTAGATTACGACTTAGATCCTCCACCATTGCTTTGACTCTTTCAGTGAACATAACTTCAGGAATTTCAACACTGGCATTGTCTACCACTTTAGATGTGACCGCCTTTAAATGATCGCCTTTAGCCTGCAATACGCCCTTCTCTAATAATTTATTCCGCAAGTCGGCTTTCAATTCATCAAGCGTTGCAAATTCACTAACATCTTTTGCAAATTCATCATCTAGAGCTGATAATTCTTTACGCTGAATTTTTTTGACACTTGTTTTGAATACAGCTTCTTTTCCGGCCAGCTCTTCACTATGATATTCAGCCGGGAACGTAACGTTAACATCAACATGTTGTCCTATTTCAACTCCAATTAAACCTTCTTCAAAACCGGAGATGAAAGTACCCGAGCCAATAACCAGTTCATAATTCTCCGCTTTTCCGCCCACGAAAGCTACATCGCCTGTAAAACCTTCAAAGTCAACAGTGACCGTATCATCGTTTTCAACCTTACCTGTCTCAATTGTCATGAGTCTGGCGTGTTGTTCCTGTTTGCTTTTCAGTTGTTCATTCACTTGCTCGTCCGTTACGGTAGCAGCATCTTGTTCAATATGAAGCCCAGTATATTCTCCCAGTTCAACTTCAGGCTTAACGCTTACTTTTGCTTTGAAAATAAGGTCTTTACCTTCTTCAATCTGTACTAAATCAACTGCAGGTCGATCCACTGGTTTGATACCGCTTTCTACAACCGCTTCAGCATAGGCTGCTCCAATCAAATGATCCAACGCTTCGTCGTAAAGGGCTTCCTTCCCCACATGTTGTTCCACCATTCGGCGCGGTGCCTTACCCTTACGGAATCCTGGGACATTCACTTTTTTAGCCAAAGTCTTCGCAGCTTGTTTCACCGCTAATTCAAACTTCTCTGAACCGACTGTTACTTCTAAGGCTACAACATTCTTTTCTACATTTTCTACTGTGACTGACATATATTCTCCCCCTTAAAACACTATTTACTCTATGTGCAAGGCAACCTGCTCAGATACTTTGTTAGTCTTCCCGGAATAATAAGACTACAAACCCTCGCTTAAGCCAAATACATCAAATTAATCTAAAGGGCGAACATTTCGTTCCCCCTTTTAACTAGCCTGTTTAACATCGCCAACCTACAAGGGTCTCATTCAATAAATTTACTCACCAATCATATCAGACTTACCCTTCCTAATCAAATTGATCTGAAAAAACGGCAACTAATGTAATAACTTTTGGCCTTCGGGGTAAAATAATTTTATGTGGGTCTTTAAAATCCCTTGGATAGGAGAATAGATATGCTCATTATTGTGGTCAGAACCCTAATTTTATACGCGTTGGTGGTCATTGCACTTCGTGTGATGGGTAAAAGAGAAATTGCTCAATTACAACCTTTTGAGCTGGTCGTGCTGCTCATGATAGCCGATCTTGCAGTCATTCCCAGTGAGAACGTGGGCATTCCGCTCCTTACTGGAATCATCCCAATCCTTGTTCTCCTAGCAGCGAATCTAACCTTAGCGTGGATTACCTTAAAAAGTGAAAAGGCTAGAGATATTATATGTGGAACGCCAAGCATTCTCATCTGGCATGGGAAAATTGACGAAGAGGAATTAAGGAAAAATTGCTATAACCTCACTGATTTGCTTGAGGAGCTTCGGATCAAGAACGTCCCTAATATTGCTGATGTAGAATATGCTATTCTGGAGAACAACGGAGATCTGAGTGTTTTCCACAGAACATTGTACGAAGGCCTACCGCTCCCGATTATACTGGATGGTCAACTAAATATTAAAAACCTCCAGCAAAGCAGTAAGGACCTGAACTGGTTAAAGAGGGAACTTAAAAAAAGAGCTATAGATAGGGTCGAGGATGTCTTCCTGGCAAGCTTAGACACTACAGGCAAGCTCTTCATTCAAGCAAAGACAAAAGCGAAGGCAGATACTGAGAGGTGAGAAAAGTTGCGTACCCTTATAACCATATTAACTATTGTTATTATATTATCAGGAGGTTCTTTCGCCTCCTATCAGTATGTCGAGACCAGGACTGAGACAATGGGTATTTTGCTTAAGTCAATCGACGATTCCATAACCGTCGGTAAATGGGAGCAGGCGCAGGAAGATTTGAGCACCGCCCAGCAAACTTGGAATAATGACAACACCTGGTGGAGCATTCTCCTCGACAACCAAGAGATCGACGACATTAATATCGACATGCAGCAATTAAGAAAATATATTGCTATACAGGACGTTTCGCAATCTTTAGGAGAAATAACGACCTTGGAACTTCATTTTGATGATATTTTCGATGCTGAATTATTCAACTTTAAAAACGTCTTTTGATTCCACCGTTTATCAGCATCTTTGCTTCATAAAAAAATCCCCTCACAAGGAGGGGTAGTAGAGAAGGAAAGTGCAAAGAATGGTCTATATTTCAACCGTAAAATTACGAGTGTCCATCTGTTTTTATTTGCTAAGTTTATTATAAGCCATATTTGTTACCATTCCATGAACTTTGTGTGAAGAATTGGTTAAGCTTGAAATGATTAATCATTACTTATTTTGAAAATGACTAATCATTTCTTATGATGAAATTAAAAAGCCCCTCTCTAGGAGGGGTATAGTAGTAGGAGGAGAAAAGAATATGAAGAAAAGTTAAAAAGTTTTTATCTATGTAAACCGCTAAGCTAGCGGATGATTTTCCACTGTCTTTATCATACACAATATTTGTTGCCATTTCATGAACTTTGTGTGAAGAATTTGTGAAATATTAGCTACAAAGGCCCCCGCGTCCGGAGGTCTTCTGCTCAATGTCCCATAACTTGACTTGTTATTTTCTTTCATATACTTTACAACATTATGATACCTGTAAAATGAAAACATCATTCCTGAAATTCAGGGAATACTGTTATAGGAAATTAAAATATTAAGGAGGCGTTTAATTTGAATAATAAAGATGAAGCTACAAGAGAAGCTTTAGCTAGCGAATTAGGAGAACTTAAGAATAAATACTTCCAGTTGGAACAGGCTTATGACAAGTTAAAAGACCCTTCCCAAGTCCAAGCACAGGAACAACTTGAAGATACATTTTACCAAGAGGCAAATCTAGAGGGTGTCAGCGAACTAGGACATTCTTGATAAAGCAGAGATGAGATATTGACATAACTTATAACGTGTTAATCCTCATATTCAAACAGTGAACTGATTCAACTAAAGTTGAACATCGAGACTTCGGTGGGGGATTCTACCCCCACCGAAGCAGGGCAACGGGGCACCACTCCCACTTATAGAAGTGGATGTCTAATGATTGGATTAAAAAGGGAGAGATACTCAGCTCTCCCTTTTTACATCAACACTTATCTATCTGTTGGTACAGATCCGCCTTATTGCAACAAAAGCCTCACCTAATCAAAGCTGCTTGTTATGCCGTTATTTGCATTGAACTGACTTATTAACAAAAAAGCCCCAAGTACAGATAAAGAGGGCTCATATAAAGAAGGAAATAGTAATAAAAACTTTATGTACCTAACGGGCAATCATCTGTTGTATGTATTAAAGTAATTAATCTGAGTGCCCATCGTCAGATAGCAACATTTCCGCAAAAGAGATACTCATAATTATTAGTAATAGGATGACAATCAATTTCATTTCATATGCATCTCTCTTTCTTAACTTTTCCGCGATTATCCGAATAAAAGAATCCCCTCACTAGGAGGGGCAGCGGAGGAGAATGTTCGAAAAAAATGCTTCATGAAAACCTCAAGCAAATGATATCCTGTTAACATATTATAATATTTTTAAATGATGTATTACTAGTGCCAAAGGTCCTAATACTGGTTCTAAAGGTCCTACCTATAACATTGCCCTAAACCGCTGCGCGGTGGCTTTCTCTCGAATGAACTACGGTCCTTAATTAATGATACCATCCTTTCTGCCAAACACTAGTAATACAGAAAGAAGGACTTTAACTGGTCCGACGAGGTTATTATCCGTCCCATAAAGCCTAAATACCTTCCGCATGTTCTTCTTAAAGAGGAAATTTTCTACCCAGGCAATGGAAGTATGCTATTAGGAATCGATGGATAAATATTGTCCATTCATCTAACATCTAATCCCCTTTCTATTCTAGTTTATGGGGAGCTTACTGGAAATGCACCTTATTCTCAAGATGCTTGTGAGGCGTTTTTGATCCTCTACATCCTTTGAATTTTACTTTCTTATTTGCATATTTTCTCAAAATTAGGGAATTAATATTCAGTAATCTAATCTAAGGCATATGAAAGAAAATAACAAGTCAAAGATGCCATGGATAGTTTGCGTCAGGCAAGGAGGTATGTCTCCAGAGGCCCGATGACAGAGGCCAGAGATCGGAAAGGTAATACAACGATCTGACACTCCCGGCTTCTGACGTCTGGCTTCTGAGTTTAGGTGACTATGCCGACGCAGTATGACACAAAATAGACTGGCATACTAACTGGTTATTTTTTTGAATTTTGCCTAAGTAACACTATGTAAACTTCCATGAACCAAAATCACCATTTGATCAAAATAGTTTCTCCATTGTTATTTCTGAAAATAAATTTATTACCAAATCCGTTTTCCATAAATCCTGTTTCCCGGAAACTTCACTATACTTTTAATTAATTATAATTTATAAAAAAACAGGAGGAATGTTATGCAGTACCCAGGAAAACCTCATGTTCTTGTATTAGGTGGAAACTTTGCTGGATTGACTACGGCAAGATTCATCCGAGAGCAATGCGGCGATGACGTTGATCTCACGGTGATTGATCGCAAACCTTATCTACTTTTTGTTCCTAATATTCCAATCGAAGTGTTTGCCAACCGTAATCCACAAAATACTATGCATATGCCCATTGAACATGTTTTGCACGATGATGGGATAGATTTTATCCAGGCTGAAGTTAAAGCAATTGATGTGGAAACTTCTCTGGTGGACTATGTTTCTTTGGAACGGCCAGGTTCTCCAATCGAGCATATTACTTATGATTACCTTGTCGTGGCTTTGGGTGCTCGGTTGGCTTATGACAAGATCGAAGGATTTGGGGAATACGGTTTTACTTTGTCAGATACTTATCATGGCAACCGTCTACGTAACTACTTGCATGGGGGTGGCTACAAAGGGGGCTCGATCGCCATTGGATCGGCCCGATTTCATCAGGGGACCAAAGGGAAGCCCAATTGGTTGCCGATAGCTTTAGCTGCTTGTGAAGGTCCGTCGTTGGAAATTGCCCTGTCGCTCGGCGCCTGGCTGGAGGATCATGCGTCAGGTGGTCCGAACAAAATTACCCTGTTCACTCCAGCACCAGTCATCGCCGAAGACGCTGGCGAAGAGATAGGCGCTAAATTTTTAAAAATGGCTGGGGATATGGGCTACCACTATGTCAATAAAACAGAGGATATTAAGTGCTTGACTGCGGACGGTATTGAATTTACCAATGGAAAAAGTTTAGAAGCCGAAATAAAGATCGTCCTTCCTGATTGGCAACCCCATTTATTTATGAAGGATTTGCCAATTGTTGATGAAGAAGGGTTTGTGATCACGGATTTAACTATGCGTAATCCCCAGTATCCTCGCATTTTTGCAGCCGGCGATGCAGCAGCCTTGACTGTACCCAAGCTAGGAACCTTGGGTGACATGCAAGCTAGAATTGTGGCGTTGCAAATCGCCAAAGATCTCGGAAAGGTTTCCGCCGAAAAAGCAGATAAGCCCTTCCGTCCAGAATTGATCTGTATGGGTGACATGGGAAGGGACAAAGCCTTTTACATTCATTCGAATGTCTGGTACGGTGGTAAGACGAGTATCTTCAAAATGGGACATACAATCTTTGCTCTAAAATTAGCTTTCAAAGAAATGTATTACCTCACTGGAGGAAAGCCATCCCGTTGGGGACTGCCTTTGACAGAACTACTAACTGAGCACCTGCTTTGACACGCCCCTCAGATCAATCTGGGGGATTGTTGGGTGATTAAACGAAAGTCCATTTCTGACAATCGAGTATGACCCCAAGTTCCTGATGTCCCATTTGAATGTACCGAGCATCTCCAAATGGGTTGCCAAGCTCAAGGCCGATTCCCTGCTGGCTCTGATGATTGGCGTTGCTCATGATGAGGTACCAGAGGTTGGTAATCATTACGGTTTGATGAACCGATTGTGGTTGGCGAATCCTGACAGTTCAGATCAGGATTCGCTCCACACTTTTCGGTGCAAGCCTCGTAAAAAGCTTGCCAAGAACCAGAAGTTACCACCCTTCCAAATTACCGACTGTTTGGTAAGATCGAAAATTGAGAGTTCATCCCCACTGCGAAAGGCCAGAAAGTGGTGAAGGATTCATAACTTGTTGGATCTGGCGATTCAAGACGTAATAAACAGGAATTTGCATGATAATTCTCACGAGGCTCCAAGCAATTATTCTTTTCAGCCAGCGAAGGAACGATTAGTTTAATATCTTCTATCCTAATATTTGTTTTAGATCATCATCTGGTGTACTGATCGCTCTGAGGTCAAACGTAGCAACTAGGAATTCTAAGACATTAGGGCTTAAGAAAGCTGGTAAAGTTGGCCCCAGGTAAATTCCTTTGACCCCTAAGGAAAGTAAGGCTAATAAATCGGCAACCGCTTTTTGCTCATACCAACTTATAATCATGGCTAAGGGCAGGTCATTAATTCCACATTCAAAGGCATCAGCTAGTGCTAGGCTTATTTTAACAGCAGAATACGCATCGTTACATTGACCTATATCTAGTAATCTGGGAAGTCCTGCTACTTCACCGAATTCCAATTTATTAAAACGGTATTTTCCACAAGCTAACGTCAGAATAATACAATCTTTAGGAACCTTCTCTGCAAATTCAGTGTAGTAATTTCTGCCTGGTCTGGCACCGTCACATCCCCCTATTAAGAAGAAGTGTCTAATCTTGCCTTCTTTAACGGCATTCACAATTGTTTCAGCATGACTTAACGTTGCTTTATGACCAAATCCTACTAGAATTTCTTTAACTTCTTCATCTTTTTCGAAGCCACCTAATTCTAGGGCTTTATTTATTATTTCTGAGAAGTCTTTATGGCCACTTCCATCATTCGATATATGTTTTATACCTTCCCAGCCAACAACATTTGTGGAGAATATTCTATCTTTATACGAATCCCTGGGTTTCATTAAGCAGTTTGTGGTCATTAACATACAACCCGGTATCCCATCGAATTCTTTTTGTTGATCTTGCCATGCCCCTCCAAAATTACCAACCAAATGAGGGTATTTATTTAACTCAGGATATCCATGGCAAGGTAACATTTCACCATGGGTATAGATATTTATTCCCTTACCTTCAGTTTGCTGTAATAACATTTCTAGGTCCCTTAAATCATGACCAGACACTATGATAAAGGGTCCTTTTTTAACGTTTACATTAACCTTTTGAGGTGCAGGAGAGCTAAAATTTTCATTATTAGCGGTATCTAAGACCTCCATAACCTTGACACTCATCTCTCCAGCCTTAACCAAGTACTTGATAAGGTCCTGAAGATTTAAGCTATCATCCGTCATGATTTCTAACGCTACAAAATAAAATTCATCGACCTCATCACTGTTATAGTTAATAAATCGAGCTTGGTGGCCATAAGCCGCAATTCCTTTGAGCCCATATTTTATAGTTTCTCTAATAGAACGAATATCAGCATCTAAGTCTTGATCATACATAACGCCGGCTTTTCTAGCGTCTTCCAGCATTTGTTCTTTAGTATCACTTAAATTATAGAGCGCCTCTTCAGCCTTTACGTTTTCTTGTCCAACTTTTTTTCTAACGTCTTCTTTGAGTTCTTGAGATTTTTTAAGCATCTTAAGATGATCTTCAGGATCAAAGTTTACATTCGTTAAGGTCATAAACAAGGCATTCTCAACAAATGAAACCCATGATTTCTCAGGTTTTTGACCTTTATCTAAAAGTTTAGTAACATAACAGCTTATGCCTTTGAGCTGATAAATCAACAAATCCTGCAGTGCTGCAATTTCTGGCGTTTTTCCACAGACTCCTAATCTAGTACAACCTTTTCCACCGGCAGTTTGTTCACATTGAAAACAAAACATTTCACCTTGCATATGTAATCCTCCTAAATTTTGAAACTATTTTGCCATTAGTTTTGCACTTTCTTTAGTTAAATATACGGGGGGACTAATGTTTATCTAAGCGCGTCACTTTTTAAATAACGACTATAAATAGGATTTAAGGAAACGGATATTAATTCGTTCCCTTAAATCCTATTTCTTTGTAATTCTTGATGTTCTCTTTATTTGCTATCTTCAACCATAACAGTTGGTTCCGGTATCAGGCTTAAACCACCTAAAACTGCCAGATTACAGAAGAGGAGCGGGCCCAGTAAGGGGTTTCGATACATTATCCTTGCCCAGATGATGCTCTGAGTTCCCGCTAGATCTCCCACCAGATGGAACCCGAAACCCACTAAACCGACCAAGAGATTAAGAGCCATAATCGAAAAATAAATATAAGTTTCCTGACGGTTTGCTTGACCGTACGCCATATAAAAGCAGGCTAACGTGGCCAGGGTTCCCGAAACTAAAGGGATCAGGGTATAGCTTGGTACAAAGCCTAGGCGAGCATGATCTAAGAACGCTGCGATCACTGCGCCCAGGAATCCTAGACCTACAAGCACCAGCAGTTTGGATCGCCGTTTTATTCCAACATAGTGAGCACTTGCTAAGGCGTAACAGGCGATTCCCGCAAAAGCGATGGGGGCAGCTATGGGAGAGCCTGTAACCAGCAGGCTGTTAAGACTCTGCTGGCTAGAGGTCGCATTCCCTGCTATATGAAACAAGGTTCCCACGACGCCGACGGCAACCCCCACCCACATGACGGTTTGAAAGGTACGCTTCACGGCATTACTTTGCTGGAAAACCATCTGAGCGAGAATTGCTAGTACCGCCAGTGGAGAGAAGATCAAGGGAATCAGTTCCCAGCGAAAAAAGTTGTTTTCCGAGTGGGCAATTAAAACATCAACGCCCGTCAACAAGAAATTCAAGGCCATGAAGCCCAGCAAAACGGGCGTTTTATAAGGAGCTAAATTTAATTGTTTCAGCCGATTGATCATATCCAACGCCTCCTATTGCTTGGCTTTCAGTTCATCGGCTTTAGACTGAAGCTCGACCAACGCTTTGTGTTGCTCATAAATACCGTGCCAGTTTACATAGTCAGCGCCACCCATCACGGCGCCATAACGAGCCCTTCGGCCTTCGTGATGCCAAAGTTCAAAATAGATGAAATCAAGGGGGTCGGACATAGGCTTAGTGCCTAGTAGTCCTGTATTGCGTAGGTCGGCAATGATGGCTCTTCCCTTCAATACATTTTCATTGGTCGTATTGATGTTCTTCTCTGCTTTAGCCTGATTATCTTTAATGAAAACTTGAGTATGGCAGTTTAAACAGACAGCGTTAAGGGTTTCACGGTTCTGGTCACCATTTACGCGGACCTTGGCAATTTCGGGTTGTAGACTCCATTTAAGGCGTTCTCCTACGTTATGCGTTCCCTTGACACTGCCAAAGGCTGACATATGGCAAGTGGCACAAGTCGGTGCCGGAAAATCCTTAACCGTCAAGGTTCCTGCAGGAGCCTCCATGTTAAATTTTTCTTTATTGGCTTGGTAATAAGTGCCGTGCGCGGACTCAATGTAGATTTCTATTTGAGGGTGATCAGGACCTAAGTGGCATTGACCACAGGTTTCTGGTTGGCGGGCCTGCGCCACGTCAAACGTGTGCCGTAGATGACACTTAGTACAATCCCCAATGCTACCATCTTGGTTTTTCTGAGCATGACAGACCTCGCAGGACTGGGCACTGGCATCTTTACCAATTAAATTGAAAATGGGATTGGCTTTACCCCCATTGATAGGGTTCCCTTGAGCATCAAGTAAATGGTATTTGGCAAGCTCTTCAGACGTGAAATTTTTCACACCCTCCACTGAATACAAAGACTTTGCAGCATGAGCACTGTCTGTAAATTCTTTTGTTTCTGTGGCATGGCACTTTGCACAGTTGTTCGGAGTTGGTTTGGCTACCATAGCCACTTTATAATGGTCTTTGGTCATAGCTTCTTGACCAGCGAGGGGTTTATGACAATCAAGACACTGGACTCCTCTGCCAGAATGTTTACTGTCATGATATTGTTGGACAATTCCAGGGTTGTCTTTCTGATGGCAATCCACGCAGGCTTTGCTTGCTCCTTGAGCGACAGTGCTTAACGTGGGTACACTGGTGGTTAACCCTTTAGGGCCGATAACGAAATGAAAGGCCAAAAATAATAGAGTGACGACTAGGATGGTACCGATCCCCACAATGGCAATCATGCGCCGGGTTGTTGTTTTCTGCATTTTGTGTGGCCTCCCCTTTTTCGAAATTTCGTGCGTTCCTGAAGTATGTAGGTAAAAGAGCAATCTCATGATTATATTATGAAATTGCTCAACATAATGTTAAAATATAGGAGATATATCCCAAAAAATTATGATTACTTAACTTTCTTAAGCCCGTCAATTAAATGCCGCATCGCAATCATTGGATGCACAAAGAGCATCCGAGGGCCTGAATAGCGCATGATATAGATGATTCTTTTACGCATTACGGGTTTATAACAATGCACTGAACATTTGCCGCAGGTTGGTTTGCTTTCTCCAAATTTACAACTTGTAAGGCGAGTCAAGGCATAATCAGATAATCCCTGGCATTCCGAACACAATACCTCAGCGGAATGGTGATGATCTTTACAATAGATCTTCACCATCATTTGCAAAGTAGTTCTTTCACGCTCTAATCTATTTAACATTTTGACTCCGATCCAAGTCCTTTTTCCCCTTACTAAAAAACCATTATGTCAAAAGCACCTACAGGCCAAACACTTTTTTCTTGTGCCTATTCTGTAGGTGCCAGTCTATCTTTGAATCTCTTTTTCACAATGAGCGTTGACGGGGTACCGCCCACCAACGCAATTAATGTTACACACGTCATATGGTTGTACCTGCGAGGCTAGCATACAGATTGGGAAAAATCATTTATCGTGATAACTTCAATTACGCCATAAACGTTTTGAGGTCCTCTTCTACTGTGGAAATGCCTGCAATGCCGAAGTTTTCAACTAAAACTTTGACCACATTTGGAGACAAGAAACCTGGCAAAGTTGGCCCTAAGTGAATATTTTTCACGCCCAAGT
>DASRMA010000091.1:0-4902 GCA_035648155.1 Desulfosporosinus sp.
TTATTTATTTATTTATTTAGCAACTGTTACTACCTCCAATTTTGGGATACTCCATTATAAAAAAGCATCTTTTATACAAGCCAAGCTCGAGTGATATAATAATTTACAATTATAACACACTCTGACAAAGTGAACAAAGAAGGGACGTGGTAAGGGCTTCATTTTGAAGATTAAAAGAGAATCGTTCTTTAAGAGATGTAGCTTTTTATCTTTAGTTGAACGAGTTCACTTAGAAGAGTACTATTAATAGGTACATTAAAAGCTGTTTAAGTCAGAGAGAGAGAGATGAGCTCATGGGGCAGAGAGAAGAGACTACAGTGATTTTGGCATACATAGCGGTATGCATTCTATGGGGATCGACATATCTGGCGATTAGAATTGGAGTAAGCGACTTTCCCCCAGAATTGTTTGCGGGTTTTAGGTTCTTGATCGCGGGGTCTTTAGTCCTGTTATTTGCTCATTTTAAAGGGTACAAGTTTCCTGAAAATCGTACCGACGTACGTCGGCAGGCTATCGTGGGATTATTTTTATTGCTGGGTGGCAATGGGGTTGTCGTCTGGGCGGAACAATGGGTATATTCTGGAGCTACCGCACTTATTATGGCCATTGTCCCAATGTTTAATGCTATTCTCGAATTGTTCCTCTCCAATGGTCCAAGGCTTGGATTGAAGGGTTGGTTGGGTTTACTCCTAGGGTTTGCCGGGGTTGCTCTTTTGGTATTGAGTGGTTCAGAAGTTAATATCATTGATACAACAGGGGGGTTATTGCTATTGTTGGCCGCTTTTTCATGGTCCCTGGGCTCGGTCTATTCGAAAACTTTTAAACCATCAGGAACTACGGTGGCAAATATCGGGATACAAATGTTCGCCGCAGGAATTGCCTTGACAATTGTGGGGCTCCTACTGGGAGAAGCAAGTAACATCCATCTCACGAGTAAGGGTGTTGGAGCAATGGCGTATTTAGTCCTATTTGGTTCTATCCTTGGTTACAGTTCCTATATTTATATCTTACAGAAGTGGCCGGCGTCAAAAGCTGGTACCTATGCTTACGTAAATCCGGTAGTCGGAGTGATCCTGGGTGCTGTGATTCTTGGAGAGCCCGTCTCACCAAATGTGTTCCTGTCGGCGATTATTATTTTAAGTGGGGTTTTCTTAGTTCAGTTATCCAAAACAAGCCAGAAACTTGAACAGGAATCGTAATCCCTACGCGGAAGATGAGGAATGTTATGAATATCCAAGAAGTACAAAGGGTGCAATCTGATTTACTAAAGATAATTGCAGAAGGGGCTGGAGTAGAAGGTATAGTAGAAGCCTTATTCCTAGAGACTCAATCTCCAGTAGTAGTAACTAATGAATTTTATAAAGTCCTTGCTTCCAGTCATTTGGATTATCCAAGAGACTCGTTTGTCAGAAGTGAGATTACTGAAACAGAAAAGAACCTAGGATTTTGCCGGATAAAACTGGGTAGCAAAATCACTGACGCTTATGTATTCCCGAGTTTTATTAAAAACGAAACACTCGGTTTTTTATATATTTGCACTAAAACTACAGATTCTAAAAATATAAAGACCTTGGGAGAAGTTGCTTCTCTCGTATTGACAGTTCAATTAGCAAAAGGAAAAGAGCTGGTGTTATCTGAGAAGAGATATATCGACGCTTTCTTGTTTGATCTTCTCTATGGCAACATCGAATCGGGAGAGGATATCATCGCCAGAGGGGAACTTTGGGGATGGGATTTAAGTCGACCCCAATGCGTTTTAGTCTTTGAATTGGATGATTACGACTATCTTTCAGGAGACAAAAACTTACTTGAGCTGCTCTCTGACATTGTGCAATCGGTTATGAACGAAATGGGTGAAAAGCCCATTCTAACTAAGAAGAAAGGTGAAGTTATAGCTATCCTATTTCAGTCCAAAGAGAGTAAGAATGAACAGAGTAAATACCTGAAGTTATTGGTGGGAAAGATAACAGACCTTACTCTACAAAGAGTTCCCTCAAGGGTATTGCAGGTGGGAATTGGTAGGATATACATGAATTCAAAGGAAATATTTCGTAGTTACCAAGAGGCAAAAGTTGCGTTGGAACTAGGAAAGTTGTCGGATTCACGCCTAAGAACGCCCTTTTTTGTTAAGTTAGGGTTAGCTAGAATTCTGTATAATCATGACCGTCAGGAGTTAGCAGAGCTGTACAAAGAAACTTTAGGAGTACTTGAACGTTATGATCGGGAAAACAATGCGGATCTGATGAAAACCATAGAAACCTATTTAGCACACCGCTGCGATGTGAAGGAGACAGCTAAAGCGAGTTATGTGCATCCTAACACGTTGCGTTATCGCTTGAAGAAGATTCAGGAAATATTAGATGCCGATCTGAATGATTTTGATACAAAGCTCAATCTGATGGTTGCTTTCAAGATTAAGTATCTAAATGCATCAGAGATTAATTAACTGCTTTGGATATGGCATATGAAAGAAAATAACAAGTCAAAGATGCCATGGATATTTTGAGTGAGACAAGGAGGTATGTTTACCTCATAGCGGGCTATTAGGTGAACATACCGACGCAGTATGACGCAAAATAGATTGGCATACTGACTGGTTATTTTCTTGAATGTGCCTAAGTTCGGGTGGCATGGGAAAAGAGGGAGATAATGGTTGGCAGGTAACTCTAAAACTTATAAAAGTGTTTGTCCTCGTAACTGTTACAATTCCTGTGCTATGCTTTCTCATGTAGTAAATGGCAAATTGACCAAAGTAGAAGGAGATCCTTTGCACGGATACACTCAGGGACGCCTATGTGCCAAAGGGTATGCCTATTCGCGCTATGTTTATAGCCCTGAGCGACTACGTTATCCCCTGAGACAGTACCCAAGAGGCTCAGGGAATTGGGTCCGCATCACTTGGGATGAGGCCTTCAATTATATCGCAACTAAACTATTAGAATTGAATCATCGGTATGGCTCAAATCACTCTCTTGCTTTTAACAAATGTTCAGGCAATATTGGCTTTTTGCATTATGCTACTGAAGGGATGTTTAACAGTTTTGGGTCTCATACTAAATTAAAAGGTAACCCCTGTTTGGCTGCAGGCATGGATGCTATAACGTATAGTTCAGGAGAGGGGAAAAGTCCAGACCCTGAGGCAATGGCAAACTCAAAATTAATCGTTATTTGGGGCGCAAATCCTGCTTGGACTGCTGTTCATCAACTTAACTTTATTAATCAAGCCAGAGAAACTGGGGCAATACTTGTTGTAATCGACCCAGTCTATACCCCCACGGCAGCTACAGCAGACCATTATATCCAAATACGCCCGGGTACAGATGGGCTACTGGCGCTGGCAATTGCCAAGATCCTTGTTGAAGAGGGCAGGTATGATGCGGCATTTGTTAAGGATCATGTTGAAGGCTGGGAATCTTTCCAAAGTTATCTCCAAGAAAAAATATTCCTTCAAGAGGTGCAAAGCATAACTGGAGTTACTGAAAACGCCGTACGACTGCTGGCAGATCTATACAGTCAAAACGATCCTGCTGCTACTTGGTGTGGATACGGATTGCAACGTTATCCAAATGGCGGTCAAAATGTGAGAGCAATCCATGCGCTAAGTGCATTAACTGGAAATGTTGGTAAAGCAGGTGGAGGTTTTTACTACTTTCACCCCAGTACTGACACGTTTCCATTACATCTATTAAATCATCAGGGTCCGGATGATGGTCTAGAGTCGCGAACACTCGATATAAATAGTTATCCGTCGCAGGCATTAACTCTGGTGGACCCACCCGTGAAGTTCTTGTGGATTGCGGGCAGAAATCCGTTAAGTCAAGATCAAGAGGTTCAGAATTGGACGAGGTTGTTAAAAGAACTTGAGTTGGTCGTGACCGTTGATTTATTTATGACGAGAACGGCTGAATTGTCCGATATTGTACTTCCTGCAGCGAGCCATTTTGAGGAATTTGACTTAAATATTAGTTTTTGGCACCATTGGTTAGCCCTTAACGAAAAAGCCATCGACCCTTATTATGAGGCAAAGAGTGATTTGGAAATTGCCCGGCAATTGACCCGTACGTTAAATGAGCTGCAGCCTGGTTTCTCCAATTTCCCATTCGAAAAAACTGCCGAGGAATGGATTGAAATGGAATTTACGACAGAAATATTAGAGCTCTACGGGTTATCGAGTTGGAGAGAACTAAGTGTAGCCCCAGCAAAACTACAGGTTGGTAATAATCCGTGGGCAGACTTCAAGTTTAAAACCGAATCAGGAAAGTTTGAACTTTTCTCCAAGGATGCGAAAGTGGACAACCTACCAGCTTTGCCAAGGTTTTGGGCGGGAAGCGGTGATCCTTCGTTCCCCCTCCGGTTGATAACTCCTCAAAGCATTACCAGCATCCACTCTCAAGACTGGGCATCAGAGTGGATAGCGTATGAGGAAAAAGGAGATGTTGTAAAGTTAAATCCTCTTGACGCTGTTCAGAGAAAGGTACAGGATGGTGATTATGTGAAGATCTATAACGCTCTGGGAAGCGTCACTAGAAAGGCGAAATTATATCCAGAAATATTGCCGGGCGTGATTATTATTTATCAAGGCGGGAATGAGCCCGTTAATAGACTTCTTTCCGGCTTATCTGCGGATATGGGGAAAAAGAATAGTGGGAGTGAAGGTGCTGCATTTTACAATGCTTTTGTCGATGTGGAAAAGATGTGAGGAAATAGTATGAAGGATCAAGAGAGCTTTTTGTTCAATGCTAACCTATGCGTAGGGTGTAAGTCCTGCGAGATGGCTTGTAAAAATGAGAACTCTACGCCAGTCAATGTCAACTGGCGTAGAGTATCATCCCTAAGTACGGGAAACAACTTGTCAATATCGTGTAACCATTGTGAAAGTCCAGAGTGCTTTAGAGTATGTCC
>DASRMA010000092.1:0-29613 GCA_035648155.1 Desulfosporosinus sp.
CACTGAACTGTGCAAAGCATCGTTGATGCGCTGGCCTATTGAGCAGTGCTTCAACGAAGCCAAAGACAAATTAGGCATGGATCATTATGAATTCAGATCTTGGACTGCATGGCATCGCCATATGCTTTTGGTATTTATAGCTAGTGCATTTCTGCTTGAGATAAGATTGCTTGTCATTGATAAAAAAAAGTCCCATCTTAACTCTTTCCATGGCTCTAATGCTTGTTGTCGCAGCTCTGTCAGGTGATGAAAAAATGATAAAGAGAGCTTACGGACTTACATTAATACAACCGCGTTATTTGTCTCGGAAATAACAGCTATTTCGAGCACACAAAATGTTTAATTTTTCAAAAACCAAAGAAATAATAGCTACAAAGCAAAAAGCTCGCTACAATTAGAGGTTGACATGATCACCGCGATTTGTTAAAATAATAGTCGTTCTTATAATTCGGGGCGTGGCGCAGTTTGGTAGCGTGCTTGGTTCGGGACCAAGAGGCCGAGTGTTCGAATCACTTCGCCCCGACCACTGGTATCAAAGGGTTTCCTTCATTGGAAACCCTTTATTTTTTTGACTTTTGACCCTCTTTTGACCCTCTTTTGACCGAGTTATTTTTTAAATGGTAATTTTGTCTCCTGAATTTACACGAAGTATATCTAATAAAACTCCGCAAGCCTTCAGTATTTTACACGCTTTGTGTTTTAGTATTAATCCTGGATCGTTGTCGTAAGTATTGTAAATTTCTACAGATACGACTAAGCACTAACACGGGGTTAATTGAAATGAATTAAATATACTAGATTCAGGTTTTATATGCTCGATCTCTGGCTGCATTCTCTTCCAACAACCGCAGCAGGTCTTCATCAGGCATGTACTCTAGTACAAGTCGCAGACGCTCTAAATCACCAAGTCCTTCAATTTTGTTTCATCCAAATAATCTTAATTGTGGTATAATGGCGATGCAGGTGTACCCTCCTTTAATGGTTAAATATTTGTTTTGCTCACTTACTATTTTACCATTAGGGGGGGTTACCTATCATTTTTTATTGGATTATGTTCAAACGCCATCTTTCATCGGCTATTTCTTGGGGTAAAAGATATTTTGAGGTTCCTCTCTGCCCTTGTCCCACGTGGCTTCTAGAACAAAGCAAAAAGCTCGTAGCGATTGTGTCACATTATATTATAAGATATACTTTATACACTTATAACTTACATCAATATAAGGTTTCTATTGGAGGGGAGAGAATTGAGAAAAGTTGGGATTGTCATGGATTCCACAGGATATTTACCAAATGAGATTTTAGAACAATTTCAGATACGCGTCATACCTCTAAATGTTAATATTGGAGATGAAATGTTTTATGAAACAGAACTGTCTAATGTAATTTTTTTTGAGAAGTTAAGTCATATCTCAAATCTATCGACAACCTCTCAACCTTCTATTGGCACATTTTTGGAAACCTATGAATCCTTGTTTTTGGAGGGCGTCGAGGATATTGTGAGTATTCATATCTCTTCGGCGATAAGCGGAACATTTCACTCAGCCCACATGGCAAAAGACTTAGCCTCCAACCAAAATATTCACATCCTTGATTCTAGGTCTTCTGCGTTGGGGCTTGGTGTCTTAGGCTGGGCCGCGGGGGAGTGGGCAGATGAGGGCTTGAGTGCTTTGCAAATTATGGCACAGCTTCATAACTTAATCCAAAAGACGAAGCTTTTTTTTATAGTAAATACTCTCGAAAACTTGCGTAAAGGCGGACGAATTGGTGGGGCCGCAGCTCTAGTTGGAACTTTACTCCAAATAAAACCAATTCTTTACTTTAATCAACATGCAGAAATTGACGTATTTGATAAAGTGCGTTCACGTTCGAGGGCATGGCTTCGTGTACTCGACGAATTAAATCGTGCATTATCTTCGGGAAAACGCTATCGTATTTGTGTTATGCACGTCAACGTACCCGAGGAAGGGGAAATCCTACTAAATGAACTTAAGATGCGTTTTCCAGGACATGAAGTTCGTTTGTTTGAACTCGGAGCAGTTATCGCCACTCATGTGGGACCCGGAGCCTTTGGCCTTGCGTTTCATCCTTGGCCTTTCCTTGAGGCGAATCGGTCTAATTACTCCCATCAATAAGACACTTCGCCAAAGTGTCTTATTGATGGGAGTAATTCACAAAGATTAGTTGACATATAAACAACGGATAATGCTATATTGACATTTAATAACCAATTAAGCTATCTTCATATCTAAAGACAGCTTAAGAAGCCCTGGTATTCACATTTGAATTCAAGTGAAATAAAACACTTAAATATTGTGTGATATACTTATATATAGTTTATTCAGAAGAAAATAAAAAATAACAAATAATTTAGAATTTAAGAAGGATTTCTCAAACAAAAAAAGAATATACTATTATACTGTGGTGTAATTGCAGGAAGATAACTAACAATATACACACAGAAGGAGTGGAAGGTCATTGAAAATTGCTATTTCTGGTAAAGGTGGCGTCGGTAAAACCACTTTCGCCGCAAATCTTGCCAATTGGCTATCTCAAAAAGGGACCACGGTTTTGGCAGTAGACGCGGATCCAGACGCCAGCCTTGGGACTGTCTTGGGAATCTCCGATGAAGTTCTTGCAGACTTAAAACCTATTGTCGACATGAAAGCGCTGATAGAAGAGAGAATGGGAGGGAGCGGTGCTTTCTATGCGCTAAATCCCGATGTTGACGATATATTGGATGACTACAGTGTCAACTTGGGAACACTTCGCTTCTTCCGCATGGGTAACATAAAAGGAGGAGGCACCTCCTGTTATTGTAAGGAAAACAGCTTTCTCCAAGCCTTAGTTAATTCACTGATTCTTGGTGAAAAAGATACTGTCATTTTGGATATGGGTGCTGGGATTGAGCAACTCACCCGAGGTACAGCCCAAGGTGTCGATGTGCTCGTAATCGTGACGGAATCGTCAAAGGTTAGTGTCCAAACTGTGAAGGTTATTCAAAAACTTGCACTTGAGCTGGGTATTCCACGAGTAGTTGTCATAGGTAATAAAGTTCGCAATTCTAAAGAAGAAAATTTTCTTAGAGACCGTTTCGCGATAGAGCACCTCATTGGAATCATCCCTTACAGCGATGAACTGATGGAAATGTCTATTACGACGGGCAATCAAGAATTACCTGCAGGGTCTCTAAGTGATCAACTAGATACAATTTATCAAGAAATCATTGGAGGGAGATGACTTGTTTCTCGCTAGTATCCTTGAACAACTTGAGAGAAAAGCTATCTTAATAAAGAGGAGGTTGTCACATGCCTAGATATCGTGATTTAACACACACTGCCCGTCCATCTGATGCACCAAGAGTTGTAGATCCTAAAAATCCTATTCGTACAACAGATCCTGGCGCTCTGCAAATGTTGAAAATGGTAGAGGATAGTAAGATTGAGACCGCCTATGACCGTGCAGTTGCACAGCAACCACAGTGTACGTTTGGATATAAAGGAATATGCTGTAGGATTTGTATTGCTGGACCTTGCCGAGTTAAGAAAGAAGATGGTCCTGGCAGTCGTGGAATATGCGGAGCATCAGCTTTCACTATAGTTTCTCGTAATCTTGTTCGTCTTATCGCAGGGGGAGCGGCGTCACACTCAGAACACGCACGCCATGTCCTCCACACCGCTCATGCATTGGTTGAAGGAAAAGCACCAGACTATGAAATCAAGTCACCTGCAAAGCTTCATAAATTAGCTGAGAAATTAGGGATTGCCACCGTCGATCGTGAGGACTTGGAAATCCTTAAAGAGGTAGTAGAGTTGGGTTATGCTGATTTCGGGCGCTATCAAGATCGACCGTTAGCCTTTTTAGACGCTTTTATGACTGAGGGCAGACGTAAGAAATTCCAACACACTAATATCATGCCGAGAAACATCGATGGATCTATCACAGAGCTTATAGCTCAGACTGCCATGGGTGTTGACAGTGATCCTGTAAATATTATTTTCGGAGGTCTTAAGAGTTCTCTTGCTGACTTGGGTGGGGAATATATTGGAACAAACCTCAGCGACGTTTTGTTTGGAATACCTCAACCCATCGTATCAGAGGCAAACTTAGGTGTAATCAACCCCAAAATGGTGAATATCGCTGTTCACGGGCATAATCCAGTTTTGAGCGAAATGGTGGTTGCAGCTGCTCGTGCAATGAAGGAAGATGCAGTAAAGGCTGGAGCTGAAGGGATAAATATTGTAGGCATTTGCTGTACTGGTAATGAGTTGCTCATGCGCGAAGGCGTCTATCTTGCAACGTCATCAGCCTCCCAAGAAATGGCCATCATGACGGGTGCTTTAGATGCGATGGTCGTTGATATTCAGTGTATCTATCCGGCGGTACAAACTCTTGCGGAATGTTACCATACCAAGGTCATCACCACAGAAGCAATTATGAAGATACCTAGTGCTCAACACATTGCTTTTAATGTAGAGACAGCTATGACAGATGCCAAGAAACTTATTAGCATTGCTATTGCAGCATATAAGAATAGAGATCCTAAGAAAGTTTCCATTCCTAACGAAAAACACAAGCTAGTAGCGGGTTTCAGTGTAGAAGCGCTAACTGATATTTTCTCGAAGATTTGTCCTGAACGCCCGATTTCGGTGCTAACAGATGCTATTCTAAGCGGACAGCTCAAGGGCGTCGCTCTCATGGCGGGATGTAATAATCTTAAACGTTCTCAAGATGAATCTCACATTACAGTCTTAAAAGAACTTGTGAAAAATAACGTTTTCGTCATCGCGACTGGTTGCTCTGCTGGAGCTTACGCTAAATTCGGTCTTATGTCACCTGCAGCTGTTGATGAATATGCAGGAGAAGGACTGAAATCCTTCCTTAAAACCCTTGAAGTTGCTAATCCACAATTGTCGACAGGGCTACCGTTAGTCTTCCATGTTGGCTCTTGTGTAGATAATAGTCGTGGTGCGGATTTAGCCGTGGCAATGGCTAATGAACTGGGTGTGGATATTCCCAAGGTTCCGTTTGTTGCATCTGCGCCGGAAGCAATGCATGAAAAAGCAGTTGCGATCGGATCGTGGTGTGTTACGTTAGGACTGCCGACCCATGTCGGGTCCATGCCTCCTCTTGAAGGCAGTGAACTTGTCTATGGAATAACCACCCAAATTGCTCATGACGTCTTCGGAGGAAACTTCATTTTTGAAGTGGATCCTACCATTGGTGCGACTAAACTTTTGGATGCGCTCGAGTATCGTACTTGGAAACTTGGTATCCATAGAACTACCGCAGAGAACAATGAAACATCATTAGCACAAGGTTGGTAAGAAAGGAGGAACAGTAATTATGTCTATGGAACAAATTTACGAAGGCTCAATTAAAGATCCTACCCAACAACCGAAAAAACTATTACGCAAAGCCTATGATGGTACTATTATCGCAATGACTTACGCA
This sequence comes from Desulfosporosinus sp., assembly GCA_035648155.1. Classification (GTDB taxonomy): domain Bacteria; phylum Bacillota; class Desulfitobacteriia; order Desulfitobacteriales; family Desulfitobacteriaceae; genus Desulfosporosinus. The sequence continues at coordinate 5,452 of DASRMA010000092.1, forward strand.
GAGATTCTGCTAAATCGTGCGATTAAAGACTTTGGAACTGAACAACTCGTCAGTTACCCCGATACCGCTTACGCGCTTCCGGTCATCCTGTGCCTTTCAGGCGAAAAGGTGACCAAACTGGGCGAATTAGTTCCTATTCTGAACCGCATGCGTACCCAAGTTCGCACAGAACTTACCTTTGACAATGCTAGACTCTGGGGAGAATCAACCCTTTACGCCGCTGAGATCATCGAGACAATTAATATTCTGCGCGGAGATGACCCTAAAGTAAAACCTTGGACTGGGTTCTTAGGTGACCCTATTGTACGGAAACATGGGATTAAGATGGTTGACTGGACCATTCCAGGTGTTGCTGTTATTCTCGGGCGGGCCAAAGATTCTAAAGCAGCCAAGAAATTGATTGATAATCTTATGGGTAAAGGGTTTATGATCTTCCTTTGTGACGAGATCATTGAGCAGTTACTTGAAGAAAAAGTCAAAATTGGGGTAGATTATATAGCGTTCCCTCTAGGAAATTTTACGTCGGTGATTCATGCAGTAAACTATGCTTTCCGAGCTGGCCTAGCCTTCGGTGGTATTCCGGCTGGAGAACGGGAAAATCATCGTGATTATCAGCGTCGAAGGATTCGTGCCTTCGTTCTTCAGCTTGGAGAACGGGATGATGTCAAAGTAGCTGCTTCGATGGGCGCTATCTTTATGGGCTTCCCCGTCCTGACGGACCAACCCCTTGCTGAAGACGATCAAATCCCAGATTGGTATATTTCTGAGACAGATTATGAAAAAATCGTTCCCTTGGCGATGGAAATCCGCGGAATTAAACTTACGAATATCGAAATTCCAATTCCAATCAACTTTGGTCCAGCTTTCGAAGGAGAAACTATTCGGAAAAAAGAAACCTTCGTAGAATTCGGTGGCGGACGGACTACGGCATTTGAACTTGTTCAGATGGTCGGTCCTGAGGATATCGTTGACGGTCAGGTTACAGTTATTGGCCCCGAAATAGATAGCGTTCCAGAGGGGTCCAAACTTCCCTTGGGAATAAAGATAGACATTTTTGGACGTAAAATGCAGTCGGATTTTGAAGGCGTTTTAGAGCGTCGAATTCATTATTTTGCTAACTACGGTGAAGGTATATGGCACGTGGCTCAAAGAGATTTATGCTGGGTGCGGGTTTCCAAAGATGCAAGGGCAAACGGTTTCTTAATTAAACACTTAGGGGAACTTCTACTGGCTAAGTTAAAAGAAGAATTCCCGGCAATTGTTGACCGTGTTCAAGTTACTATCATGACAGATCAAGCAGCCGTAGATGAAGGTCTTATTATAGCTAGACAACGGTATCGTTCTCGCGACGACCGAATGAAGAGCTTGACAGACGAATCGGTAGAAACCTTTTACTCCTGCTTACTTTGTCAATCATTCGCACCGAATCATGTCTGTATTGTCACTCCGGAACGGGTTGGCCTGTGCGGCGCTGTTAGCTGGTTGGATGCCAGAGCATCCTTTGAGATTACGCCTAACGGACCAAACCAGCCCATACCAAAAGGACCTGCCATAGATGAACTAAAGGGAATGTGGCAAAATACGAATGATTACTTGTACAAAGCTTCTAACAACACCTTAGAAGAAGTTAATCTGTACACGTTAATGGATAGACCGATGACCTCGTGTGGTTGCTTTGAGGCTATCATGGCGATCGTTCCTGAGGCCAATGGTCTCATGATTACGACACGTGAACATTCCGGAATGACCCCTTGCGGTATGACATTCTCCACGTTAGCCGGAACTTGCGGTGGTGGAATGCAAACCCCAGGTTTCATGGGAATCGGAAGAACGTACTTACTCAGTAAGAAATTCATCCCTGCGGATGGTGGACTTGCTCGTATTGTGTGGATGCCAAAGGAATTAAAGGAATTTTTACGAGAAGACTTTATTCAACGCTCAGTCGACGAAGGATTAGGTGCTGATTTCATCGATAAGATTGCCGATGAATCCGTCGGAACCTCGGTAGAAGAAATCATACCATTCCTTGAAGAAAACGGACATCCTTGTTTTGCACTTGAATCACTAATGTAATGACAGCGTGTTAGCAATAAACCAAGGGCTCCATTACTTTAGGGGCCTTGGTTTATTGTTCACTTATAAAAACAGTTTGAAAGGGGTTTCAAAATGGCTCTAACAGGTTTGGAAATTTATAAACAACTACCCAAGAAAAACTGCGGAGAATGCGGAGTACCCACTTGCTTGGCTTTTGCTATGGCTTTGGCTTCTGGTAAAGCAACGTTGGACACTTGTCCTCATGTCACGGATGCTGCTCGTGAGGCTTTAGAATCAGCTTCTGCTCCACCAATAAAAGCCATTAAGTTTGGTAAAGAGTCTGTTCTTGGAGATGAAACAGTCATGTTCCGTCATGATAAGACGTTTTACCACCCTACTACGTTACTGATCTATGTGTCTGATTCGTTAAGTGATGACGAATTGAGTGCAAAACTTCAAGAAATCAAAGGGTTAGAGTTTGAACGTGTTGGACTAGAATACACTATAGATGGTGTAGCAATCGTCAATGATTCAAACGATGTGACGCGATTTGCTAAAGTTGCTGCCACAGTGGCTGAAAGTACCGATAAATCGCTACTGTTATTAAGTGATGATCCTAAAGCTATTAAAGAAGCGCTAGCACCGATGGTATCCCGTAAGCCACTAATTGGTTCTGCAACGGCCGATAACTATGAGGAAATGGTTAACCTTGCCAAAGAAAATTCAGTTCCTGTCATCATCAAAGCAGAAGGAATTGATGCATTAGATGAACTTGTTGTCAAAGCCCAAGCCTTAGGTTATAAAGAATTTGTCCTGGATCCAGGCTCAAGAATGCCCGTTGAAACGTTAGCACATTTGACCAATATACGTCGCTTGGCCATTAAGAAGAAATTCCGACCTTTTGGTTACCCAGTCATTGCCTTTACTGGCAATTCTGAGCCACTGGAAGAAATTATGGAAGCAAGTGTCTATGTCGCCAAATATGCCAGTGCAGTGGTTTTAAAAACAAGTGTAAAATCACATGTTTTGCCACTAATGACTTTAAGGCAAAATATTTATACTGATCCTCAGAAACCAATTCAAGTTGAGCCAATCTTGCATTCAGTCGGAAATGTGAACGAAAATTCTCCGTTGTATATTACAACGAACTTCTCCCTGACCTACTACAGTGTTGAAGGTGAAGTAGAAACTTCTAAAGTCCCTAGCTATATTCTACCGATCGATACAGACGGAACATCAGTTCTCACAGCCTATGCTGCCGGTAAATTTGAACCCGAGAAAATCGCTGAAGCGATGGTTGCTTGTGGCATTGCTGATAAAGTGAAACACCGCAATGTTATTATTCCGGGCTATGTTGCAGTGGTATCGGGCAAACTAGGAGAGCTCTCTGGATGGAAGGTTATCGTCGGTCCACGTGAATCTAGTGGAATCGTTTCCTTCTCAAAATCTTTAGCTTGATAAACTGCTTTTTTTATTGTACAAGCCAACTGTTCTTGGTAGTGAGGAAGTGAAACTATGCCCCCATTTCAAATAAAGTTCATGCCCGAGGACCGTACTATTGAAGCTGATCACGGTACATCTCTGCTTAATGCAGCTGCTAAGGCGGAAATATATATAAAATCAGGGTGCGGAGGTAAGGGAACTTGCGGTGCATGTAAAGTTGTAGTTTTAAACGGAGAACCCTTAGTAACAGGAACCGGTAATTTAACACCCGAGCAGATTTCCAAAGGAGTTCGGCTGGCCTGTCAAACGATGATTCAAGGGGATTTGACGATTGAAGTTCCTCCAGAGTCTCGGTTACAAGAACATCAGGTCTTAATGGGTGATGTCCATGAGGGAATCTTACAAGAAAGCGGACATGATTTACTTGAAAAGTTTGGGCATCACCCACTAGCAACGAAGCAGAGAATTTCACTTTCTGCACCGACCCTGACTGCTAACACCAGTGACTGGGCTCGTCTGCAAATGGAACTTCGTCGTGTCTTGAAAACTGGAGACAAGCCCATTCATATTCCCTTGTCCATTTTAAAAAACTTGCCAGAGGCATTACGAAAAGCAAAATGGGATGTGTCCGTCACCCTAACTGATATGGAATCAGGGTTAACCGTGACTCACGTGGAGCCCGGGAATGACCACTCACCGTATGGATTTGCTATTGATATCGGCACCACGACTGTTGTCGTGTATCTTATTAATCTCTTGACTGGAGAGATTGAAGATCAGCAGGGTTCCTACAATAAACAAGCGAAATTCGGTGATGACGTTATTTCTCGGATTGTGTATGCGGTAGAAGACGAGGAACACTTAACAACTATTCAATATACGGTCATTGAAACTATCAATGAGCTTATTGACAAGATACTTGCTCGTCGATCATTGACTAATTACAATATCTCATGTGCAATGGTGGCTGGTAATACCACTATGACTCAATTGTTTCTGGGTGTGGATCCGCGCTACATTCGGCTAGAACCCTATATTCCAACCATGACGAGCGTTCCATCTGTCCCGGCTAAGGACCTTGGTCTGCATATGATACCAGAGGCGTTGGTACATTGTTATCCCTCGGTAGCGAGCTATGTTGGCGGGGATATTGTAGCAGGAACCCTGGTTACGGATATGGCCAATGGAGAAGACATTATCCTGTTTATTGACATTGGAACGAACGGGGAAATCGTGCTAGGAAATCAGGATTGGCTCGTTGCGTGCGCCTGTTCTGCCGGACCAAGTTTTGAAGGTGGTGGAATAACGTTTGGTATGCGTGCGATGCCAGGAGCGATTGAACGGGTCATCATTGATCCAGATTCCTTGGATGTAGCCCTTAAGGTGATCAGCAACATTCTACCCGTTGGGATTTGCGGTTCAGGTCTTGTGGATTGTGTGTCCAAGCTTCTCGGAGCTGGAATTATCGATCGTGCTGGTAATTACCAAATGGGTCATCACTCAGGCTCAGATCGACTAAGAGCTACGAGCGATGACAAAGAGTTCGTCTTGGCATGGGCTCATCAAGCCGGAGGAGAAAAAGACGTTGTCATCACTGAAAATGATGTCAAAAATATTATTCGTGCTAAAGGTTCTATCTACGCTGGTATACGCTCACTACTGACTATGGTCGCAGTGGATATTGACATGATTAGTCGAGTTGTAATCGCCGGGGGATTTGGGAATTACTTGAATGTTCAAGATTCTGTTCAAATTGGACTGCTTCCTGACTTGGAACCGGAACGATTTGAATTTATCGGAAATGCTTCAGTTAAAGGGGCGCGTCTTGCCTCACTTTCACAGAATGCATGGCGAGAAGCTGAAGAACTGGGTCGGAAAATGACCTATGTTGAGCTATCAGTTGGAGCGACATTTATGGACGAGTATGTTTCTGCCCTATTTTTGCCCCATACAGATTTATCACTATTTCCATCTTGTCAATAACGTTATTTAATGGAGGTCATCTTATGGCAAAGGCAAAATATATAGCAGTTGCTGGTAAAGGTGGAGTAGGAAAAACCACATTCACCGCTTTATTATTAAGGCAGATAGTTGATCAAAAGCGAGGAATTTCTGTACTCGCTGTCGATGCAGACCCAAACGCAAATCTTGGAGAAGCACTGGGATTAACCGTCACTTCAACTATTTCTGACTTGCTTGAACAAAGTAAAGATCCCAAAGCTATTCCCGCTGGAATGCCAAAAAACATCTTTATTGAGTATAAACTTCAGCAGTCGCTTGTGGAGACTAAAGACATCGATCTTCTCGTCATGGGCGGGCCACAAGGGGCAGGATGTTACTGCTACCCCAATGATCTTTTGCGTAAATATCTTGAGAACATTGGAGAAAACTATGACTATGTGGCAGTGGATTCTGAAGCTGGCCTGGAACACATCAGCCGACGTACGATTCCCCACATCGATTGTATGTTCGTAATCAGTGATTCTTCTGCACGAGGCATCCGATCAGCAGGCCGAGTACACGATCTCATTCGTGGACTCAAGTCGCCAGTAGAGTCCATATACCTGATCGTGACCAAGAGCACTGAGGGCAGTATGGAATCTCTAAAGGGAGAAATTGAAAAGACAGGGCTGACTTTGATTGGAGATATTCCCTTAGATCCTATGGTTGTGGAATATGACTTGGCAGGTAAACCATTATTCGATTTGCCTGATGATTCCGTTTCGGTCAAGGCTGTAGAAAGTATTTTGCACCGTGCCGGAATCTTTAACTAGAAAGGAGCGAAGTTTATGTCCGTAACATTAGTAAAAGAACGATATTCCAGTAAAGTTGGAGAGGTAGTTCTCGGAGCAACGCCTGAACAAGGAGGAACGAGAACGTCTACGGTGACCGTTGGGGGGGATAGTGCCTTACCTTATCTTCATTTTGAAGGTCAAATGCCTAATCGTCCGGTGATCGCCATGGAGGTTACAGACGTTGTTCCAACATGGAATGAATTAATTACTAAACAAATTGGAGATGTCATCAATAACCCTGCGGCCTGGGCTAAAAAATGTGTAGACGAGTTTGGCGCAGATCTGATTTACTTGAAATTTGATGGAGCAGACCCCGATGGCGAAAATCGTTCACCTGAAGATTGTGCCCGTATCGTTAAAGAAGTCTTGGCTGCCGTAGGAGTACCGCTCATCGTCGAAGGGTGTGACGATTCTGAAAAAAACAATGATGTTATGACAGCTATTGCTGAAGCTGCTGCAGGAGAAAACCTCCTTATCGGTATTGCAGAACAGGATAACTATAAGTCCATAGCTGCGGCAGCCATGGTTCATAAACATACTTTGATTGCGCGCTCACCCCTTGATATTAACATCTGTAAACAGCTTAATATTCTCATCAATGAAATGGGCCTCCCTTTAAACAAAATTATTATTGATCCAACGGTTGCTGGACTTGGATTTGGCATCGAGTATGTTTATTCAATTATGGAACGAGCACGCCTTGGAGCCTTGGCAAATGATAAAATGCTCTCCATGCCCATCATTTGTACTGTTGGCTACGAGGCCAATCGGTGTAAAGAAGCCTATGCATCTGCTGAAGAATTTCCAGGGTGGGGAGATCTCCAAGACCGTAGTGTGCTTTGGGAAGCTGTAACTGCTTCTGGTGTACTCCAAGTCGGAGCTAGTATCCTTGTAATGCGTAATCCAACAGCTGTAAGTTTAGTTCAAAAACACATTGCAGATTTGATGAACAAATAACATTATTGTTAACTATTTTAATCAATCTTTAACCTCATAAATTATGAAAGGACGTGACCAAATGATTATTTTTGGCGAACGGATCAACGGGATGTACACCGATATTGGAGATGCTCTTCGCGCTAAAGACCCAAAACCGTTGCAGTATTGGGCTACAAAACAAGAAGAGGGAGGAGCTCACTACCTGGACCTAAATTCTGGTCCTGCTATCCCCAAAGAAGAGCGTGCAGCAGCTTATGAATGGATGGTTAATGTTGTTCAAGAAGTTTCCGAACTACCCCTCGTTCTAGACTCAACCAACTATGATGCTATTGAAGCAGGATTGAAACTTTGTAAACGCCCTGCGATTATTAACTCTGTTGATGCTGAACCCGATAAGATGGAGCGTGTTTTCACCATGGCTATGCAACATAACGCTGGTGTGGTTGGATTATGCATGAATAAAAAAGGAATTCCCTTAGACCATGATTTACGTGTAGCTTTTGCTATGGAAATAGTAGCTACCGCAGATGGATTTGGTTTACCAATGGAAGATCTGTACCTCGATCCTCTTATTCTTCCAGTTAATGTAGCTCAAGAGCATGCGCTACAGGTACTAGAAACTTTACGTCTGGTTAAAACACTTTCTAACCCAGCACCGCGTACAGTTATTGGATTAACCAACGTATCTCAGAAATCTCCGGCGAATATTACCAGTTTACTCAATCGAACCTTCCTTGCCATGGCAGTTTCTGCAGGTCTCGATGCGGCCATCATGAATGCCAATGATGAAGATCTTGTTGATGTTGCAGCAACTACGGAAATCCTTCTCAATAACAAAATCTATGCAGATTCCTATCTGAAAGTTTTTCGCTCACGATAATATCGTTAAAGCATTGCCAGATACAAAATCTATTAACGCACAAGCAAAGCACCTCAGATATATTCTGAGGTGCTTTGCTTGTGCGTTAATATCGCGGTTATTTTATTCCGTATTCATACCTCGTATGTGACAAGCATAGCTATTTATAAGGTATTAAACTGGAGGTGGATAACCATGGAGGCATATTTTCATAGTGATCCTCGAATAGAAGAGTGGGTAGATCAGATCACGGAAAAGTTATTTGCAGTGTGTCTATTAACTGGTGCTGATTCAGAGGCGGAATTTCAAAGAGGGTGTGAAATTGTAGCGAAAGTTACACATTTACTACAAGGAATTTCAATATTTCCATCAGAATATTTAGAAGATGGACTTAAACAAATCCTTGAACAACAACTTCCAGACTCAAGGGTTATTAATAACTTTCCTACATTCCAAAATACTATGAGCAGAATGTTACGTCAAGGAATGATGCAGGCAATTGATACCCAAAACATAGAGAACTTGCAATTTATAGCTTCCACTGAAATTACTACGAATGAAATTACAGAAGATATTATTGAAGATCAGACAGTACAGCGTGCTGAAGAGTCAGGAAGATCCGTGAATATATTAGATGATGAGATCCTTACTGAACGGGCAATGACTGCTCTTGCATCAATCAAAAGTACAACCTCAGTAACGACCACAAACCTCCTAGATAGAGGAGTTGGGTTACAAGCAATTGGACTCGCTGAACTAATGGTTACCAATAATGACGAGCCCTTGATGGTTACTGCATCTACAGTTCCTTCAATTCTAACTAAACCTTATGGAATTATACGTAAGACGGAGGTTCCCGAGCAGGCAGTTCGCCTTAAACAAGTTCTAAACAAGATGTTTCCAAAAGTCTCAATATGTTGGAATCTGAACTTAATGGGTCATATATTTCTGGCACAAGTGGAGGATATTTTAATATATCTATATAATGCCGAGCAGACTTGTCAGGTTGAAACTCTTAATATAGAAGGGTGGAAGGTCTACGTGTGTAATTCTAACGATCTTATGTTTCCTCGCAGATTAGAGAGAGGGATCAGACAAATTCAGCGTTTAGGCAAATCTGGAAAAAAGGGGTAACATTATGTATTTATCTACAGGCGCAGTAGGAGATAGCACTTTCTTGTCGAATTACAATGAGAGGAGAAAATTTAGAATTAAGCAAAGACATCGAAATGAGGAATAATTGTGTCGGACCAGTTGGGAGAAATCATTAAAACTACCTTGACTGCGATCGAATCAGGTAAAGAAAAAGTTCTTGTTATTGTAGAAACAACCCGAGCTGAGACGCTCAGGCTGACGACTGAACTCTCTCAGCTTAAATCTGATATTGCGGACATAATTCTACAAGTTGACAATCAAGAAAAAATTGAGCGCCGAATGCGCCAGAGACTAATGGAAGTAAATCGTGCACATCAAAAATACACCCAAGAAGAAATGTTTGAAAGTTATTCAGAAGCAAAAGATGCACAGGTTAGTCTACAACTACTGCAAGCCAATGAGAACCAATTAAGAAAACGCAGAGATGATCTTGAACTATCTCTGCGCCAGATGCAAGCGACAGTTGATCAAGCCCAAAATTTGATGACTCAGATTAGTATGGCTATTAGCTTATTGCAGGGCGGAATTGCAGATTCGCTACAAACTCATAACTTCGAGCAAAAGATGGAAATAGGTTTGCGAGTTATTAGAGCGCAAGAGGAAGAACGAAGGCGACTAGCAAGAGAAGTGCATGACGGCCCCGCTCAAACACTTGCCAATATCGTCCTTCGCTTAGAAATAGCTGAAAAGTTACTCGAATTTGATCCTAGCCGGGTTAAGGCAGAACTTACCGACCTTAAAAGTCTCGTACGCTCAAATTTACAAGATATTCGCAGGATCATATATGATCTTCGTCCAATGGCAATGGAGGATTTGGGAATTGTATCTGCCATTGCAAAATATCTCGATAACTTTCAAGATTGCTATGGTATTAAATGTGAGTTCCGAATTGAAGGACAAGAAAAAAGGTTTCTTCCTGCATTAGAGTTAGCTTTTTTTCGTTTAGTTCAAGAGGGAATGACCAATGTTGCCAAACATGCGCAATCTGCAAAAGTAGACATTTCATTGATCTACCAAGAAGATTGGACGATTGCCCGTATTCGAGATTATGGTAAAGGTTTTGAAGTGAACTTTGCTTTGACCACTGCAGGCGAACATTTTGGGCTCATAGGAATGCGTGAACGAGTTGAAATGTTCTCCGGGCATTTCTCTATTCAATCAACCTTAGGGAAGGGGACTACGATTGAACTATTAATTCCATCAAGGCCTGAGAGAGGAACGACTACATGATAAGAATTGTGATTGCCGATGATCACCCACTGTTAAGAGAAGGACTCCGCCGAATTTTAGAATTTGAGGATGGAATTGAAGTTGTTGCAGAAGTTGGGGACGGACAAGGCGCAATTAATGCTGCACGTAACATGACGTTTGATATATTACTAATGGATCTAAATATGCCTGGGGTAAATGGCTTAGAAGCTGGCCGAGTCATACGGCGAGAATGCCCCAAAATCGGCATTCTAGTGTTAACGGTTGATGATTCTGATGAAAAGGTTTTCCAAGTCCTTCAGATAGGAGTGGCAGGCTATTTGCTGAAGGATGTGGACTCCAAAACATTGATTCAATCCATTCGCAAGGTTTATGCTGGTGAACCCATCTTATCACCTACCGTAACTGGCAAATTACTGAACCAATTGACACATCCAATTCCTTTGAAGAATACCTGTGGACTAAGTGATCGCGAAATGGAAATTCTCCATTATGTGGTAAGGGGGTCTTCCAATCGAGAGATCGGAACGGCCTTATTCATTAGTGAAAAGACTGTGAAAAATCATTTATCAAGTATTTATAGAAAGTTAGCAGTTGAGGACCGCACACAAGCAGCTCTTAAAGCGGTTAAATTAAAATTTATTGAGCTTGATTAAGCTGCAATGGATTGTTTAGAAAGTCACATGATTATTGCTAATAATAATTTAAACGGGTAAAATAACAATTGTATAAGTAGAATTGCAAACAGAATAGCGCTGACAGTGTATGGAGGATAGTTCGATGAAAATTAGTTTTTTTGGAGCGGCTCAAGTAGTCACGGGATCATCATATCTTGTGGAATCAGGCGAGTCTCGTATTTTAATTGATTGCGGAATGTTTCAGGGTTCTAAAGCTCTGAAACAATTGAATTACAACGAGTTCCCCTATAATCCAGCAAGTATAGATGCTGTCATTTTAACCCACGCTCATATTGATCACTCAGGAATGCTACCAAAATTGATTAAGGCTGGCTTTAAGGGTAATATCTGGGCTACCTCTGAAACGAGTAAATTATGCTCGATAATGCTTCCTGATAGTGGTCATATTCAAGAAATGGAAGTGGAGCGTAAGAACCGAAAAAGGGCAAGAACCGGACTTCAGCCCTTAGAACCCATTTATACTGCCCAAGATGCACTCAATACCCTTCCATACTTACGTGCAACGCCCTACAATGAGATAATTGACCTCGTACCGACGATATCTTTTCAACTCTACGACGCTGGTCACATTTTAGGGTCAGCACATGTTGTCCTCCACGTCAAAGAACCAGATTATAATAAAATCATTGTGTTTTCTGGTGATATAGGCAATGTTCATCAACCCTATCTTGAAGATCCAAGTATCTTAAGTGAAGCTGACGTTGTCATTATGGAAACAACCTATGGAAATCGCCTCCATGACGAAGAAAACATAGATAAGTTAAAAACAAATCGCTCTGAACAGCTTGCAGAAACGATTCGTACAACTTTTGAAGCTGGAGGGAATTTAATTATCCCTGCCTTTGCCATCGAACGAACCCAAGATCTTCTCTTCTATCTCTTGAAATTACAAAAAGAACATCGCATTCCTACTTTGCCGATTTATATTGACAGCCCCTTAGCCATAGCAGCGACGAAAATATTCCGAGAAAATACTGAACATTTTGATTCAGAGACTCTTGAATTGATTAAGGAGGGCAGCAATCCACTAGATATGCCAAACGTTCATTTCAGTGTTACTGCTGCGGATTCCATGGCGCTTAATGAAATAGAAGGTGGATCAATAATAATTGCCGCTAGTGGAATGGCGGATGCAGGGCGTATAAAACATCATCTTAAACATAACTTGTGGCGGGAGAAGGCCACTGTGCTTTTTGTAGGATATCAGGCACAAGGCACACTGGGCCGCATTCTTTCTGATGGTGTCAAGAGTGTAACTATACATGGTGAGAAAGTTGCCGTTAAAGCTCGTATCAGTCAGATGGGTGGGTTATCTGCCCATGCTGACCAAGCCGCTTTGCTTCATTGGCTTTCACTCATAGGAAAAAAGGCAGAGCAACTTATTCTTGTTCATGGGGAGTTGGATGTTCAATCCGTTTTTTCCAGTAAGATTGAAGAAGTTTTTGGCAAGAAATCTATTATCCCTAAATTGGGAGAGATTATTGAATTCCTACCTGATCAAGTCGTAAGGCACGCTCCAGATAAAGAATGGTTAGCACTTTCCTCCGAGACGAAACCGGTAATAACATCAACAAATCAACTGGTTGAATATGCTCCTAAGCGATCTGAAGTAACCCAACCGCACCAATCTAGGGCTCAAGTTAATAGAGCTTATGTTCGGTTGCGTCACCAACTCAATCAGCTCATTAATAAAGGGCAACGAACTCACGATTCTGATAGGGTCGTGAATCTTCTAGACAGTATGACACGCTGGCTTGGAGAACAAGAACGGGAAACGCGGCCTAAGAAATAAAATTCCTCATTAAAGCCAAGCGAATTCGGCAGTTTGGCGTTTTATTCCGGCCAAGAAACGAAGGGTTTCTTCGCGTCGCTTTACCGCCAAACGTTTTCCTGGTTTAGTAGATACTTTGCTAGGAAGGGCATCAGCAAAGAGACGGGCTCTATCTACAGCATTTTCTGTAGTCATAATTAATTCATCTTGCCCAACTAAACTAAATAAACGCATAAGACCTATGTTTCCGAAATTATCCAATATGTCTGAATCTCGTAAATATACAGCCTCATCACTCCGCCCTGGTTCAGAATAATACATGTGTTTTTCAACAGCATCTAAAACTATTGGCAACTTGACGGGAGAAAACATCATTTGTTGTAAGAGGTTAGAGGCAACCCCTTTAGAGCGCAACGCGTGATCAATGTTTTTTAGGGCATAGATAGGATATTTTCCAGTGTCATGCAGCATTGCTGCAGTATAAAGCACTTCGTCATCTAGAGTTAAGCCATTAGAGAGTTCTTTGGCCAGATGATAGACCCTAAAACAGTGATTGATACCCCAAGCTGGGTGAGTACCAGATTTATTAACGATATCTATAAGTTCTTGACGAAAGTCCATATCTTTTCCTCCTTAGTTCATTTAGTAACTATATACTGCAAAAGACTCCTATTGTCCTGCCATAATATGTAAAAATATAACGACTAAATTTTATTAAATCCTATCTAATAAATTATTTTATAGCATAAATATCCTTTGTAACCATTTATATTGAGAGGATAATAAACAAAAAGAGAGAAAATTTTAGAGTATTTTCTTGATGGGAACATAGGGAGTGAGCGTCAATGAATAAAGTTAATGTTTATGGGAGCTTTACACAGGCTCTTTTCTTTTCAGGTGTAGTATCAATTCCAAAATATCTCTTAACACATTATAAGAAAATTGGACTAAGTGATGGTGAGATGATGGTTCTGATTCAGATTCTCTGTGAAGCTGAGTCAAACCCATATCCTTCAATAGCCACTTTAGCTGGTCGCATGACAGCACCAGCAGTCGAAATTGAGGAATTTGTGGGTCGATTGGTAGAGAAGAAATTACTTACAATTGAAAGATATTGGAATCCTATAGACCAAAAGTGGGCTAATACCTATAGTTTCGTAAAACTACTTGATGAACTTGCCGAACTCTGGGCCATTGATCGTTCGCAGCAACTTGATGAAGAACGTTCCCTGAAACAACACCAATCATCGTCGCAACCGATCTCCACATCAATAAATCCATCTATGGAAAACTTGGTCCATACCTTTGAACAGGAATTAGGTCGATTACTCACTCACTTAGAGTGTGAAAACATAGATCGGTGGCTTTCGTCCCATTTTACTGAAGAACTAATTATTGAAGCCTTAAGAAGAGGCGTAAGTGCTGGTATTCGAAACTTCCGCTATCTTGATTCTATTCTTCGGGAATGGGAGAAGAAGGGACTTCGCACCCGATCTGAAATTGAGGCGGAAGATGCTTATTTTCAATCACGTCAAGAGAAGAAAAACATTAAGCCTAAAAACCCAGTCCCAAAAACAGCATCTAATAAATATGACAACTTTTACTTATAATTTCATTTCGGGTAATTACAAAAAGTAATAATTGAGAATATTTTTTTAATCTATGCATGTCCTTAAAAGACATGCATAGATTTTTTAAAGAGATAAAATCTCAAATTTAGTAGGAGGTGTTCAGCTATGGCTAAAATTATTGCAATTAACAGAAAATACTTCGTCATGTTCGCCAGTGTTGTTGTGACTTGTCTGATCGGGTTTGCGGGATTCTCATTATGGGACAACACAAACGCTAGTGTAAGCAAGGTTCAAGATGTTCCAGAAATTAAAATGCTTGGAATTATAGTCGAACCGGCATCCATCGTCAAGGATCTGACCTATGGGAGTGTAACTCTAAAAGGGACACAAGTCATTACCACTAAAACGTTTGATTTGGTCGCAACTGTACAAAACACAACAGCCAAGAAAATGACAAATATTCCGGTAGAATTGCAAGTAACACTCGTTGGAGACGATACGAAAAAGATAACTTCGCCAGGTACATTGCCTTCTTTAGAACCCGGCGCCACAGCTCGTGTAGCTTTTCGCCAGATTAAAATATTAGGTGACGCATTAGGCAAAAGTGCTACAGCTGGACAGCATCTAATGACCTTAAGCATCAAGCCTAATCCGGTTGGCGGCATAGATGAGGCGACAGAGGCAAGTTTTCGCTTTACTGTAGATACAACGGTTAAAGTTCCCTCGACTGTTAAAAAATAATAATAGACTAAACAGAAATAGGTGCTAATGGATCAGCACTTATTTCTATTTAGTCTTCAATAGGGATATAATACTCTTAAGAGAGGTGATATATGGATATTAAAGTGGATTTGCATACGCACACGGTTGCAAGTGGACATGCTTACAGTACCCTTTCTGAAAATGCGCTGGCAGCCTCGCACAAAGGAATAAGCTTGCTTGGAATGACTGATCATGCCCCCAGTATGCCAGGTGCACCACATCTTTATCATTTTGGTAACCTGGCAACTCTCCCTGAAGAACTTTATGGGGTGCGCATCTTACCAGGTGTAGAAGCAAATATCACAAACTATGAAGGAGAGTTAGATATTCCTGTAGACTATTTATCTCGAATGAAGATCGTTCTTGTTGGACTCCATTTAATCTGTTATCCTGGAGGGACTTCTGAACAAAATACAGAGTCGTATATTAAGGGCATGAAGAATCCCTATACTGACATGATGGTTCATCCGGGACGACCGTATTTTGATATGGATTTAGAACGCATTGCTCATAATTCCGCACAATTGAATATTCCGGTTGAAATAAACAACAGTTCACTCTCTAATGAGAAAAGGGGGGCCTGGGACAATTGTCGTCGATTTGCGCGTTACATGGCAAAGTATAATGGGCCCGTCATCTTGGGAAGTGATGCTCACTTTTGTGATCGAGTCGGTGATTTTAGCCACGCCCTCGAATTGGTTCGTGAGGTAGGGATTTCAGACCATCAAGTTCTTAATACTTCCCCTGAACGTGTGCTAAAATATTTGGCTATGCGACGTAAAAACCGATTAGTTATCACTTAGCGCACTCACCGTCGCAATATACTTCTCTGCATTCTATTCAAATAATCCTTACACCTCAAGCGTTTCATTGTTTATCCCTATACTCGCATTTCCCGGCGTAAGAGGGGCTCTACCACTTCTTATACTTGGCTTGCTTAGTACAATCATCGTGCGCGCAGTTGTCCCACCAGAATCTACGGGCTCAAAGCCACTTTCTAAACCTGGTACAAAGTTGAATAATCTTTTAACCTATTCACCAAATGATCTATTACAATTGCTAACAAAGTTTGGGAAAAATTTCGAGAAGAAATAAGAAATTTGAGAATAAGAAGGCAAATTGCCTTCTTATTCTAAGTATATGAGGATGATTCTATTTGTTTAGCAAAAATATTTATAGTACAATGAGTTTTGAGGTTAAACTAGTAGCATAGGTTAACTGAACATTACTTCGTTGATGTTTACATTCAGTTGAGTAATTAAGGTTAGTCATTTGGATAAATGACAGAAGTAAAGGACGTGTGGTTTGTGGTCATAAGAGAAAAACAGATAGATCGAGAATGTGTTACGGGAGCAATCATACTTATCTGTATATTTATTGTCATGCTGTCAGTTGTCAGTATTCGGCTTTTAGATGTTAAAGTTTCTAATATTGAATTAGTCGACCGAGGATTGTACACGGTAATCACTGAAAACGGACCAATAAATGTCAGCGAGGAAGATATTCTTAGAATTGAACGAACCTATACCAAGGCTGCTATAACTGGTACTCCTGTAGAGCTAGATCGAATATATACGACCAAGGGTTTTATCTACATCTCATCTTTAGATCCATTTTACAAAACAGGCCGTCAACTTATTAATTCTGTAGATTCAGAAGGAACACCAGTATGGATCAGATCAAGCAAAAGTGAAGCAACTGAATCTGAACAGAGCTGGAAACAGCTAATTAATACCAATCTGAGCACTGTTCAGTTGTTTAATTATGCCATTGGCACCTCAACTAAACTTGCATCTCTTGTCATATCTGTTTTGTCCCTACAATATCTTGCACTGGCTATCGGAGGGATGGCTTTAGTGATCCTCATTTTTCCATTAAGGATGGTAACGCAGATTCCAGTGCAACCCTTTATGCAAGAGGAGTATGAATATACCTCACCTGAAGAAGAAATAGGAGCAGTTTCAAAGTAACTTAATACTCTGAATTTGAATTAAAGCGCTCATACAGAGTGCTTTAATTCAAATTCAGTAGATAAACCAGGCTTTATGAAATGAGTGATTAGAATGAAGAGAGCAGTCCTAGTATCAGGAAAAACCTCCTTAAATCAGGAAATTAATTCTGTGCTTCCATTGGCGAATTACCAGGTCCTGGCTACGACAGATAATGGGATGGAAGCTTTACGTCTCACTCATCGATTTGAGCCTGATTTAATCATTATGTGCTGGAATCTACGCGGCCTTAGTTCGTCGGAGGTTCTTCAGAATTTAGTCGTTCAGCACCTGTGTCCAATCATTGTAGTTCTTACCCAAGAAGAACATCACGTTTTATCAGAAGTTATTAACGAAGACGCCCACCACGTTATACTTTACCCTTGGCGAGTGAATGAAATGGTCGCGGCAATTCAGCTTGCTGAGCACCGCTATACAAGGGAGTCTGAAAATTCTCAGCAAATTCAACGCTTAGAAGATGAGCTTAAAACACGTAAACTTATTTTCCAGGCAATGCTTTCCCTTATTCAACAACAGGGGTTTACTGAGCAGTCTTCTTATGCCGCTCTACGCGGACAGGCTATGTCAACACGTAAATCCTTGCGTGGAGTTGCTCAAGATGTCCTCAAAGGCTTATGGATACCTGAACTAGTCTAGTATACGCAATACGACGTTGACAGAAAGGAGTGTAATTATTGAAAGTATTGGTTAAACACATTAAGGGGATGCACTTTCAGGGTCAAGGAAGTACCAGGGTTAGGACGAATATTGATACTAGCGTCACTGCCGGAGGATCGGGGCAGGGAACTAATCCCATGGAATTAGTATTAATGGCGATTGCAGGCTGTAGTGGGATGGATATTATATCAATTCTTGACAAGATGAGAGTGAAAGTTCAACGTTTTGAGATGACCGTAGAAGGAGAGAGGGCTGGCGACCATCCGCGCGTATTTATAGATATTGAAGTCGTCTATAGATTTTGGGGCGATGCCCTTTCTGAAGATAAACTACAGCGCGCAGCTCAACTTTCGATGGAAAAATATTGTAGTGTAGCCAGCATGATTGATAAAGCTGCTAATCTTACCTACCGGATCGAAATTAATCCCTCTGATTAGTGAAAAACAAATTAGATTCAAGTAATAATGCCAGAGGGGAGACATCTGTGATGTCTCCCCTCTGGCATTATTGGAATAACTTCTAGCGAACAACCTCTTTGCATTTTATTCAGCAGTCTTGCTGGAGTCACTCTGTAATCCCTTCAGTTGAGATTCCAGATCATCAAGCAAAGTGCGGATTTGATCCATTTGATCAATTATCGAAGTCATGTTTGGTTCATTTTGACCAGTTGGTATTGGAGTTTGAGGCGATGGTACAGAGGGGATAGGGATAGTAGGTGTGCTCTGGCCAGGTGTTGTAGGTTGAGGTGCCCCATCTCCAAAGAGTTGGGTTAAGGCTAAACCCAAGTTATCGGTCATTACCAAATGATCTTGATAAGCCAGCACGACTTGTTTCATTTCAGGGATACTACCGCCTTTATCTGATTGCAGGTAGATTGGTTCAACATAGAGAAAGTTTCCGCCGATTGGAAGAGCTAAGAGATTTCCGCGAATCACACTTGAGCCTTTCTGATCCCACAAGGATAGCTCTTTCGATATTCCCGGGTCTTGGTCTATTCTTGATTCAATCTGCAACGGCCCGTCAACTTCAATATTCTTAGGTAGTTTATAAAGCAATAGCTCACCATAATGCTCTCCATCCATGCGTGCGGCCATCCAGGACACCATGTTGTTTCGTGAATTGGATGCGCTGGATGCCGGGGTGAAGGGTAGCATGAGTACAAACTCTGGTTTACCCTCTCCCGGAATTTTCATAATGGTGTAATAGGGTGCTACGTTTTGGGGTTTGTCATTAAAGAGTTCCTTGGCAATATCCCAGGAATCTTCCTTATTATAAAAAACGGAGGGATTTGTCATATGAAAGGTTTTAAGCATATTGCTTTGAACATTAAAAAGTGTTTCAGGATATCGGAGATGGCTTTTTAAGTTTGGCGAAAGGCTTGCAATGTCTTTGAATACGCCTGGAAATATTTTCATATAAGTCATTAGAATAGGGTCTTTAGGATCTGCAGCATAAAAATCTACCGTTCCGTCATTGGCATCGATGATTACTTTTACAGAGTTACGGATATAGTTAAACTCTTGATTAGAATTCAGATTAGAATAGGGAAGGGCATCGGATGTAGTGTAGGCATCCATAACCCACTTGAGTCGGCCATTATCAATGACAATATATGGGTCTGCATCATAGCTTAAAAACGGAGCTAACTTTTGAACCCTTGTTTCTATATTGCGGTATATTAACAGTTTGCTATCAGGAGTCACCTGGGCTGCAAGATAAAAGCGTGGTGTTGCATGGCGAAGGGATAGCATCAATGTATTAAGAGGCGTGAAAGGGATTCCGGTTTTACCTTGATAAGAGTTTTCCGCATTTGTGTTACCAAGAGGGTAATCAAATTCTTTAACTGAAGTATTTGCAACAACCCAGTCATTAGTGAGTTCACCGTAATAAATCCGTGGCTCTGACATTTTGAATTCTGTGAACTCACTGACAGAAGGGACATTTTTAATGGCAAATGAGGGAAGCCCTTCCGAGGTGACGGCATTGGCAAATGAAGCGGACGCTCCGAAACCGTGCGTATATTTGAAACGCATATTCACAAATGTCTTAGCTTTTTCATCTAAATCTGGGGTCGATATTTCTCTTGGGCCAATCATAACCTGGCGATATTCTCCATTGATTGTGTACCGATCGATATCGATGTCATGGAACTTATAGTAGAGTCTAATGCCCTGCTTCTGGTTATAGGTTTGTAACATAGGCCTGGTATCATTAAGTCGAATGTTGTTAAGTGTTGATTGATCTGCCTTCAAAGCGCTTATTGTGATGGGAGTGTTTCCCGGATAGTCTATTTCAGTAATTTTGTCTAAGCCATACCCAAATCGCGTCAATTCAATTTCATGTTGTATATACGGTTGCTCTTTACTAAGCTCGTTCGGTAAGACGACAAGAGTTTGAAGCAGTGTTGGGAATATCCCATAGATCAAAAACCCGACTACAAAGATACCTACTACGGGTAGGGTTAATAAACGTGTTTCATTATAAAACAGGGAAGTAAAGGCTAGGATAAATCCTAAAACACTGATTACTATTAATATTTTTAGGGCGGGAAGCGTAGCGGTTAAGTCTGTATATCCAGCGCCAGTAATATGTCCGTGTACAGAATAGAGTAACTGGTAAATATCCAGATAATATCCGAATGCTTTTAGTGCAAAGAGAATTCCAATGAGAAAAGCTAAGTGCTTCCGTGCGGATCCCAATGAGACTGCACCGGTTTGCCATAGTTTCCTCGAGCGGAATCGCAAGACTCCAGTTACGATATAAAAAATAGTTGTGAATAAGGTGAGTAAGAACAAGGGACCGAAAAAGGCATTGAATATAGTTTTCAAAAAAGGTAATTGAAAGAAGTAAAACCCCAAATCCTTGCCAAAAATCGGGTCGAGTTGTCCAAACGGGGTGAAATGGATAAACGATAAAACATTCAACCAGCCCGTGAAACCAGCAATAAAGCTGACTCCAAAACTCACGAAAGCTGAGATAGCAAGTAACCAAACGGTAACTTTTCGCTGACTTAGACTCAAAATTGGTCGGTTCATGTCCTGAACTAAACGCATACGTTTTCGCAAACGATCATTGACAAAGGTAATAATGGCATGACGAATAGAAAGTAAGGTTCCGGCAATAAAAATAAAAAGAATCGTGCCGTTCACGGCTTGAAAAAGCAGTTTACTAAGGATTGGAGTCCAAAATAATTGTGTATAACCAAGATCTTTAAACCATAACCAATCTTCAAATAGGCCACTCGACGCGGTTAGCAACAAAACAAATATTATCAAACCAATTAAAATTTTAACTAAACGAAACAACGGTGATTCCTCCTTTATACTTCGGAAAATAAAACTAATTAAAGTTATATTTAACTAATTATATTATTCTTCCCAGTAAATGAAAATTCCTTCATTAAAAATTAAAATTTATGGAGATATATTTATAATCTTTAGTATATATGGTATACTACCCTATAAATACCCTTGAGGGGTATAATTATATGCAACCATTCTACGAGGAGTTGAAAGAACATGTATGATGTGATAATTATCGGTGCGGGCCCGGCAGGACTAACAGCTGGGATATATGCTGCGCGAGGTGGGCTCAAAACAGCTATTGTAGAATTAGCGATGCCAGGGGGTCAAGCGGCATCAACGGAGAATATCGAGAATTATCCCGGATTCCCGGATGGGATCAACGGATATGAATTGATGAACTCATTTCATAAACAAGCCTTGACTTTTGGCGTTGAGTTTATTTTTGAGGAAGTTCACGAACTCGACCTT
Organism: Desulfosporosinus sp.; assembly: GCA_035648155.1. GTDB lineage: Bacteria > Bacillota > Desulfitobacteriia > Desulfitobacteriales > Desulfitobacteriaceae > Desulfosporosinus. The sequence goes on from DASRMA010000092.1 coordinate 27,127, forward strand.
AAGGAGCCCGTTAAGAAAATTCATACTGACAGTCAAGTCCTTGAAGCACGTGCAATCATAATAACTGCGGGTTCAAAACCTCGTTTATTGGGAGTACCGGGTGAAGAAGATTTTAAAGGCCGTGGAGTGTCTTATTGTGCAACCTGTGACGGAGCTTTTTTTAGGGGCAAGAAAGTTGTTGTCGTGGGTGGTGGAGATGCAGCCATAGAAGAAGGGATATACCTTACTAAGTTTGCAGAAGAAGTAGTCATTGTACACCGGAGGGCGGGCTTTCGAGCTTCCCAAATTGCCATGAACAGAGCAAAAGATAATCCGAAAATAACTTTTGAACTTAATACCATTATCAAGGAGATCCTTGGGTCTGATCGTGTCGAAGGCGTTCGCATACTCGAGGTGCTCAGCGGAGAAACACGTGACATCCCTGCCGATGGCGTTTTCATCTATGTTGGAACCGATCCTAATGCTAAATTTAGCAACGGAGAAATTGAGGCGGACGAGCGTGGTTATATTTTGACCAATCCTCTCTTACAGACTAATATTGTAGGTGTATATGCCGCAGGAGATATCCGTAACACCCCATTGCGACAAGTAGCCACGGCAGTTGGAGATGGTGCGTTGGCGGCGGTTGAAGTTGAAAAGTTTTTAGCGGAGAAAGTATAATTAGATTTATTTTTTATTTTTTTAGAAAATTCAAAAAAAATATTATGCTGAAACTTGATATTGCACGTACTTAGTACTATAATGTACAAAGTAGCTGCAATGATGGAATTGTAATTGATAATAGTCATCCATAACAATAGAGGAGGGAATATTTGTGCATTTTGTTGTCTGCCTCAAGCAAGTTCCAGACACGTCCGAAGTCCGAATTGATCCTATTACGAATACCCTCATGCGGGAGGGCGTACCCTCGATTATTAATCCGTACGATGCTCATGCCTTGGAAGAGGCAATGCGTCTCAAAGAAAAAGTTGGAGGAAAGGTAACCATTGTAAGCATGGGACCACCACAAGCCAAAGAAGCGCTAAAAAAAGCCATGTCGTATGGAGCGGATCGCGCGATTCTCTTAAGTGACCGTGCTTTCGGTGGCTCAGACTCCTTAGCTACTGCGTATATTCTCTCATCTGCCCTGCAAAAAATACATGAAACTGAGCCAATTGACCTCGTCTTTGCAGGAAAAGAAGCGATTGACGGAGATACCGCCCAAACGGGTCCAGGCATTGCCCAACGCCTGGGATTTGCACAATTGACGTACGTTATTAAGGTGAAAGAACTCACTGACCAAAACGTAACCGTAGTACGCAAGACTGAGAGTGGACGTCAAGTTGTTCAAGCTCAGTTACCGGCACTACTCACGGTGGAGAAAGAGCTTAACGATTTACGTTATGCAACTCTTCCTAATATGATGAATGCAGCAGCGTACGAACCAGAGATGTGGAATGTTAAAACGTTACCGTTCGATATAACACAAATGGGCCTTAAGGGCTCCCCAACCAGTGTTTCTAGAATCTTCGCACCACCTGGTCGTAGCGGAGGAGAAATAATGGACGGAACGAAAGACCCTAAAGCAACTGCCGCTTCCGTAGTTCAAAAAATATTCCAGCAAAACATTATTATGGTAAATCCCCTAGCGAAGGGAGGGAAACATTAATGACTGTCTCAGTTGACAAAACAAAATGTATCGGGTGTGGGGCGTGCATTATGGAATGTCCCGCAGAAGCCCTTGATCTCATTGATGGGCTCGCAGTAGTTGACCCAAAGAAATGTAATGATTTGGGCAAGTGCGCCGTGGTATGTCCGACGGAAGCCTTGTCATTGGCAAACCAACCCTCTAAACCCGAAGAAAAACTTGACCCTGAAGCCGGCTCTAAACTTTCGTTAAAAGACCCTCTGCCAGAATCTGTTAAGGATTACGCCGCGGGTAACGAGAAAAAAACAATTGCCTCACAGGTAAGGCCTGTGGCTGGTGGAGATGTCTGGAGTGGCGTTTGGGTTATTATCGAATATTCCAATGGGAAAGTTGCTCCAGTAGGCTGGGAATTATTAGGAGAAGGGCGCAAGCTTGCTGACGCAATAGGATGTGAGTTATGTGGAGTGGTCACCGGCCACATGGTCGATAGTGTGATACCTGAAGCCTTTGCATATGGCGCTGAGAAAGTTTATGTCGTCGATCACCCTGTGCTTACGGATTACCGCACAGAACCCTATGCTGAAGCTATTACTAGTCTAGTCACAAAATATCAACCAGAGATCATTTTAATGGGTGCAACCTCTATGGGAAGAGATGTTTTCCCAGCGGTTGCGACTAAATTGCAAACCGGCTTAACCGCAGACTGTACGGTCCTTGGCATTGATCCAGAGACAAAACTTTTACTACAAACCCGTCCTGCGTTTGGCGGAAATATTATGGCTACAATTCTATGCCGTACCAGTCGTCCTCAAATGTCTACCGTTCGACCTAGAGTTATGGAAATGCCAGAACGTGTTGAT
>DASRMA010000093.1:0-25848 GCA_035648155.1 Desulfosporosinus sp.
AAATATACGTAAACCTGTTCGAGAAACGACCAGGTATTGGTTCTATTCTGTAAATGGTTGGATGAAGAGCCGGATGCGGGAAATCTGCAAGTCCGGTTCTGTGAGGGGTTCGCACCGTGAGGAGCGCGCCTACTCGACCCAATACTCGGCACAATCCCTCCTAGCCAGTCGGAATTGTGTCGGTTGCGCCTTGCTAAGTTCAAGGAGCACATGTGGCTTGAAATAGCCGCCTTGATAAGGCCTAACCAGCAGTCAAGTGCCGAGTCTTGCGTGGTGCTTAAGCGAAGTATTGTTAAGTTGCAGGTAACCCTACGTGAAATTCGACATTCCTGAATTAAGGAGCAGGTTGCGGTAATAAACCCGGTCTTAAGACCGTATAGGGCACAACCGAAGAAGATGGGTACACAGTGCCTTTGTGTTACATTCGTGGAGAGCGTCAAAGCGTCAATATGCAGTAAAAATAGGATACTTTAGTGATATAGAAAAAACTATATAATTATAAGACTATTTTTTTAACAGAGAAAAAACTATTGACTATTGTAAAGTTTTGGAATATACTTAGTTTATGAAACGAGGTGTTTGAAGTGATCCAACGCGAAGAGTATCTAAATCAGCTTATCTCTGGACGCGAGAAGCAAATCATCAAAGTGGTAACCGGCGTTCGGCGCTGCGGAAAATCCACTCTTTTTACCTTGTATATCGACTATTTAAAATCTACTGGCGTTTCAGAAGATCGGATTATTTACGTTAATCTTGAAGACGTGGAACATGAGAACCTATTAGACTACAAAGCGTTATACGACTACGTGAAGGAACGCCTATGCAAGGATAAATTTACTTATGTTTTTATTGATGAAGTACAAAGCTGTAAATCCTTTGAGAAGGCAGTAAACAGCCTGTTTATTAAACCAAATGTGGATGTCTATATCACTGGATCAAATGCTTACATGCTTTCTGGCGAGCTGGCGACGCTGCTGTCCGGACGCTACGTCACTATTGATATGCTTCCCTTGTCTTTTAAAGAGTACTGTGAAGCCTCTAATAGTGCTGGAAAAACTATACGGGAAAACTTTAACAATTATCTTCGATTCGGGTCTTTCCCTTATGTCGCCATTCTGGAACGCAGCGATGCCGTCGTTATACCATATTTAGACGGTATCTACAGCACGATCTTGTTAAAGGATGTTGCTAAACGGGAAGGCATAACCGACGTTTCTCTCCTGGAAAACATAATTAAATTTGTCGCTGCAAGCGTCGGAAGCCCTATCTCGACTAAAAAAATCAGCGATACTATTAACTCCAGCGGCCGCAAGATTTCGGTCAACACTGTAGAACATTACCTGCGTGCCCTGGTAGACAGTTATATTTTCTATAAAGTTGAGCGCTACGACATCAAAGGCAGACAGCATCTGAAAACACTGGGCAAATACTATCTAGTAGACTCCGGTATCCGTAATATACTGCTTTCCAGTTCATCCTCTGACCTCGGTCACATGATCGAAAACGTGGTATACCTAGAGTTACTCAGGCGTGGGTATAAGGTCAATATCGGCAAACTCTACGAAAAAGAGGTTGACTTCGTTGCTAGAGACATGAATGGAATAACGTACTACCAGGTATCTGCCTCAGTACTCGATGAAAGCACTTTGAAGCGCGAACTGGAACCTCTGCAGAAAATTGCTGACAATTATCCAAAGATTCTTCTAACCCTTGACGATATTGTCGTCGGAAGGAATTTTGCAGGTATCCACCATCTCAATCTGCTCGACTGGCTTCAGAAAACCTAAAAAAGGAGAGCTGTAAAAAAACCTACGGGTTCACTTGAGAGTTGAAATGCTCGGAAAAAGTCTCCCGTCCGGTCAACTTTTCACAATGCACAGTTAATCTTCAATACACATGATACAAATCTTCGGCGTGTTTCAAATGGACCTTACACTTTTAGGCCAATGCATGTTATATAATCCTTGATATAACCGCATTTGAGAGATATTCTAAGTTCAATAACTGTAAGGTGAAATTGATAATTTCTGAAACACGCCAAATCTTCTAAGTAATAAAGTATTCAGAAGGGATCAAATTTGGTTTACTGAAAAAGATAAAAAAAACTGAGTCTTATTATTTTAAAGGATTCAGGCTTACAATGTAACCGTAATATGAACAGGATTTAACACTCAAAGTCTAGTAGAAAAGGCAAATGACATTAAAACCCACAAAGGGAATTAATCTGACCATCCAACAAGAGAGTTTTCGCCTATGAGCTGGCGAAGGCTCTCTTGTTGTTTCTAGGAATTGTGTCAGGACCTATCATCAGGCGAAAAATACGGTCTACAAGGTTTTGATTTATTCATGGAAAGTTTGCTTGACATATTACATAAAAAGTGTTATTTTATAGATGGAAAGTATACTTTCCGTTTAATAGTGAGAGGGGTGCTGTGGTGAAAAATAGATTAGAAGAAATACGAAAACAGCGCGGAATTAAACAGGAAGAATTAGCCTCCGCTTTAGAAGTCTCAAGGCAGACAATCAGCTCACTTGAAAATGGTCGCTATAATCCCTCAATCACATTAGCATTCAAGATAGCCCGATATTTTGATATGGCGATTGAAGAAGTGTTTATCTATGAGGAGGAAGAAAAATGAAGAAAAATTTAGTTTTGGCGTCACTTCTGATGATATTGGGAATATCATTGATCACAATTTTACCAAATGGCTCAATAATTTTTGGAATGGGTTGTGGTTTTATAGGTGGAGCTATAGTGAATTTCTATAAGTATTTTGATATGTTAAACCCAAAAAATAAAATACAGTATGAAGAACATCTTAAAAACCAGAAAATCAATTTGAATGATGAAAGAAAGATAATGTTAAGAGAAAAATCAGGACGGATTACCTACATTATTATGTTCGTTGTACTAATTATTATAAATATAGTCTTTACATTTATAGGCGTAGAGAAATGGATAATATTTACCCTTTGGGGTGTTATAGCGTTTAAATATATTTGTGGAGTAGCTGTTTTTTATTATCTAGCCAAAAAAATGTAGGTTATGCGACAATCCAACGGAGAGTTTTCGCCTACCAGTTGGCGAAGGATCTCTTGTTGTTTCCGTTGCTTCATTCCGGCGGTGTCATGGCAAGAGAAGCAAGACCGTAACATAATAATGCTCGGGAAAAGTCTCTCGTAGGTCAGATGCGCGTGACGATCCCGGATAACACAAGCCATTCAATGGCATTGTCAAACTCTGCGGTTCTAGCGCCTGTCTTAATCATCTTATATTGAAACCGTGTGTTCTTCTTTGAAAGTTGAACTGTGATATTATCGTAAACTAACCGTGTCTTCTTGATTTCGGTTGAAGAATTATATTTGCTCATATCGTTAAGATAACTTACCAAAATCATATCTTGCATATGACGTACTAAGATAAAATCTTTGGTTTCTAGATACTTCTTCACGCAGTCGGGCATCCCGCCAACAACAAGATACTGACGATAATATTCAAGGGCGGCTTGGTGTAGAGCAGTAGGCATGGCAGAATTATTTGTAAAACAAGTCTTAATTTCCCCCACCAATTCACTTTCACCACAACCAATTAAGAATTCCTGTATGTCCATGGGAGGGAGAGTTTTTATCATAAAACTGTCCACTCTCATCTAGTATTACTCGTGCGGGTGAGGGAACGAAGATGGTCGTTGTATGACACAGCGCTCGGAGCTTACGACGCAGAGCAAACTTAAACAGAGTTTGGCGAGTCACTCCATCAGTGGGGAGCTCGCTTTTGTAATGCGAAATATGCCATCCGTGACGCATTTCCAGGGCGGATCTCATGCCCATCTCCTAATAAGACCAAATAGCACAAAAAATGACCATATAAGACTTAATAAAACTTAATAATAACAGAAAACTAATTGTACATTGTATTACATAACAAAATGTATACTCCAGAAAAATAAATACAACAGATTGTCCTCGTGGGGTGTACATATGGAGTCACAAAGGAGATGTAACGAATTTGGCACGTGGATTGCATAGATAGTGTTGTACAACAAATGCAACCATTAAAAAGTGTTTGCATAATTTAGCCTCGTTGAAGGTCTTTATAGGAAGCCGAATGGTTCAGAGGGAGGCATAAGAGATGTCAAAACTACTTGAGTTCAAGAACTTCAGTATGGGTTTTAAGGAAGATGACGGAACTATTTTTAACTTGTTGTATAATGTATCGTTTTCGATTGAGGAGGGTCAAGCACTTGGTATCGTTGGAGAGTCAGGTTGTGGGAAGAGTATGACCAGTCTTTCTGTTATGGGCTTGCTACCGCGCACGGCAGTCATACAAGGCGGAAGGATTCTTTATAAAGGGGAAGATCTGGTTAGTAAGTCAGCGAAACAAAAAGAAGATATCAGGGGCAAGGATATTGCCATGATTTTTCAGGAACCGATGACTTCCTTGAACCCTGTTCTAACGATCAGTTTTCAAATTGGAGAAGTCCTCAGAAGGCATCGCCCCGGTTTGACTGTGCGAGAAATTCGCCAGGCTGTTATTAAGCAGTTGGACTTAGTGGGAATTCCTAGCCCGGAAAAGCGGCTCAACGAATACCCACATCAATTTTCCGGTGGGATGCGTCAGAGGGTAATGATTGCGATGGCCACCATATGCCATCCCGCTTTACTGATTGCAGACGAGCCCACAACGGCCTTAGATGTGACCATTCAATCCCAGGTGTTGGATTTAATAGCACGTATGGAGGCTACAGGGTCACTAATGTTGATCACGCATAATTTAGGTGTGGTCGCTGAAGTTTGTGACCAGGTAGTCGTCATGTATGCTGGGACTGTAGTGGAGAGAGGTGGCATGGCTGATATTTTCGATCACCCGTCCCACCCTTATACAAAGGGATTAATGGCAGCAATTCCGACCCTCAGATCAGGAAAAGGGGAGCTTTACACGATCCCAGGGACAGTACCTTTAAGCATTAACTTTTTGAAGGGATGTCGTTTTGCCGACCGCTGTGCATTCTGCTTGGAGGGCTGTCAAGATAAGGTCCCACCACTCAAACAACTAGCGCCAAATCATTTTGTGCAGTGTTGGTTGGATTTTGAAGGGAGAGAATAAGGCCTATGTCAGAAATTATTTTAGAAGTAAAGGCCTTGACCAAGCATTTTGATGTGAGTAACGGTCTCTTCAGAAAAAAGGGTAAAGTACGCGCGGTTGAGCAGGTGAGCTTTGATGTGTACCAATCCGAAACACTAGGCATCGTGGGCGAATCTGGCTCTGGAAAATCAACACTTGGTCGGTTGATCCTCCGTCTTCTGAGTCCCACAGCAGGTAGTGTTGTTTATAAGGGAATGGATATCTTAAAGCAATCGAGCCAAGAATTTAGAGCTATTCGCAGTGAACTGCAGATGGTGTTTCAAGATCCCTACGCTTCCCTTAACCCCAGAATAAAAATAGGGGATGCCATCTCAGAGCCGATGCTTGCGAACAAAAAGGTTGCCAACGTTAAGGAAGCTCGGGCAAAGACCCTTGAATTATTAGAACTCGTAGGACTAAGAACGGAGATGTTTCAACGCTTTCCCCATGAGTTCTCGGGTGGTCAACGTCAGCGAATTAGTATCGCTAGAGCGCTCGCACTAGAACCGAAGATCCTAGTGTGCGATGAGGCGGTATCTGCCTTAGATGTTTCTGTACAAGCTCAGATTCTCAACTTATTTAATCAGCTCAAAAGGCAATTGGATCTGACGTACATTTTCATAAGTCATGATTTAGCGGTCGTCAAATACATTAGTGACAGAATCCTAGTCATGTATCTTGGCGAGGTAATGGAGATTGCCCCTACGGAGCAACTTTTTGCTAAGACTTACCATCCCTATACAGAGGCTTTGATTTCTTCCATTCCAGAGCCCTCTACCAAAGGGAAAAAACAGAGAATTATTCTTCAGGGCGATATTCCCAGTGCTCTGAACCCTCCGTCAGGTTGCAAGTTTAATACACGCTGTTTTAAAAAGATGGAAATTTGTAACACAATTCACCCCGAAATACTAGAGCTAGAACCTGGGCATTTTGTTCGCTGCCACTTATATAGCAAGGGGGGAGTAGACCTTGGGTAACTATATCATCCGCAGAATACTTAAAGGATTGTTGACAATCTTTGTATCGGCGACGATCGCCTTCTTCATAATCCGGCTCATGCCAGCAGATCCAGTAACCCTCCTCATTGACCCTAAGATGGGACCGGAAGTCAAGCAAGAAATGATGCATCAGTTTGGCCTAGACAAATCGATTGGGGAACAATATGTGATTTTCATCCAACAGGGACTAACGGGGAATTTGGGAATTTCGTTTAAGACAAGGGAGCCTGTTATGGATGTACTCATGCAGAAACTCCCCTGGACCTTACTTCTTCTTTCAATCGTCGTGACATTAATGTTAGCCATCGGTATTCCCATCGGGATGTTGGCTGCGAAGAAGAGGAATTCCTGGTTTGATAAGTTCATCAGTGTCTTTATCGTTATGGGGATATCTATCTTCATACCTTTTCTATCTTTCGCTTTGTTGTATATTTTTTCTTATCGCTTAGGGCTCTTACCCTCTGGCGGAGCCTACACACCGCCCCCTGGGCATGGTATCGCTTATATTATTAATGTTGGAAAACACGCTATTCTACCAGCTCTGACCCTTTTTGTCGGAAACGTGGCCACAATTATTCTTTACACTCGGAACAGCATGAATGAGGTGCTCAAAGAGGATTATATCCGGACTGCCTTCTCAAAGGGGTGGAATGAAAAGTATGTTGTCCGAACCCACGCCTTGAAAAATGCTATGATCCCGACGATCACGGTTTCCGGGCTCATCATCGGATCGATGGTTGGCGGCGCGGTGATGACGGAAACAGTGTACGGTTGGCCGGGTGTGGGGCGACTGATCTTTGACTCGGTCTCGGCGTTAGACTTCCCTGTGTTGCAGGGCGCGTTCATTATTCTCGCAGTCGCTGTCGTGACCGTTAACATTGTCACCGACTTGGTGGTCGCCTGGCTTGATCCACGTATTAAGTTAGGGGGTTGAAACGGATGCAAAACAGAACGTTTATTCAAGCTTTCGTTAGAAATAAATTAGGATTAATAGGCTTCATAGGTGTGATGATCATTGTTGCGCTGGGGATCTTTGCACCTGCAATCGCGTCTTATCCAAAGGGCTATGGACCGGTGACTCTCCAACCCCCATCAGGTGCAAATTGGTTTGGCACGGATGGGCTGGGGCTGGATGTCTTTGCTGAAGTGGTATGGGGCGCTAGAACGTCCCTGTATGTCTCCTTTATGGCGGTAGGGGTGGCTGCGGTGATCGGGATTCCGTCAGGACTGATTTCTGGCTATAAAAAAGGGACTCTGGGAGCTATTATTGATACCATTATTGATATCTTCCTTACCCTGCCCATGTTACCTTTGATGATCGTCATCGCAGCGATTGTAGGTTCTTCAATTACCAATGTTGCTTTAGTGATTGGGATCTTAGCCTGGCCATCGTTAGCGCGCGTGACACGCAATTCGACCATGAAGATCTCTGAGATGCAATATATCGAGGCAGCAAAATGTTTGGGTATTTCTTCTCGAACGATTCTCTTCAAACACATTCTATTAAATCTGGCGGGTCCGGTTTTAGTGAATATGACCTTGGTCATGGCTACTGCTGTCTTATCTGAATCGGGGCTTAGTTTTCTCGGTTTAGGAGATCCGTCCACCTGGTCCTGGGGATCGATCTTGAAAAAAGCGTGGGATTCGGGGGCGATTATTGATACTCCAAATCCCTGGTGGTGGTGGTTCTTTACTAGCGCGTTCATTATGGTCTATGTTATTTGCTTCAATTTATTAGGTAATGGCATCAATGATGCATTGAACCCAAAAACCAGAGATTGAGTAACAAAGGAGGTTTTTTTGGATGTATGATATCGTAATCCGTCATGGGCTTGTGGTAGATGGGACTGGAAAAAAGGGATTTATCGGCGATGTAGCAATTATGGGAGACAAAATTGCTAAAATCGATACTTTAATTGTTGAAAACGGGACAAAAGAGGTTAATGCCACGGGTAAGGTCGTCATTCCGGGCTTCATCGACCCCCATGTACATGAAGAGTGGATCTGCCTGGTGGATGGAACGTACGAGATGTTCTTGCGTCAAGGGGTTACCACTGTTGTTAATGGGAATTGTGGTCACTCTATTGCGCCTGGTCCTACGGCCCGAGTTCTCGATTACTACTGGGGTAATGGGCTTATGAGTACAAAGCAAAGAGATGACTATAAAGAGCGCTTCCCAGGCTGGGAAGATTACGAAGGCTATGCCAAGGCTGTAGAGAGCAAAGGAACTAATATTAACTTCGTGACCTTGCTCGGGCATGGGACCATTCGTTGGTCAGTTATGAATGGGGCTGTGGATCGTCCGCCGTCAGAAGAAGAAGCGAAAAAGGTTGAAGAAATAATTCGACATAACTTGGAACAAGGTGCTTGGGGTATTTCCTTTGGACTGGATTATGTGCCGAGTCGTTACGCCGACATGGATGAACTTGTGACCGTCACTAAAATAGTGGGTGAGTATGACGGTGTCGCTGCGGCACACTTACGTCACGCGATTGGTATTAAGGAAGCGACAGAAGAGTTCATCGAGGTCGGTAAACGGTCGGGAACAAAAATCCAGATTTCCCACTTAAAACCTACCTGCCCAGAGGCTTTTGACGTGGTGAAGCAGGCGGCTGAGGAGGGGCTACGGGTGTTGGTCGATACCATTCCGAGAAGTACTGGGCATTGCACGAGCAAGCCGAGACTGATTCAATTTATTATGGCCTTATCTGATGAACTATTCAACGGAGGGCCAGAGGGTGTGAAGGCTGCTCTGAAAACCAAAGAAGGGCGGGAGCTCATCAAGAGGGACGCATATATCTTTGCCGGTGACAAATCAGATAAGTTTATCATCTTGTCAGAGGACCCCTCCATCGAAGGGAAATCCGTACAGGATATCGCTGTGGAACGTGGCCAGGATCCTGATGAGTGCATGCTCGATCTCATAGCGGATGATAATTCCTACGTCTTTTGGTTGGGTGGACCCGTGCGTGCAGATTTCCCAGAATCAGGACATGCAGCCTCTATCATGGAGAACCCCTATGTCTGTGTGGGTACGGATGAGATCCTTGGCGACCCTGAGGATCCCTATGATTGGTACGAATTGCAGAGAAGAGGGGGCTTCCCCAACTTCATGAACATGTACCGAGAAAAAGGCGTTCCGGTGGAGGAGATCGTGCGCCGTAATACCTCAATGGTTGCGCGTCACTTTGGTTTGCAAGAACGTGGCGAATTAAAAGAGGGTTATTATGCCGACCTGACAGTGGTTGACCTAGATGCTTATCGATTTCCTTCCCCCCACGAAATGGATTATAAGAAGCCATTAACAACTGCGGAGGGTGTTTATACGGTCTTAGTTAATGGACAAGTAGCCTTAGATGAAGGGGAAATCAAGACCCCTTATGCAGGTCAAGTTCTAAAGAGAAAATAGCTTGTTCAACTTGGGCGCAATTCTGAGAAAGTACAAAGTAACTGACTTTCTCGGTGCGAATATAAGAATATTTTGGAGGAGTGAGAAAATGCAAATCAAAAGAAAAGCGGTTGCGATTACAGCCATCATGGCTATTGCATCCCTGCTGTTGACAGGTTGTGGCAACAGTAGCCCCGCGCCGACGCCGACTGCGGTAACAACCCCTCAAGTTGGTGGTAACTTAGTTGTGGGTCTGACGGGAGATCCCTATAACCTAGCTCCTTGGGTATCTAATGACATAAATTCTGTCATGATGATGAACCTTGCCCTACCAAACCTTATGGACACGGATGATTCTGGCAAAAAGATTCCTTGGATAATGAAGGATTATAAAATCAGTGAAGATTCCAAGGTATATACTGTCACCATTCCAGATGGCATGAAATGGCATGATGATGTGCCGTTTACAGTGGAAGACCTTGCTTTTACGGCAAAGTATATTGTCGAAAAGAAACTAGGCTTTGGTGCTGATATGTATGGTGGGGTAGAAAAAACAGAAGTTGTCAACCCTACCACGATCAAATACTATCTTAAAAAACCTCAGGTTAACTTCCTGAGCCAGATTGGTTTCTGGGTACCCATTATGCCTAAGCACATCTATGAAAGTGTGGCAGACCCCATGAACTTCAAGTTCAATGGTGTTGGGTATGGTCCTTACAAGCTGAAGGAATTCAAAAAAGGGGAGTACTATACCTTTGACCGGGTTCCCAATTGGCCTTTAGCTAACGAAGGGAAAGGCGCTTTTTTAGAAACGATCACGTTCCGAATCTATCCTGATCCAAATGCGCTCGTGTTGGCGATGAAGAACGGGGAAGTTAATGTCTCTGGTGCAGCAATGCCTGTAGCATCCCAAAAACAACTCGAAGCATCTGCTGATAAATTTGGTGTTAAGCGAATTAATTCCTTGGGTTTTGGATATTTCGCGTTTAGCTACAAGAACGAGCTGTTGAAGGATTTCAATGTGCGTAATGCGATTGCCATGACTATTGACCGGGATGCGTTGGTCAACACGGCCATTCAGGGCGGCGCTGTCAAAATGGAAACCCCAATTTCTCCAGTGTTTAAAGACCTAGTTAAATCAAATGTCAAATTCCCAGCCTTTGATATTGAGGCCGCGAAAAAGGTTCTCAAAAATGCAGGGTATGTTGATAAAGATAATGACAGTGTACTCGAAGCCCCAAGTGGGAAGAAGCTTGAATTTGAATTGATTTATAAGACAACTACTCCCAATATTGATGCTATCGCCAACGTTTTTAAAGCCAATGCCGAGGAGGCTGGGCTGAAGATTAACCTTAAAGCGGTTGACCCTGCCACGTATGCGGATAGAGTCGTCAAACAACACAACTTCGATATTAATGTGATCGACTGGGGTAGTATTGACGATGCAGATTCTTCCTTAGGTACAATTTATCTCTCTAATGCTTCTTTGAACTTCATGGAATTCAAGAACGCTAAGATGGATGACTTAATCCGTCAATCTGAAGCGGAGCAAGTCTATGAAAAACGAGTCACGTTGATGGATGAGTTCCAAAAAGAGTATGTTAAAGAATTACCGACAGTGAACACTTGGGTTCGTGTCAATTCTTACGGCTATTCCAAGGATTTTGAGGGTTGGGGGCTTGCGCCTGGCAACCTTGGTTTAATCAATTCTAAATATATTATAAATGTCTATAAGGCTAAATAAGAACATCCTCTCCTTACAATATTGTCCAAGGGTTTCGCCCACTGCCTTGAAGCCCTTGGAGATTGTTTAATAGTTGATTAAGTGAGGTGCTGGTTATAAAAAAAGGGTATAAAGGGTACAAATCTTACCAATACCTCGAGCCAAATAGGGATTATCAGGCTTTTGCCTTAGCCCAGGAGGTCAATAGGGTGGCACCCTATCTTGTTAGCCTGAATGCAGAGGAAGAAGCTAGGTTGGCTGGGATCCTCCACGAGCATGTGATTATTTCTCTTCACGAACATCCGACGATTACCCCAGTAGATGTCAACGAACTTATGGCCTATGAGCGTGAAGGGAGAGAAGCGACCGCCTTTGAGGGACTTGCCCATTCCTATCTCGATGCAGTCTTTGACAACATGATGGATGGAACCTGTGTGATCAGTTCGAAGGCTGGGTGGAAGTGGCTGGATGTGATCCACGACATTGGGATGCGCTCGTGTGATATAGCACATCAAGACTTTATCATCAAAGGGCATAGTCTTGAGGATATTTTCAGGGCCAAGCGCGAAGGTAAAATTGCTTGGTTTATCTCGGTTGAGAGCGCAACAATGATTGAAAATGAACTGGATAGAATTGAGATTCTTTACGGATTAGGCGTTCGTATGATGGGGATCACTTACAGCGAGTCCAACAGCTTGGGGTACGGATTAAAAGAGAAGTCCAGCGGAGGACTGACGACCTTTGGCAAAGCTGCTGTTGAAAGAATGAACAAAATCGGGATGGCGATTGATGTCTCGCACACCGGAGATCAGACTGCCAGGGACGTGATAGAGACAAGCAACAAGCCAATTTTTATCTCTCATATCGGTGCCCGTAACCTTTGGAACATTCAACGATTGAAACCGGATGATGTCCTTAAAGCCTGCGCCGACAAAGGAGGTGTGATTGGGATCGAGGCCGCGCCACATACCACGATAACGAAAAAGCATACACGGCATGGTATTGAGTCATTTATGGAACACTTTGAATACATCAAAGATCTCGTGGGGATAGAGCATGTTACCTTTGGACCAGATACCCTATATGGGGATCATGTTGGTCTGCATGGCTTGTTCAGTAAGTCTATGTCCATCGCAGAAAATACCGCGGGTGCCGACTTTGAACACGTTCCTTACGTTGAAGGTCTAGAAAATCCCACCGAAGCCTCTTGGAATATTGTACGATGGTTGATCAAGCACGGCTATTCCGATGAGGACATGAGCAAGGTATTAGGCGGCAACACGGTAAGATTACTAAGGGAAGTATGGTAATGAAAATTTAAATAAGGAGTGGGATAAATGACATTGAAGAAGGCCTATGACGGCTACAAAGCATATTCTTATCTTGAAGAAGGGGTCGACTATCCGTATTTTAAGTATTCCTCGGCGACAGAAAGGGTAGAGCCTTATCTTCTCCCGTTGAACGAAACGCAAGAGAAACGCTTACTCGAAGTCGTGGATAAATCGATCATTATTTCTTTGCATGACCATCCCGTGTATTTTCCAGAGGATATGAAACAAGTATTTGAATATAACCGCGAAGGCAGACAGATTGCGGCTTATGAAGCACTGTCTAAATCTTATCTTGATGTTGTATTTGATAACCTTATGGATGGGACTAATACGATTGGCTCCAAAAACGGCTGGAAATGGAATGATGTACTTCATGACTTAGGGATACGCCTCTGTGACCTAGCACATCAAAACTTTATTATTCGGGCGGAAAAAGTGGAGGACCTCTATAGGGCGCACAAAGAAGGTAAGATGGCTTTAGTGCCTACCATCGAAGGCGCTGCAATGCTGGAAAATGAAGTGGATCGTGTGGAAATCCTTTATGGGTTTGGAGTAAGACTCATGGGGATCACATATAGCGAAGGGAATTCTCTGGGCGCAGGGCTTAAAGAAAAGAACGACGGGGGACTCATGGCACAAGGGTATAAAGTCGTGGAGCGCATGAACAAGGTAGGTATGGCGATTGACTGCTCGCATGTAGGAGATAATACGACCATAGATGTGATTGAAGCTAGTAAGCATCCAATTTTCATGTCACACTGTGGTGCCCGACAGATCTGGAATACACGTCGTTTAAAACCGGATCATGTCATCAAAGCCTGCGCCGCAAAAGGCGGAGTCATCGGGATTGAAGCCGCTCCGCACACTACGTTGACCGTCAATAACTTAGACCATAACATTGAAGGTTTTATGGAACACTTCGAATATATCAAAGACCTAGTAGGTATCGATTTTGTAGCTTTCGGACCGGATACACTTTATGGAGATCATGTCGCCTTGCACCATGCTTTCGCTTCACATCTCTCAATTCAGAGCGCTCATGAAGGTACTGCTCATTTCGACGAAGTTCCTTATGTCAAAGGGCTAGAAAACCCGACGGAGGCCTCACTCAATATCGTCAGATGGCTTGTCAAGCATAATTATTCAGATGAGGACATTGCCAAAGTGGTTGGGGGAAATGTAATCCGGGTTCTCGAAGAGGTTTGGGTATAGTCGTTACAGGGGTGATTAAGGCCCCACAACACGGCACCGTGTTGTGGGGCCTTCTTTAAATAAAATAACGCTTTCGTAGCAAGGTGGAATAGCATGCTTACAGTAGAAGAGAGAGTGGTCCTTAGCGAAGTTAGTTTCGACGAGACCGCATTTCTGTTAGATAAATTCAAGAACTTGGTCAGGCAATCGGGAAGTCAAGAAGAAAAAATAGCTGCTTATTATATCGCCGAGAAATTAAGTGTCTACAAGATTCCATATGAAATCTTATGGCCAGAATTATATCTAAGTACACCCCAAAAGGCGGAACTAAAGATTATTGGCCTGAATTATGATATTCCAGCGAAAACACCATCCTATTCTATGTCCACGGATGAAAGGTGGGTCGATGGGGAGCTGATTTATGCTGCCAGTTCGCCTCAACCTTATGCCTGGGGTGAACTGGAATATAAGCTTATTTTCGAAGGAAACCCTAAAGGGAAGATTGTCATATGCGATGGGATCCCCTCCCCAGATAAAGTCAATGACATTATGACCCACGGTGGCGTTGCTGCAATCTTCGTCCAGGCGGGGGAACTGATTCATGAAGGCATCTGTACTACGGTCTGGGGTACACCGGAGCTCGATGACCTTGATGATCTGGTCAAAATACCCGTTGTCTCAATCAATCACGATAATGGGCTAAAATTGATACAAAAGGTTCAAGAAGAAAAGGTAAGAGGTGCCGTGAGGACATCCCTCAAAGAAGGGTGGAAAACCTGTCCACTCGTCTTGGCTAAAATACCTGGTTACCAGGAAAGCGAGAAATTCGTACTCCTGCATGGTCACCTCGATTCTTGGCATGCTGGAATCGGGGATAATGCCCTAGGCAATGCAACACTTCTGGAAGTGTCAAGGGTGCTTAATCTGCATAGAAACGAACTAAAAAGGAGCATATGGGTTGCCTGGTGGCCAGGACATTCAACGGGCAGATTTGCTGGATCCACCTGGTTTGTAGACCAGTATGGGTTAGAAATAGAAAAAAACTGCATCGCGCAGGTCAACTGCGAGGCACCAGGTTGTATTCATGCCGACACCTATGAAGACATGATGTGGACAGAAGATGTCGATGATTTTTGTCGAGAACTTGTAACAGATGTAACCGGGATCATTCCTGACTGGAGAAGACCTGTTCGGGCAGGCGATTACTCCTTCCATAATATTGGAGTATCTTCTTTCTTCATGCTAAGTTCTAAGATAGGCAAAAGGAAGATGGAAGAACTGGGCTATTATCCGGTCTATGGATGCGGTGGGAATATCGAATGGCATACTGAGGATGACGACCTTCATCTCGTTGATGAAAGGATCTTTCTGAGGGATACACAGCTTTATTTAGCGGGTGCCTTAAAGATGGCAAATGCAGAGATTATCCCCATTGATTGCAGGAAGATGTTAACCTCGATGGAAAATTATCTGCAGGAATACTGGGAAGTAACTGAAGGTGGCTTTGATCTAACCAGTGTATTCAATGAGATAAAAATGCTAAGAGAGGCTTTAGATACATTTCACCTCGAAGCATTAAAGGCTCGAGGCGACGAAACCAAGCTAAAAAGAATTAATGAAACGATCCTGAAACTGACAAGGAAATTGATCCGTATGAATTATACCAGTAAGCCTGAATTCAAACACGATCCTGCGGTCATGGTTCCTCCCATTCCGGATTTGGCGCCCATGCTGAAAATGCCAAAGCTTAGTGTAATTGAGCAGAAATTTCTACGGACTCAGCTAATCAGGGGAAGAAATCGTGTCTGTTACACCTTAAAGGAATGCAGAGAACTTCTACTCGGAGCGTTATGAAATAGGGAATCGTTTAGCCCTGCTTGTGTAAGTTTCCGAAAGTTTCACAATGAATCAAGGATTCTAGCTGACGCTTATTCCGCTTTTCTGTCTGCCCTGCAGGATAGCCTATCGGTACAACCGCCACAGGGATCACCCCAGAAGGAAGACCAAGAACCGAGGTCAATTTATTTTCGTTGAATCCGCTTACATAACAACTAGCGAGATGTAAATTTACGATGGCTAACAACATATTTTCAACGCAAGCGGAGCAGTCAAGGTAAACGAGACTCTCTGCTGCTTTTTTACCATAACGCGCCACGCTCCGCTCGATATCAGCGCAGACGACGATGAACACAGAGGCGTTTAACATCCAAACTTGTGTTTTTTCACTCTGCTCGTTATTCCCAACAAAGGTCGTATTAACGATTTCTTGTTTCAGGGAAGGGTTCTTAATGATGATAAACTCCCAGGGCTGGATGTTACCGGCTGTTGGAGCTTTATGGCCGCAAAAGAGTATCTGAAGAATTAGGTCATCTGCAACCTCTTTATCAAGGAAAGTCCTGACACTCGTTCGTTGTTCCACTACTTCCATAAATTCCATAGAGACCTCCTTTTTTTAGTTACGAAGGGTTAACTTCAAGTTTTGTTAATAATTCTTTTCCTCTGAGTGTAATTCTTGTGCCTTGTTTTGTACTCCCTATCCGGATGTAGTCCAGTTCTTCCAAAATTTTAAGAACCTTCCGAAGAGCATGATCCGTTATGTGTACTCCCCGATGCTTGAGTTTATCCAACAAGTAGGAGCGGCTCGCTCTCTGGTAAACTTCCTCAATCGTAAGAAGTTCCTTTAGAACGAAGCTGAAGATTCGAGAATCTCCATATTGCTCCAAAGAGGTCACGATAGAATCTGAAGGGGGGGGCCTCCTTTCCTTTTTGTAGGTCGCCTTGGATGGAATGTGGTAAGTGATGCTCCGGATAGAAATCCTGCGGTAGATCATCAACTTCAATAAGGTCACTGTCCACTAATTCCGCGACATAGTAAATGAGATTTTGTAGCTCTCTAACATTCCCCGGCCAGTTGTACTCCATCAGAACGTGCAAGGATTGGCTGGAGAAAGTCTTTCGCGCGTGGAGGGCATCAAGGTAGTAGTTGATAATATCAAGTATATCTTCTTTTCTTTCCCTTAGGGCGGGGATACACAAGGTGATGGTATTAATTCTGTAGTAGAGATCTTTGCGAAATAAATTGTCCTCAATCATATTTTTAAGGTTTTTGTTTGTAGCAGCGATTACCCGTACATCAATAGGGATGGGGCTGACACCGCCTACTCTGAGCACTTCTTTCTCCTGAATGACTCTCAGCAATCTAGCTTGCATACTTAGGGGGGCATCGCCTATTTCATCTAGAAAGATCGTTCCCTTATGGGCTAATTCGAAGAGTCCTAGTTTACCGCCTCTTTTAGCGCCCGTAAAGGCACCTTCTTCATATCCGAAAAGTTCGCTTTCAATTAGATTCTCTGGTAGAGCTGCAAAATTGACGGCGACAAAGGGCCCTTCTCGTCTTGCTGAGTTACGATGGATAGACTGGCCAAAGAGCTCTTTCCCGGTTCCGTTTTCCCCTAATAAGAGGACAGAAAGATCTGTTCGAGCGATTTTAAGCGTCATATCAATGGCCGTTCGGATGCGTTTACTGGAACCGATAATATCAGAGAGGTCATATTTAGCAATATTTCCTGTACTACTTAATTTGCGGCGAACCTGCTTTTCAATGTCCATGAGTTCTGATACATAGCGGAAACTCACGACCGTGCCCGTAATCTTAGCGGCACTTTTGAGGTAGTTCTTTGAGATGATGACATCCCTCTTATTCAGCTTGAAAACATCATGGTCCCTTTCATCTACACTCATAACAAATTGGAGGAGCAACGGATTCGTCGTATATTCTTCAATGTTTGCACCGATATTTATGGGTTTCAGGGGAGAAAGAAAAGTTTCTGCATTTTGATTCAAGAAGACAATGTTCCCGAGTAGATCCAGAGAAATGATACCATCGGAGGAAGCATCTAGTACCGCTTCTAAACGGTATTTCAAATCACTGATTTTCCTGTTTAAAGCAATGAACTCTTTCATATATCTGAGAGTAAAGACATTGATGCGCTCTAAGGAAAGCCCTAGGTTAATGATAATCTCTACAACCGTTGAAATATCGATGACTTTGAGTCCCAAATCGACAATTCGATGGATCCCTATAGGGACAAAGTCGGAAGCACCTGCGGTAATCGCTAAATTAACCGAATTCAGAAGCGAAGGATCCAGGACACAACCTGGACAGTAAGGGATATATTTGATGTGATTCAAACCCAGTTCAGTAAGCAGAGCGACCGTTTCCTGGGCTGCGTCAAAGTAGTTGCTGACAACAAGTGCTGTGCTACCAGGTTCTATGTTGAAAACTTTCTGAAGTTCTAGAGTATTAATATTCCTGATAACGGAAATTATTTTAGCGTTAAGGGGAGCCTTTTTTTTGACATCTTCGTATATGGCCTGACTTGCCGCAAGAATAAGATCAAAGCCTAAGAAGATTTCTGTGTCATCTTCCAAGCTTAACAATTCAATTTCAATTTTGCTGCCAAAGATGCCTTGCAGTTGAGATTTATATTCCCTGCTCACTTTCTCATCTGCAGCAACAATGACAATTCTATGCTTAGACATATAACACCTCTTTGATTTTAAATGTTCTTTGTTCTTGGGGCATGGGATAACTCAAGTATAACATAATGAAATCTGAGAATAGCTAACCGAGAAACATTTCATGTGCATAGTCTAGTGATTCGTTAAAGAGCGGTTATAGCGTGTTCTCGTATTGAACTGGCACAAACTATAACTAAGGCAGGAAGCAATGATACTCGCTTCCTGCCTTAGTTATATTTTCTCTTGATTTACTGGGATTAAGGCCCTAACTCCTTGAAACCCCAATTCGCTAAGCACACCATGATGGATACAAGGAAGGATACTCCAAAGCCCGGTACGTAAAAGCCGGGCAATAACCCACTGGTCATCATGATCATCCAGGTATTGATAACGAGGGTGAAAACCCCTAACGTAATAAGATTGAGTGGAATAGATGCGCGTGACGATCCCGGATAACACAAGCCATTCAATGGCATTTTCAAACTCTGCGGCTCTAGCGCCTGTCTTAATCATCTTATAACTTTTTAAAACTGAAGGAGCTATTTATCATGGAAGCACAGCAATAACTATTCGATTTCCTCAAGGACATAATGGGTCACAGGGAATTATTTGCAATGGCAGGTATAATTTGAGCTAAATAACAAATACTAAGGTCGTACTCAAATAAATTATTGGAGGTAAAAATTTAATGCAAAACAAAAACGCTAAACAACATGTTCAAGATGTGGTGATTGGTCTTCAAAATGCACAGAATTGTCTGAACAGTGCACTCGGATCAGTAGAAAAACCTGAAAATAGACAAGCCATTCAAGGGACTCTTGATGCTGTAAATGGAGCATTAACAAACGCCAATACTACAATTTCAAATTATAAGGGATAATTTGAAATAGTAAAGGAGGAGCCTAGGCTTCTCCTTTACTATTTCTTGCCTATAAAGAAGTAAGATCAAATACCCCACCTTGATTGATAGGGAGGTATTTGATCTTGCTTCTTTATTTATTTTATAGGGAGGCCCTTCTGTCGGCCGTAGCTTCCCCCAGAGTCAGACCCAATACAAAGGGAATTAATAATCTGAATGCAACAAGATGGTTTTCACTTATAAGCTGGCGGAGGCTCTCTTATTGTTTCTAGGATGAAATCATGTAAAGGACTGCTGCAATTCCGTGTTCCTGGCTTGTGGCTAATTGAGTATGGTATTATAGAGTGTATATTATAGGGCGTGCTAGGAGGAGTCACTTTGTTTTTTGGCTTGGGGTTCAAGGAAAAGAAAACAGTTAAAGAGCTTCGAAAAAACCAGAATCTTACAGCCAAGGAATTGGCAGACAAACTTAAATTAGATACGGTGGACATCTTGACAATAGATGATCTAAGGCTGAGAGATATATCAGAGCCACTGAGAAGCAAACTAACACCTCTTTTAAGAGGCGACTATATGGATAATATGACTTGGCTTTAAACGAATGAAATGATCGAGTGCTGATTATTACAACCGCAGCCAAAATACTAGTAGTAAACAATTGCAAGATATGAGACAATATAAATTGTGGGTATCAATATAGGGGGATATAAGTTATGTGGGATTTTACAAAATTCAAAGGTAATAAACAAGATTTTGAACTATCTGAGAAGGCTATTGTTGAGGCAAACCCATTGGGGCAGAATGAACATAATTCCGAAGAACAGTTAGATGAACTGCTATCTGTCAATGAGGGACAAGTTACCATCCATTTTACCAGTGCAATGGCAGTGGATGGAGCATTGCTGGTAGGCTTTTTTGTCAGCAATGGACTTAGTCATAAATTGAAGTTTGATGATATACCCTTAGTATTGATGGATTCGGATAGGCGAGTTCTAGCGCGGCAAACATTTGACGGAGAGACCATAGGTGAAATTGTAGGTGGCTCGACTAAGGCTTGTGTTGTGAATTTCCTCCCAAGTAATGTTTTCGTTCAAGATATACCTGAAGCGTGCCAGGTGTGCTTTGAAGTCCCAGCTAAACCTACCCAAAGTGTTCAAATCCGTTATCAGGAGTTCCCTAAAAATACAGATGAAAACCAACAGCTTGAACTGGGACGTATATTAAGAGAACTTCCTCCAATAAAGCTTGGAGAAATTAATTTTTCACCACTTCACGCACAGCTTACGTCACAAAACGAGCTTCTTACAACAGTCATAATCCGAAATTCTACAGATGAGAAAGTACGTCTAGAACAAATGCCAATAGCTGTTTTTGATGCCCAAAACGCCGAGTTAGCTCGTGGGCTATTTACTATTGAGGATTTAATTCTTGAACCGTTTAGGGCTATAGTGTGGGCATTTAACTTCGGTTCTATTATATCAGATAAGGATATTGATATATCAACTTGGAATATAAAGGTTATTCAATAATAATGTGACGAGGGACGTCTTTCCACCCGGCTTTAAAGAGATTCTTCTATGACACAAAGCCAAGATATTACTAATAGAGGAACTATCCACGTTCATATGGATTAGTTCCTCTATTAGCAATATTAGATGAGGAGGAACTTCGACCGTTCCTTCTCATCTACGGACCTCGATTAAACTACTGGTACTTCATAGAGATCATCAGTCGTCGTATCGATGAGCTTGATATCTCGCTTGGAAACGAGCGTACCACCGGTGGTTAGAAAAATATCTTTCGCAATAATTTGATCCATGACGGCTTCAATTTCCGCTCCGGTCAAATCGAGTCTAGGCTCCGGTAATGTGAAACTAACCGCACTCCCTAAGATATTGTTAAAGGTCATGCGTAGAACTTTTTTGCTGACACTAGCCATTGTTTTCCATCCTTTCTTTTCGGCTAATATTCACTGATCTCTAGAGCAGGTAGAGATCATGTGAACTGCTCTCTGCCAAGAACGTTTGTTCTATATTCAGTATACTCGACACAGAATATTTTTGTCAACAGGTTAGGCAATGGCAAAGGTCGGTAATCAAATCACACCTAGCAGATCTTTGCGCGTTTAACAAAGCGGAGATCTTCCCAACGTTTTTTAAGCTCAGCCACATCTTGGAGGCACCTCACTCCTTCTTGATACCAATTGGCGACACTACTCCAGCCCACTTGACCCCCCATTGATAAATGTAGAAATCGTTCCAGTCCTACCCATGCACCCATCTTCCCTTGCCCCTTTCTAAGTTACAATTTCGTTCTACTGATAGAACACATTATTCCGTGAGGTCAGTTGTATAGACTCCAACCGCCTCCGCAATTCGCTTTGCCCAAGTTGGGCTCATTGAGCGTTGACCACGTTCTAGATCACTAATGATATTAGGCGCAATCCCGGTCCGATTGGCTAGTTCCTTCTGGTTCCAAATGCCTGTTTTTCGACGCGCGTCTCTCATTTTTCGCCCACTATACACCAGTTGAGTTACCTCTCCCACGCCATCACCCTCCTATCCTTTTTTTGTCATTATGGACATTATAACGCAATAAAACTAATAAGAACATACGTTCTAAGTTATTTAACAAAATTTTGGTAATGAAATCGCATTTTTTTACAATAGATGCCTTCGGGTATCGTTGGATAGTTAGGGGCCAGAGGGGTACAAGTGAGAGAACGTTCATCCTCACGTAACTTTACATATGAGATTGTATCTGCTAAAATCGACCATAGAAATAGGCAAAAGGGGGTGGCGCACGGTGTCTAAGAATAAATGGTTAACGATTATTGCTATAGTAACGGTGCTTCTTTTGGTAACAGGATGTTCGGGTTCTAAATCATCTTCGGAGAAGAACAGCCCAAATCAAGGAACAGAATTGAAAGAAGATAGTTCTAAGCCCACTACTAAGTTAGAGAGTGATGCTGAACTAACTAAACAGCTTGAAGCCGAAAAGGGAATTGAAAAGGTTATGGTTCAAGTGGTAGAAGGTGAACAACGTGCTGTGAACGTAGACATTGAAATAAATGATGAACAGGCACTTTCCGCAGATGAAGTTGTGAAGAAATACAGCGAAGTTATTAAAAAGAAATATCCTGACAGCACTATTGATATCATTGTTGCCAAAGATGGAAAATTGTTAAAGCAGGTTACAGTGAAATAATGTTTGGACAATATGACTTGGCTATAAACGCGAAATAAGGGCCATAAGATGGATTTGTAATATTAATGGGTTACGACCTAGTTAATGGAAATTTAGCTCACTTATAAACCCAATAGGGCAGTTTAGATGAACACTGAAACCCCAAACGTAAAGACAGCATTGCAAAAACTAGCAGATGTCACAAGTCATACAGCTAATAAATTTGATATGGCTAAAGTGAAAGATGGTTCTTTAGGGGCTTACCTTACGGCTTTAGACAGTAAGATTCTTGCAGATGTTGAGTCTGCGGCTAAAGTAACAGCGCTTATTGCTGGAGTAAACAGCTCAGCAAACGAAGCAGCTAATGTGGCAACAATTGCCAAGGCTACATCGACTGTCGCTCAGGTGGGCGATGCCTTAACTGAAATCGCAGCGGGTACTACCTCTAACGCAACCGCAACTGCCTATCTAAACGCTTCTTCTCAAGTTAAACTTGAAGAGCACAGTTTGTCGTTAATAATCGTTCAAGTCTAGCTAATCCTTTGACAACTGCTATCGTATTAAATGAAGCAGGAACTAGCTATGCAACAGCGCCCTTAAAAACAGCCCTTGCTGCACATGAAGCTAAACTTGCTAAATTTAACCTTATCGGTAACTTAGCGGTTGCAACGAATACTTCAACACAGGCAGCTCTCATCGGATATGGTTATGCGCCATTTGTAGCATTAACAGCAACTCAACAGTTAGTAGTAGCTGAGGGTCTAAATAAATTAACCAAAGCAACTTCGGCTACTAATTCAACACCTGTAGCACTAAACTTTAGTGGAGTAGATGTCGTGAAAACATTGGCACAAGCTAATGCATATATCGACGCTGCTATCGCTGAATAAATAATCTTTTCTAGCCTGGAGTGTTACAATTAAACAAAGAGTCTTTCGTCAGTTCACAGAACTGGCGAAAGACTCTTTTGGTGTTTTCAGGGATGAGGGGATGACCTTACACAAGTGATTATAAAGTAATTGACATCAGAAAAGTAGTAAATTACAATACTTATATATTCCGATATCCACTGACGAGATCCGTGGATAGTTACATTGGAGGCAGATAAATATGTTAGCAAGAACTTACCGTAAGCGAGCAGTTGGTCAGGTACTCTTAAACTTAATACTCGTCTTTATCTTAATACTAAGTGCCTCGACGACGGCTTTGGCTTCAGGTGATAACGTCTTGCCACAAATTCGTTCATTGCTTCAAAATCAGTATGTGGATAAGGTCTCTGACGATGTCTTAAATGCCCCCACGATAGAAGAGATGCTGAAAAGGCTGGGAGATCCGCATACAAGGTATTTTTCCCCGGAGCAATACCAAGACTTTCTGGGGAGCATTGACATGCGCTTTTCTGGGATAGGAATTCGCATGGAAATGATAACAGAAGGGGTCAAGGTGGTATCCGTCGTCGCTGGTTCACCAGCTGAGGAGGCTGGATTGAAACCGGAGGACGTGATCATCCGTGCCGCAGGGAAGTCGTTGGCAGGGCTTTCGTCGGAGAAGGTAGTGGGCATACTAAGGGGTCTTGAAGGAAGTTCAGTTCAGATCAGGGTGATGCAAGGGACAGAAACTAAGGATATAAGTATCACACGCAGGGCCATTGCTGAACCGACCATAACTGGGGAAGTGCTCGAGGGGCATATCGGCTATCTTGATCTAAATTCGTTTGGCAGTGATACTGCGACGGAATTCAAGACGGCAGTTGATTGCTTAAGAGACCAAAATGTCGATGGCTGGATTGTGGATTTAAGAGATAACGGAGGGGGATACCTGAGTACTGCACTTGACCTGGCGGGTTATTTTATTGGCCCAGATATCGCGGTACTAGTCAAAGACCGAACGGGGGATTTCGATCAATACAGAGCGCTGGATCACGGCTTTACTCTAAGCAAACCGGTGGTTATGTTAACCAATGAAAACAGCGCTAGTGCCTCAGAGATTTTAACCGCGGCAGTCAGAGATTATCAGAAGGCGACAATCGTAGGGACAACCACCTATGGGAAGGGTTCAGTGCAGAACATGTTCCCCCTCTCCAACGGTGGTGTTCTCAAAATGACGGTTGATCATTTTTATTCTCCACTTGGGCATGAAATTAATAAGGTCGGTATTAGCCCTGATGTAGTGATGAAACAAGCGGACCCGCTTAAGGCAGCGGAATTGATTTTATCGAGTGATTCGGTTGGCCTTGCAGAGAGCAGAACTGATGATTATTGGGAAGCTTGGGGAGAACTTCAAAAATCCGGCTCAGCCAGTGCAGCCCTAAAATTAGAAAGATATCCTTTATATTATCCTAGTTATCGTGAAGTCAGTGAATTATCAGAGATTCCGCTCGATAAGAAGTTCACCGTGCACTTTGCGGGGCTCGTCGACTGGGAAACCGTGAATAACACCAGTATTGAGCTGATTAATAGTGAAACTGGAGAGAGGACCCTCTCGACTTTTGAGCCTCTTGATTTATCCAATGTACAAGTGATTCCACAGGTTACTTTATCGCCGGATACGACGTACTGGTTGGTCATGCATCCTACAATTCGTGCTGTCTCTGGTCGGGCGTTGCAAGGGGGAACGTTGGCAGTTGCGCATACGATTTAAGAACATGATACTCTCAGTTAAAAAACTGGTTGCTATAATCGAAAATCTTTCCTCGTTAGATTCTTATAATAGGACCTCACTGAACTGTAGTCAGGAGTATAATTCAAGATGGGTATCATAGGTTCGTTATAGTCCAAATAAAGAGTGGTTAAGCCCGTGAAATAGCTCAGCGGAGAAAAATCCTTAATATAATTATCGGATATGTCGAGATAGGTGAGTGTTATTAAGCCTCTTAATGCTCCGAGATTCTGGAGATCGGTGTTGCGTAACTTCAAGGTCTTTAAATGTGTGAGTTTGGTAAGAACGGTGGCTTTTGTTAGTCCATTGTTGCTGAGATCAAGGGTTTTTAAGTTAGGTAGGTACTCCAAACCCGTTAAATCTGCGATGCCTGAACTTCTTGCATTTAAAGTAGTAATATCAATAACATCACTTCTATAGATTGTTTCGTCGAGGTCTTTGCCAACCTTATCGCCAATAACCGATTTTAAATTTAGATCTGGAAAATTAACTTTGACATCTGCGGATACTTTAAGGGTTAAACTTGCTGCTTGAGTTAAGCCCTCAACTTTGCCTTGGAAGGTGTAAGTACCTACCTTATTGAGAGGGATAATATTGCTGCTCCACGTAACAGGAAAAATAGTGGAGGTGCCATCGCTCAGGGTAGCGACAATCGTACTGGGAAAGACAAAGGAGTCGCCGAGGATGATCTCAGCGGCAATACGGTCTACTTTCGTGACGTACGGAGTGATAGTCAAGGTTAGATTAACATGACCACTATAGTTTTTTACCGTTCCTTCGAATTTATAGGTACCTGCACGGAGAGTGTTTACCGACGAAAGGCTCCAGGTGACCGGGTATTCCTGTTGTAAGCCGTCTGTTTTCGTAA
>DASRMA010000094.1:0-4869 GCA_035648155.1 Desulfosporosinus sp.
GTAATGATACCAATTTGATGATGTTCCTAAACTCGCTTTGTAAAAACTGATGCAAATAAAATGGTGAGTGATTCGAAGAAAAATAGCCGAAATATTGGTATGTAGCAGTTCACTCACCATTTCCCTGCACTCACCATAATGGCGAAAGGCATGATTACCAAAGTGAAATACATGTCCTTGGTCGTCAACAATGTTTTGTTGTTTGGCAAGGCGATTTAATGCCTTTCGAATGGTCTGTCCTGCGGGGCAATGCCCCTTACGTTTACCGTTAAATCGGACAAAGAGAAGTTTGCTGGGGTTGTTGTCAAGGGTACTTCTCCCTTTAACTTCATCAACGACAGCTTGCACAACAAGCGCTACTTGATCAGTAACCGGGACATGGTGGTTGAGGACTTGTGTTTTATTAATATCTCCGCAAAGATACCAACCTTGGCTGGTTCGGTCTAAGCATTTATCATATCGAAGATTTAGAATATCGGAAATACGCCAACCTGATGCTCGTAAAAGAATGATGACAGGGATGTATTCAGCAGGGGATACCTGCTCTATATGATCTTCTAGCTGTTGAAGGACTCCGTCAGGAATGTATTTAATATCATTTTCTGTTCTTTGGGGTAGTCTCGGCAGATCTTCTTTAAACAAAAGCAAAAATGAAGGTAGGTCTGAAGCTTCTGGATATTGGGCTCTTTGAATATATTTCAGAAATGTATCAAGCCCAATCAGAAATTTATAGTGCTGCTCTTTCCATTCAACAGCGTAGGCTCTATACCAAAAAAGGTAGGCCTCCATGTCTTCTCTGGTCAAATTTTTTAAGCCTTTCCATGTTGGGTAACGTTCGTGCAAGAATCCAAAAAATAAAACCAGGCACGCCAAGTCATGTGCTCCCTGACCATGAGAAACAATGGTTATTCTGAACTTAAGATACCTTTTTGTAAGACTTCGAAAAGGTATTGGTATTTTGGAAAAATTAAGAGAGTGATCAAATTTGTTTTCAGTAATTCTTGTTCCAGGAATCTTTCTTACATCCCAAATGTCTTTTTCTGTTTCCTCACGAGTGTCGTAGTAGTTCAGAAAGAAAGAGCAAATTATGTTGAATAGAACCTGGCTAGAATTAGTTACATACTTGCTGTCAACTTTAATTCCTTCTTCAATTAAAAATGTCCGCCACTGAATTTGGGCTTTATCGAAGGGAATATTTACAATACTTACTACGCCAGGGTAATATTTGCTTAAAAAGCGTCCTAATCGTTTAATTGCACTGCCGTATGTTATGACTGTAATCAACTTAATTTCTTGGTTTTGCAAACGGCTTCCAAACATGAACTTGGCTTCATCTCTTAGCAAAAGAGGGAAGGTCGAGAAATGAACTGACCTGTTAGATAATAACCATTTTTGGGGACGTAGTTTATCAAAGAAGGCGTCATCTGTGTTCCAAACATCGTTCATCCAGTAGCTCGTAAGAAACTCATGAATTTCCTGCTGTTGTCCACGGGCAGGTTCAACTTGAAAAATCTCAATCAATCGAATCTGCTCCTATCTTAGTTTTCTTTAATAGTATTCTTGCCTCGGTTTTTTCCCACGCCTCGCGGACTTCTTCATCCGTCACGTGGTAATACGCTTGGACGGTGGTCTGGTAGTTCGCATGACCCGCACGTTTTTGTACCAGTTCGGGTTCCCATCCGAGTCTTCTTAAGCTGTCCAGGTGAGTATGGCGAAACATATGAGGATTTACGGGAATCCCCGTTTTTTTACTTAGCCGTTTAAACAGAGATGTGACATCACCATACTCTAGGGAATGATCCCTGTTTTTGCCCAAGATTTTAATAAAAACATGATTAGTATCCACGTCATCTGTATGGAACTCAGTAATATAGTCCAGATACATATTCATTAGGTCTGCACTAACATCAAGCGTTCTAGGGCTACACACCGTCTTGATCTCTGCTAAGTTAGACAACTCACCGCGATCCCTAATATGAATTCTTCTTGCGTCAATTTCGAAGTCCTCAATCCATAGAGCTAATGCCTCACCAATCCTCATACCTGATTCCCATAACAGGTGCAATAGAAACTCATCCCGGAAATTGGTACATGCTTCAATTAGTAAAACGATGTCTTTCCGGGGGAGCGTTTTAGGACGGGATTTAGCTTCCTTCAACTTAAGAATCTTTTTGTTAAAGAGCTTATCTTTGTTAATGTGATATAGAAAATCTTTAAATCCTCTTCGTGAACCCATCATCTGCCGTTTAAGCCTGTCTGACAGCTTAATAGAATAATCAATATGCCGGCTCAAGTAATCGTAAAACACTTCAACCGCCGTCATAATAGTGTTAACGGTGTTGGCCTTTCTGATGGGCACCATCGGTAAAATAGAAGACACCTTAACGCTCATGTGAGGGTTTTGAAGCCACCGCAAGAATTCAGCCATTTCATCAATACCTACGTCCGGATAATCTAAATTCTTTTGTTCTAGAAACTCAAAATAGAACTTTAAGTGATAACAATATGCCCTTAGCGTCTCTCTAGCTGAACCGCTATTATCTTTAAACTTTAAAAACTTATTAACTGGTTCCACGAATACCCCCTCGTTATTAAGCAAAACATACCGTGTCTTGCCATTGTTTGTTAAGACCGTCTCAACCTTCAATAGAATTTCTCCTCTCTCTATTTTTTTAGACAAACAAAAAAGGCATTTTATATACTCTCAAGTGGGCATGAGAACCCCACTGTCAGTATCAAAATGCCTTTTTTCCAGTATACACTGGGAGTTGTAGAGAAATTATTCCATCATGAGACACTAGGGTTGCATAAAGTTGATGATTATTTGTCAAGTTAAGCCTTGCTGCGATATATCGTGTAAAGTACCGATAACCGACGATAATATGCCAAAAACACTGTATTTTAACATAAAAAAGCCTTATAATTAGAGGTGGAGTAGTTCTTGTCCAACTCTAACTATAAGGAGAGTTAAAATGCAGGACAAGAATACCACGGAATCCACATTTTTTCAATTGTTAGGACCCATTTTATCTCAAGATCTTTGGCAAAAAATCAGCAAAACAGTTGAGTCCGTCGATAAGTATGTTAAAAAGTTAAAAACCGTTCAGCTGGTCCAACTGGTGATGAATGCTGAAATGCAAGAATATATAAGTCTGGCCGAGATCAGCAATAGTTTAAACGAAGATGCGTTTCAAAGCCATCCATCTGGAATCCATTAGTACTTCTCAGATTTCCCGTCGATTCAGAGAAATGTCAACCGATGTCAACCGATGTCACAGGTATTATCCATAAAAGCGTTGTGCAAACGTTAGGATTAAAACTGGGTTACAATGCTCTACGTCAATCGTTAGGCCGTCTCTACTTAATCGATGCCTCGACCATTACTCTTTGCCTTTCCCAATATTTATGGGCCGACTTTAGAAAGACAAAGGGCGGAGTGAAGCTTCATCAGCGGATTCGGTTTGATGGGGATTCGATTCCTGATGCGGCAACCATCACAGTCGCTCGCAAATCCGACAAAAGTCAACTTGAGTCCTTGATTGTTGAGGATGAAGATGCCTTAAATGTTTTTGATCGAGGCTATCTGCATTATAAGCAGTTT
This sequence comes from Desulfosporosinus sp., assembly GCA_035648155.1. Classification (GTDB taxonomy): domain Bacteria; phylum Bacillota; class Desulfitobacteriia; order Desulfitobacteriales; family Desulfitobacteriaceae; genus Desulfosporosinus. The sequence goes on from DASRMA010000094.1 coordinate 3,602, forward strand.
GACTATTATAGCGGAAACGGTATCCGTTTCGTCACTCGATTAAAAAATAACGCCTGTGTTGAAGTGCTTCGAGAACTTGAAGTTGACGAGGAGAGCGTCATTGAAGAGGACCTCATCGTACGTCTTGGTAAAGGGAAAAATCGAATGGAACACGACTTGAGACTTGTAATCACGATGGATACCGAAGGAAAAGCCGTCATGATTTTAACCAACGATTTCAACATTACGGCTGAAGAAATTGGCGTCATCTACCGCTACCGTTGGCAGATCGAACTTTTCTTCAAGTGGATCAAGCAACATTTGACGATTAAGTACTTATTTGGCAAGAGTAAAGCCGCAGTCGTTAACCAATTGTTCATCGCCTTAATCACCTATTGTTTGATGATGTTGATCAAGTATAAAGCGGCCTACCAGGGTCCGTTGCTCGATATTCAACGACTCCTTATAACGTGTTTATATGAGCCCTTTACCTCCTTCATACAAAAACTTCACCGTAGTGGCAACCCCACAAAAGGACGTCAGCGGCACAATTCGGATCGGGTCTACGAAGAAACTCTGAATCAAGCACTTTCTGGAGAGATGGATGACCTTTTCTATAGCACCGAGATTCGTTAAACAACCAAACCCAAAAATGTAAAAAAATGTGGATAAGAACTACCCCTTAGGCGGTAGTCGACTTTCTCAGGCCGGAAAGATTATATTGGTTGTATGTACCATATAAGGTCTATATTTACTATTTGAAATAGTTCCCATTCCCTCTTGACAAGGGAAAATTATTTTAATGCAACCCTAGTGATCATGAGAGGTTAGAGTCCGGTACCTATTTATGGATAAACCTAGTCTAGGTTAAATTGTATACACATAGTTTCCACCGTAGTAAAAGCAAACGATCGGTTTCATAGCACTAGCAAAGGAAAATACATCAAAACACGGGAGGAACGCCGGTGGATAGTTACGACGCTCGGCGCTGGCCAGAAGGACATTTGTCCTCTGTTGAGGAAAATGTCCCTTCGGTCCTCTAGCTTGTCAAGTGAGCTGTTGTCCCTGGGATGCCAACGAGCATATCCTCGCCTTCGGCTCCGGTATCCCTCGTGGCACCCGGACAACTAACCCGATAATTCGATCAAACACCCCTCATATTCTGGGTACGCTGTATACGGTGAATACGTTGTTTCCTTGGTACAGATAAGTATTCAACACAGTAGAAAAAGAAACAGTATGGCTTCGTTGTATACGATGAAGTCATACTGTTTCTGTGGTATAGATAA
>DASRMA010000095.1:0-6062 GCA_035648155.1 Desulfosporosinus sp.
AGTGCGTGCCTTAGTAACGGACCGGCTACAGACGTACAAAGTCAATGGAAAAGACACTGAAACAATTGGTATGCCATGGAGCTGGGGTTTTGCTAGCTTAAGTCCTGGACCGAGTACCAATGATTTGACCATCGCTGCACTCGACCCTGGAGCGGGTACTCCAGAGTATAAAGTTTGCCTAGTCAAAATAAGGAGGGCAAATTGATGACAAGAAAAATGGTTTTGGTCGACACTTCTAAATGTACGGGATGTAAAGCGTGTTCTGTGGCGTGTAAAGAGTGGAACGAACTTCCGGCGGAGAAAACTAAACTGATTACGAGTTATCAAACTCATAAGGATTTTACCACAAAGACTTGGACCTATATGACGTTTCTTGAAAAGTATGAAAAACAATCGATGAATTGGTTGATGCGCAAGGCACAATGCTTTCACTGTGCTGACCCGGCGTGCCTTAAGGCTTGTTCTTCGAATGCAATTGCGAAGACAGAGTCTGGTTTCGTAGTTATCGATCAAGAAAAATGTACTGGGTGTGGTTATTGTGTCGAAAACTGCCCATTTGGGGTTCCGAAGGTCGATCCAATCAAGAAGAAAGCCTACAAATGTACGGGTTGTATTGAGAGGGTAGAAAATAATTTGCTACCAGCGTGTGTTTATACGTGTCAACCGGGTGCTTTAAGTTTTGGAGAAAGAGACGCTATGCTGGGCCAAGCGAAAGATCGTCTTGCTAAAGTTCAGAAGACTCATCCCAAGGCGCAGCTCTATGGAGAAAAAGAAATGGGTGGCTCGACGTTTCTCTATCTGTTATTGGATAGCCCAGAAGTCTATGGACTCCCGATTAATCCTACTATTCCTCTCTCTCTGACGCTTTGGAAAGATGTCATTCGTCCAGTTGGTGGAATTGCGGTCGGTGGAGCTGCTGCAGCCGTAGTTATCGGGGTTTTCGCCAACCTCTTCAGGGGGAATTACCGGCAGAGCGATGAAAAAGTAGAAAATGATTCTGGTGATTCAGATCGTAAAAAAGGAGGGAAAGACTAATGGTGGTTAATCTGGAAACTAAGAAAATCCCAGCAGGAAGAATTGCTGAAGATAAGGTTTTGCGATTTAGCGTGGGAGAACGCATTAGTCATTGGGTTCATGCCATTTCTTTCTTTGTGTTGCTCTTTACTGGACTAGGAGTTCTCAGTGTTTTTTTTCAACCAGCGATGAGCATTATTGGAGGAGTTCAGGTTGCTATGGTGATTCACCGCGTTTCAGCAATTGTTTTTGTGGTCGTAGTGGGGATGATGTTCTTTATCGGAAATCCAAGGTATCATTGGAGATGGTTAAAATTTGTTTTTAATTTTACAAAATCTGATTGGCAACATGTCAGTGCCTTTCCGAAAGAGTTCTTCGGGGGACATGGCAACTATCCAGCTCCAGACAAATTTAATGGGGGAGAGAAAATTAACTCGCTGATCACGATTCTTGGAACTGTTTTCATTACTCTGAGTGGAGTTGTGATGTGGTTCGCCTCGTCGTTCCCACCTGCTTTGGTTCGCTGGGCTTATCCAGTTCACGACCTTTCCATGATTTTGATGACAGCAGCTGTCATTGGCCATATGTATTTAGGATTGTTACACCCAGATTCAAGAGCTGCGATGTCCGGTATGATAAATGGTTATGTATCTACAAAGTTCGCGCGTGCTCACCACGGCGACTGGCTTGAACGGTTGGAACAGGAACAAAAGGCATATGACGATAGTGAAATTATAAACCATAGGCTAGATAATCGAGGTAAGGGGAGTTCCTTTTAATGGACAAAATAAAGCACAAGCTGGAAATCGTGGGAGACACTACGATGAAGCAAGCTTATCAGAAATATAGCCTACTGAAAGAAGAAGTCAGGCGTTGGCAAGACGAACGGGGTTCTTACTGGATGAAAGATTTGAATCCAGCGCAGACTCCCCCTTACTACCCACTTGTGGACTTTCCAGAAATGGTGGTTTTAGAACTCTGGAAAAGGTTAAATCGCCTCATAGGGGTATTAGTTTCCGAAGCGGTCTTAAAGGAAACATGGAATGAGTTTAAATCCGGTCAGCCAGTGCCAGATCCAGAGCTGTTAAGCTGTTTGCAGATCGCCTTAAGTGGTATTGCGAATCTTTCTCGCGCAAGGATCATGGAAACTAAAAAGGATCTGTTCAATGCCCCACTGCAAGGTTTGAATGAAGCTGAAAGTACGGGGTGCCCGATATGCGGCGAAAGCGTGGCGTTTTCTGTACTCACTCCGCCAAATGGTAAACGATACTTACACTGTACGCTGTGTGGTCATGAATGGCCAACGACGCGTGTTGGCTGTATACGCTGCGGAAGGGGAGAGGCTTTACAACAAAACTATCTTAATTCAGGGGAATTCCCAGGGATTGACGTGGTGGCTTGCGAAGCTTGCGGGCAGTATTTTAAGGAGTTAGATCTGCGCTTGTTGTCAGTGGCAGACTATATCTGGGAAGATGTGAAAACCCTACCGTTAAATTATGCAGCAGAACAATGGTTAGCAGAACACGCTAAAGTATCTGGAAAAACACAGTGAGATAATCTTCATAACTCTTAAACTTTCAATGGAACGATCAGAACACAAAGTTCTGGGCGTTCCATTTGTGTTCAAAAGCACTTAGGCACATTCAAAAAAATAACCAGTCAGTCTGCAAGTCTATTTTACGTAATACTGCGTCGGCATGTTCACCTAAACCCAGAAGTCAGAGGTCAGAAACCGGATGGCATCAGATTGGGGTATTCCTTTCTGATCTCTGGCCCCTGTCAACTGACCTCTGGAGACATACCTCCTTGTCTAACGCAAAATATCCATTGCATCTTTGACTTGTTATTTTCTTTCATATGCCTTATTTGCTTCTTTTGAATAAAAAAAGTAAATAAACTTGAGAATAAGTACTTTGGCATGGTATAATCTATCGTTAACAGGATATTAATCCAATCGTTAGATTCCCACTTCTACAAGTGGGAGTTGTACCTCGTTACCCTGCTTCGGTGGGGGTAGAATCACCAACGAAGTCTCGATGTTCAACTTTAGTTGAACGAGTTCACTGAAGACTCTATATTATCTTAAGAATAGGATAAAGAACGATAAGTTAAGGAGTTAAAGACATTGAACCAAACGGATCTAAAAACTGAAATTAATTCTCGTAAAACATTTGCGATTATTTCACACCCAGATGCAGGTAAAACAACATTAACCGAAAAACTACTTCTTTTCGGAGGGGCAATTCGAGAAGCTGGATCGGTCAAAGCAAGAAAATCGGAACGGTATGCTACGTCAGACTGGATGGAGCTTGAGCGCCAGCGGGGTATTTCTATTACTTCTAGTGCCCTCCAATTTAAGTATCAAGGATATGTCATCAATATACTGGATACACCAGGTCATCAAGATTTCAGTGAAGATACATACCGTACTCTGACAGCAGCAGATAGTGCCGTTATGCTGATTGACGCGGCTAAAGGTGTCGAAACTCAGACGAAAAAATTATTTGAGGTCTGTCGAAAACGGGGAATTCCCATTTTTACCTTTATTAATAAGTTCGACCGTAATGCCAAGGATCCTCTTGAGTTAATGGATGAAGTGGAAAAAGTTCTTGGGGTTGAATCATATGCCATGAATTGGCCAATCGGTATGGGTGAGGATTTTAAAGGAATTTATGATCGTCAGACTGGGCAGATTGAGCGCTTTGTTGAAGGAAGTAAAAAATCAAGTGCTAAGCCACCTGTTTCTGGAGATCTCAGTGATCCAAACGTACGAGAAGGCATCGGGGAGCTCCTTCTTAACCAGTTAAATGAAGAGATTGAACTTTTGGATTTGGCTGGAAATACCTTTTCACGGGAACTAGTAGACCGTGGAGAAGTGACGCCAGTGTTTTTCGGGAGTGCACTAAACAACTTCGGTGTACCTAACTTTTTACGTAGTTTTCTAGATTTAGCACCAGCCCCACAACCCCGAAACACGAATCAGGGGGAGTTAGATCCGGTAACCCCCAGTTTTTCTGGGTATATTTTCAAAATCCAAGCCAACATGAATGCCCAACATCGGGACCGAATCGCGTTTATTCGAATTTGCTCCGGCCGTTATGAACGGGGCATGAACGTGATTCATACACGTTCTCATAAACGTCTTCGCCTTGCTCAGCCACAACAGTTGTTTGCTCAGGAACGAATAATCCTTGATGAGGCGTTTGCTGGCGACATTATTGGAGTTCATGATAGTGGGCTTTTAAGGATTGGAGATGTTCTTACTGAAAAAGATGGCCTTCAGTTTGAAGCAATGCCCTTTTTTAATCCTGAAAACTTTGCCAGGATCAATATTGCTAATGCTTTAAAACGCAAACAATTTATCAAGGGAATTCAGGAACTTCAAGAAGAGGGAGCGATCCATGTTTTTCGTGATCTCAATGTGGGTGTGGAGGCCCCAATTATTGGCGTGGTCGGACAATTGCAATTCGAAGTGTTAGAATACCGCTTGCGTGAAGAGTACGGGGTTCAGGTAGATATTCAACACCTTCCTTTTGAAATCGTACGTTGGGTTGATAATGATGAAAAGACCATTAAGTTACTGACTGAATCAAGCATGAGTACTGTGGTGATGGATAAAGATGAAAACTATGCTGTTTTGTTATTGGATCAATGGAAGGCAAAATGGTTAAGCGACCGTTATGATATAACGTTTTATTTGCAGCCCCAGGTTACTACAATAGATTAGAAAATGACCACTTCTTATAATTCTTGATATCAAAAAAAGAGCCCGTAAGCGGACTCTTTTTTTGATATCAAGTTTTTGACTAAAAAACAATGCACTGGGCACAATTAGTGCGATCTGGGCACTGAGAACATGTCGGAGGATACAAAACGGATCCGCTTGTTGGAGCATTATCGCTCATGGTATCATAGTTCATAACGAGGCCTCCTCTTATATATAGTTAGTTAGTTATTGATAATACTATTATACTACAGTTGGCATAAAAAGCAACAACTGTTTGGCAATAATATTTAAATAATATTCAGTTATAGTACAGAAATTAACTTAAGGCAATGAAAGAAAATAACAAGTCAAAGATACCAAGGATACCAAGGATATTTTGCGTCAGACAAGGAGGTATGTCTCCAGAGGTCAGAGATCAGAAAGGAATACCCCAATCTGATGCCATCCGGTTTCTGACCTCTGACTTCTGGGTTTAGGTGAACATGCCGACGCGGTATGGCGCGAAATAGACCGGCATACTGACTAGTTATTTTCTTGTATGTGCCTAACATCAACACTATTGTTGTATGGAAAACGTATGTTCTAAAAGGATATTCCCCCCCCGATGGAGTCTCCATATTCTCCATTAATTAGGATGGACACCGCGTTGATTCCAGGGATTTGCGTCATTGACCAAACAATAGATTTTATGGTTATATCTTCTACGATAGGGGCGTACTTTTCTGGTCAATATTTAGGGGAGAATGGTATGAAAGTTGGAAGAAGTCTGTGCGGGTGAGCGGTTGTCTATTTTACGATATAGCAAGGAACTGTTGGATAATAATCATATCTCGCTAAGTAATATTAGTAGAATAACTACGAGGACTACGAGGCTACAAGGATAACTGAAAAAAATATAAATTGATGCGTTGACAATACCCATTGGAAATGGTACTATAACCGAGCGTCACGAAGACGCATAGCGATTGAATACGCGGGGGGGGTTAAAGCCTCGAACGACTCAATCGGAACAACATAAATTAGTCATTGACAACGCGAGTTGAAAATGCTAAAATGTAAATCTGGCCCAAAAGGCCGAAGAAGACTATGGTCTTTGGTCACCTCAGCCATCCATGGCTCCGGTGACACCCAGATCGTCCTGATCTTTGAAAACTAAACAACAAGGACAGCCAATGAGGAAACTCGAAAGAGTTTCGAAAGAACAATGAGCGAATCAACTTCTTCATTATAGAGAAGTGAAATAACTTTTTATGGAGAGTTTGATCCTGGCTCAGGACGAACGCTGGCGGCGTGCCTAACACATGCAAGTCGAACGGTCCAG
>DASRMA010000096.1:0-14622 GCA_035648155.1 Desulfosporosinus sp.
TCTTCTGTCTTAAACCACTCTAAAAATTCTTCATATGTTTCCGGATAATCTTTTTGCTCAAGCATTGAAAAACCACCACCTAATATAGCATTTGCCTACATACTACATCTTGTGGTCACTTTAGTAAAGCGGATACCCCACATACATAAATCCATCTTCATCTAAAGCATCCAGATCACAGAAAAACCCTGGGTAAACTTTTACGCGCATTTATTACTTTCTCCTTAAATACTGGGTATATGCTTTATTGCTTCTAATGGACATGAACCTGCACATATCCCACATTCCTTGCAATTTTCTTGTAAAGCTAATTCTGGGTAAGCCTTCTTATATTTGTCCACATTAGTTTTTGATAGCTTTAAGCAGGATAAGGGACAGATTGCAACACATATTCCGCAAGCCATACAATTATTGTAGTTAAAATTCGGTTTACCTTTACTCATTTTCCACTCCCGTAACAAGCTTATCTAGTCCAAGCTTTACTATTGTTTCAGTAGTTGGAACACCTGTATCTGCATCCCAACCAAAATGTTTCCAATGCTTTCTCATCATATCTTCAATCGGTATAGTCTTCCCTGAAAGCGCCCCCTCTTTAAGTGGAGGTACTCCTGCCATTCTATCTTGGATTCTGCAACTTAGGGGGGCAATCCCTTCCCGAATATTAAACATCTGCCTTAATGTTTGCATACGTTTACCCATTTCCATATATTCATCTGGTGTTTTACCCCAACCTGTAGCATCATTAAGATAATCAAACAGTCTCCAATTTTCAATTCCTGTTATCATTGCAAATAAGCATCCACCTGAACCATCAACAACTTGTTTAATACAACTACCCACAACTGATTTCATTCCTACTTCATCTGTTGCTCTGTATTCTTCTGACTTTGGGGTTTTGTTTTTTACTTTAGGAGCCCACGAAACTACATCCCACAAATGCATCATATTATAGTATGTTCCAGCGCCAATAGTATGGCGTCCAGGAGTTGGGTCTGCCGAATAGTGAATTCCTAACATAGGATCTAACCTTGCGTCATGCATACCTGGTTCTTGTCCTCCTGCATGCATTGCATATTTAGCTGTATGTTCCCCTAGTTTGCTTACTGCTACCTTTACACCGTCTGCTAAAATATCTCCTATACCCTCTCTGGTAATCATCTTCTTAACCAGAGACACGATCGCTTCGGAATTTCCCCATATTAATTCTAATCCATCAGTGTCTTTTATAGTCAATAGACCGTTTACATAACACTCAATAGCATATGCAACTGTATTACCCGCAGAAATAGTATCCATACCTGCACGATTCAATAATTCATTGATATAGAATATTGATTCTAAATTCTTGTTCATAAGCAGGCCACCAAATGCACAAACAGTCTCATATTCTGGTTTATGAGTATGTGAAAATTCCCCCTTTGAGATATCACTTATCCCACATACACCACCACAACCAATTACACAAGAGTAACAATGATATTTCTTTTCTTCTCTTTTAGTTACCTTATCTGGATTAATATTTTTATAGTAGGATTTATTATAATCAACTACAGATCCGCCCCAATTCTTCAAGGGACTATCCCCATTAGGTATACCAAACGTATTGCCCATACCTGTTCCGAATTTTTTATACATAGAAACAACCGTCATTCCATTTGCTGCTGAGAATACTTTTTGTTTTGCAGTTAGTCTACTCAAAACAGGGAGTATTCCACCCTTGAAAATGCCTGGTAGATTAGATTTCCTAACCTTGTCTGAGAATTCCTTACTAATTGCTTTTACAGCTTCTGGCTTTTCGCATTTTATTAGTTTAGTACCTGCAAGTACAACAGCTTTTAACTTTTTCGAACCCATTACAGCTCCCACTCCTGAACGTGCAGCTATTCTTCCTTTATCATTACAAATACCTGATATAAATGATAGTTTCTCAGCGGCCTGTCCAATGACTGCAATTGATGGTTTTTTCATATTCCAATTTTCTTTTTCTAATGTTTCTTCTGCTTCAACTGCATCTTTTCCCCATACATGTGAAGCATCTTTTAATTGAGTCACTTTGTTATCCACATATAAATAGACTGGTTTTCCGGAAATACCTTTGAAGAATATCCCATCATAGCCACATTGCTTAATAGCAGGTGAAAAATCCCCACCACCGTTGGCATCTCCCCAGCCACCTGTTAATGGAGATTTACATACAGCAAGCCATCTACCGGTCATTACACTTCCTGTACCAGTAAGGAGACCACTTACAAAGCCTAACACATTATCAGGTCCTAATGGGTCTGCCCCCTGAGGAATATTATTATAGAGAAAATATGCTCCTAGGCCCACTCCTGATAATAGATTCTCATATACTTCATCGCCAATTTGTTGAACATTAATATTCCCCGTTGTTAAATCAACAAAAAGAACTTTTCCCGTATAACCTTTCATAAATAGACAACTCTCCTATCTAACTAGATCGTATCCTGAGTTTTTCATCTATACAAAATAGTGTTTTGACATAATCGAACAATGATCGAATTATGTCAAAACACTAAAAAGGTCGCATTTACAAGTAACTTTATTCTCTAATTAAATAGTAATTTTAATCAGTCTATTATTCCGGAATTAGCAATATTTTAGTGCATTTCAGTGATTGGAAGGTTTCGAACGCTTTCTCCCATTCACCGATAGGGAATTTATGGGTTATCAGTGGCTTTAAGTTTATCTTACCTAGTCGCACTAATTCAAGCCCTCTAAGCCAAGCATCTCTCGTATGGGAAAGACACCCTTCCAAATGAATTTCCTTCATGGTCAATAGGTTAAAATTCACATTAATATTCTTTGCAAAAAGACCTAACTGAGTATACCTTCCACGCTGTTTTAAAACATTTATTCCCGAATTGACAGCAGGCTCAGCCCCGGAACATTCCAGAACCACATCTACCCCTCTGCCTCTGGTTATTTCTCCCACAACTTCATTAAGATCTTCTTTTTGAATATTCACTACCCTATCTATTCCAAGTTCAGCACATAGTTTAAGCCTATCTCCATCAGCTTCTGTTCCAGTTATGATGACAAACCCTCCTTCTGCTTTCGCTACCATTGCAGCAAGTATGCCAATGCTACCGGGACCACTAACGAGAACAACATCACCAGCTCGCACATTGCTCTGCTCTACTACTGCATGAACACAGCAGGTTAGCGGTTCTGCAAGAGCGCCTTCCTCATAAGACATATTATCAGGTATATTAAACACAAACGTTTCTTTGCAAACTACATACTTAGCAAAACCGCCATCACGGTTCAAACCCTGAGCACTCCTATTGGCACAAATAGCATAATGACCTGTTTGACACATACTGCATTTTCCGCAGCTTAGGCTGACATTTTCTGCTACAACCCTATCACCAACTTTATAGCTCGTCACTTTCGTACCGACTTCTACTACCATACCGCAGAACTCATGCCCAAGGATTACCGGTGGAGTATACGGTAAAGCGTCATGCATAATATGTATATCGGAACCGCATAGACCAACCGCTTTAACTTCTATTTTTACTTCGCCTTCTCCACATATCGGTTCGGGCACCTCACAAATTTCTATATTTCCCTGACCTTTTTTCAGTTTCACGAGAGCTTTCATAGCCGTCTCCTTTCATATATGCCGAAATTACTCATGATTAATAATAAGGGGGGGGAGATATAGCTAATAATATCTGCCACCCCAGTAAAAACTGCCATAGGAAGCAATACAAGTCATAAATATTATTGATATTGCTTCACTATTTCTAGAAGCTTAAACGCTAAATCTAATTTACCTTGAACCTTTATTTTACCTGTCATAAAGGCCATTGTAGAATTCAATTCACTTCTGAGCAATTTTGAGTAATTATCATCAGAAATTATTAACGTCATGTCTGGTGTATGGGGATTGTCTTCAAATACTGTAATACAGCTATCTTTTATTTGCATTTGTATGGGACCACTTTCCTTTAGATTTACCTGGAATACAAATCCTCTTCCCTCCATATAGCCTGGGTCAGCATTCATTTTCTCGCAAAATGCATGTATCTCATCTTTTACACTCAACTTAAAATCCTCCATTTTCTAGTAAATAATTTTTTCTAGTATGTGATATTATATTTTTGATATAACTTTCGGCGTGTTTCAGAAATTATCAATTTCACCTTACAGTTATTGAACTTAGAATATCTCTCAAATGCGGTTATATCAAGGATTATATAACATGCATTGGCCTAAAAGTGTAAGGTCCATTTGAAACACGCCTAACTTTCTTATCTTGGTGGTCCAATTTCTGGATCTGTGACAACATTTACACACGCAGGCTTACCGGAAGCCAATGCTCTATCTATGGCGTTTCCTACCTCGGCTGGGTCTGTCACGAATTCTCCATAGCCACCAAAGCCCTCGACTATTTTCTCATAGTGTACTTGTTCTTTTAAAATTACACCTACGAATTTCGATGTTCCATTTGACTTTTTAGCTTCTCCTCTCTTAATCATTCCCCACAGACCATCATTAAGGATTATAGTGGTGATATTAATACCGTAACGCATACAGGTATCATATTCCATTGCTCCATACCCGAATGCACCATCGCCGGTGATCATTATTACTTTCTTCTCTGGATGAGCCAGTTTAGCGGCAATAGCATATCCCATGCCTACTCCCAATGGGCCATAACTTGTCCCTGCAATCGAAAGGTGTTGTCCAGGACCAGTCGCTGGAATAGATAAAGTTGCCCAAGTAGCTGTATCTCCACCATCGATTACCACTATTGTGTTTTCATCAACTCTTTGTGCAATTTGATTCATCAAGTGTAAAGGATGAATGGGAGTATGTTTATCATCACACATTTGGACAAAGAAACCTGCAAACTGTTGTTTTACTGCATTAATATATCCAGTCCATTCTGGGTAACCACCTTGACTAATTCCAGCAGTGAGCTGTTTAAGAACTTCTCGGGCATCGCCGTTAATGCCGACGGTAATATCTAGCTGATTTGTGAGCTCGGCGGCATCAACATCTATGCGAATAATTTTAAGATCTTTACGGAAAATTTCACGACTCAAGGTGAAGCCAGGTCTTGTGCCAATTACTATAGCCAGATCATTTTCTGCCATGACTCCTTGTAGGATAGGGTGATTATACCCAGCGCTTATAAACAGAGGATGGCTGTCAGGGATACATCCCCTAGCTGCATTACGAGTTGCGAATGGTATGCCTGATTTTTCGACAAATTCTTTTAGTTCATTGTGACCCTGTGCAAACCAAACTCCTGAACCTGCAATAATCACGGGCTTTTTAGCTTCCTTAATCAGTTCCAGTGCAGCTTTAATGCTTGTAGGATCTCCTTGCGGTTTACTATCTAAGCAGTAGTTTTTCTGAATTTCCACGGTTGAGAGGTCAACTTCTGTATCCATCAGATCTCTAGGAATCTCTAGATAAACTGGTCCAGGTTTACCAGTAGTGGCATGAGCAATTGCTCTTCCTACATATTCAGGTATTCTTTCCGGCTCTGCTACTGCTCTGGAATGTTTAGTCATACTTGCTACCATTGCCATTTGGTTAAAATCTTGCAGTTCATTGCGGTCCTTTTCTGTAACTCTGGCCTTCCCTGCCAGATGTATTACGGGAATTGCTCCGACAAATGAGTTAGCCATGCCGGTCACCATATTAGTAAACCCGGGACCTGCTGTTCCTGTACATACTCCTATTTTGCCGGTAGTCAACGCCCACCCTTCAGCTGCAAAGGATGCTGTCATTTCATGGCGTACACCGATGAATTTAATTCCCAGTTCTTCGCATCTCTCCATTGTTGGATAGATATGTCCACCAGGGATTCCGAAAAGATATTTAACCCCTTCTTTGTTGAATACCTCTGATACGAGGGCGCCTGCTCTACATTTGTTACTCATGGATAGAACCTCCTTAATTTTTGTTTAAGATAACAGTTCAAGCTAATTATTTTGTTACATCTTTACTTCCCGTTGACCAGCCCGTTGGGCCAGTTTTTTGGTCTCAGGCAAGAATACAAGGATAAGCATAAGAGATATTAACGGCATAAGCATAGCAATACTTACAGCTTGACCGATTGACATACTCACAGCTAGTAGCCCTATCATACTAGGCACAAGAATCTGACCTAATCGTCCAATAATGTTGTTACTCCAAGCCGTTGCATTAGCACGTAGTTCCGTAGGGAATAATTCATTAGTAAGGGTAGAAGCCACTATAAGAAATGAGTTAACAAAACCTGCAGCAATCATCCCGAAGAAAATTACTGCGTAGAAATTTTGAACATTGAACTGAACGATAGTTGCAACTACTCCTACCGTGATAATGACTAAAGCAGCACCCTTTCTACCAAGTTTATCTAACAGCATTCCATTTAGATTGATAATAACCATACCTGCTAATGTCTGGGATAATATCGTTATGCTAACCATACTGGGTGTCCAGGAAAGTTCCATTACCAAACGCATGGTTAAGAAATTCAATGAACCTTTGATTCCAAAATACATGAATAACCATACTAAAGACATGACCAAAACATATTTTGTATGAGGCTTTCTCCATACGGCGAAGAAATCTTCCTTGGGCTGTTTTATTCCCGCTTTTTTCTGTTCCTGAAGCTCCAAAAAAGCCTTGGTTTCCGGCAGATTCCTTTTAAAGATAAATGCGGGAATAAGTGGAAGGGCGCCTATAAGATACAAAGCTCTCCAGGTAAAACCCAGCTTAAGGACTAAAGGCAGAAGTAAAGCAATAGTCAGTGCTCCAAAAACTGCTGTCATCTGGTATCTACCGCTTACTTTTCCTAGGTTTTCTGAGGAGAATTCCTCAGCTAAAATGGTATAACCAACCGACCAGCAACCAATTAGGAATACTCTTGCTAATAACTGTACAGCGATAATTATATAAATATTTGGCGCAAATACTGTCAATAGACTACAGATAGAATACAGATACACACAACCAAGAAAAATCGGACGTCTCCCAACCGTATCCGCCATTCGGACAATAAAGAACGCACATAATGCACCTATCCCCACCAAAGATAATGCATAACCTACTATTTCGGTTGTCAGATGAAATTCTTTTGTAATATAAGGTAGAACAAAGTTAAGTGCTGCGTCATCGAATCCTTCGAAGAATATTCCAAGAATCAATATCGGCCACATATTTTTCTGACGGTCCGTCAGTTTGAACTTTTCTTTAGGAGCAGCCAAAGCTTCTTTGGTGTTCATACCTGTCACTCCCCTTATACATCACAAGGTTTATACTTATTCCAAAGCTTAAGTTGCTCAAGCAGAACTGTCTGCCTTTTTTGTGTCACTTCTTCTCCTTTTCCTTGATCATATTTATAAAATCCTTCACCAGTTTTGATACCTAATTTTCCTTCATTCACTTTATCTGTAACTATTTTAGGTGTGCTAGTATCGTTGCAGAGATCCGGGAAAATTATGTTATTCACAAAAGCTACTGTATCAAGTCCTACAAAATCCATAGTATTGAACATCCCTTGCCAAGCTGACTTGAAGCCAACGGCAGCCATGCTAGTTTTGTCCAAGTCGGCCGCAGATACTACGCCTTTATCCAGCAGATACAGGGCCTCTCTGGTCATAGCTAGCTGCATACGGTTCACCAAGAATCCTTTGATAAATCCATTGACAACTATGGGTGTCTTGCCGCACATTTCCAATTCCTTTTTCAGCCATTCAACTGCTTCTGTATCTGTTTTTTCATTCCTTACAAGTTCAACAAGAGGAATAATCTGGGGGGGATTAAAAAAGTGTGCAACAAAAAACTTACCCGGCCGGAAATCCGGAAATATCTCTGGAAGGGGCAATGAAGACGTATTACTCACTATAATGGCATCCTCATCACATAGCTTGTTTAAATCTTCATAAACCTGTTTTTTTATATCCATTCTTTCGGGTACAACCTCGATAACTAATTTGGCGTTCTTTACAGCTTGACCCAACGAAGTAGTAATTTCGAAACAGGACATATATTGACTAGCATCCTTCTCAATAATGTCCATCGCTCTCATGGTTTGAAGACTGTTATAAATGCTTTCTTTGCCCTCCTCCAAAGCTTTCTGCACAAGATCCGTAAGTACCACCTCATGGCCTCCCATTAGCCATATCTGAGCAATTCCCGGTCCCATAACCCCTGCTCCAATCACAGCAACCTTCATACTCTATTCCCCTTTCTCTAATTCTCATGTGTAACACGTCACCCGAACTAACCATGTAAGAGATTCGATTCGATTAAATTAGATTAATCCATATTACCAATTTGTTACATCAAGGTGTTTGTATTTGGGAAGTAGACGAGTTGGCATCTGCAATGCATCTTTTCTGAATGGTGGTGCTAGCTGGGTGCCATCACAAACAATTTCTAAAACAAACGGTTTACGTAAGCTTAGTGCTCTCGTTAACGCTGGTCCGACATCTTCTGGTTTATCTACGCGGATTCCTTCAGCACCCATGGCAATGGCCACTGGTACAAAGCTTACTGGATTCGGGATGTCCGCTCCCACGAAACGATTATTATAGAAGTCTACTTGATTTTTCTTTTCTGCACACCAAGCCCCATTTCTGAAGACTATGGCTACTACGGGTAGGTTATGCTCAACAGCCGTGCTTACTTCATGTAAGCTCATGCCCCATGCCCCATCCCCTACGATACTTACTACTGGTGCCTCGGGACTTGCCATTTGTGCGCCGAGGGCTGCTGGGTATGAAAATCCTGTGTTTCCAAAGGTAAGTGCTGCAATATGCTTGCCTTCCCCTTTAAATTCAAGATAACTGTTTGACGTGGAAGCGACGTTACCTATATCTGTGGCTACAATTGCATTATCAGGTAAAGCCTTTTGAATTTCTAACAAAGCTCGGCGTGGATTAATCGGTACGCCATCAACCATGGCTAAGTCCACAAGTTCTTTTCTCCAAGCCTTTACGAGTACTTCTATTGAATCTATACGAGCTTGGTCAACTTTCGGTGTTGGAACTTTTGCTTCCAATCGCTTAAGGATCTCCACAGCAGCTTCCTTAGCGTCACCGATAATGCCTACTTCCACGGGATGTGTACGAGCAAGATTCCTAGGGTTAATGTCGACTTGAATTATCTTGGCACTTTCCGGGAAGTAGTTGATATCATATTGTGGTAAGGTTCCAAATACGGATAATCTTGTTCCGAGTGCTAGGATTACATCGGCCTCTGCCAGCGAATTCATGGCTGCTTTTGATCCCATGTATCCGATCGGTCCAACCCAGAGAGGATTGTCACACGGGAAAGCATCGTTGTGCATGTATGTGCAAGCAACTGGAGCCGTTAGGAGTTTAGCAATTTTTGCCACAATATCAGTAGACTTAGTATCCACTACTCCACGACCTGAAACAATGACTGGCTTTTTAGCGGAAAGAAGAATTTCTGCTGCTCTATCAAGCGATTCGATGGAACCACAGCCTCGATTGTCGACACGATATTGATGTGGTTCTAGAATTTGTTCTTCAATCTCCCCATAAAAGTAGTCACGAGGGATATCGTAAAGTACGGGTCCACGTTCTGCATAGGCAATGCGGAAGGCTGTCCTTAAACAATCTGCTGCACGTTTTGGATGGGGGACTTGAATAGTTGCTTTCGTAATTGCTTTAAAAATTTGCACTGTGTCAGCTTCTTGGAACCCATCCCAGCCTACTGTTGGAGTACCGGCTGACGGACATATAATGACCATTGGTGTATGTGCGGAGTTAGCGGCAGCTACCGATGTTACCATATTGGTGATCCCTGGGCCATTTTGTCCGATGATTACTCCACATTTGCCTGTTACTCGGCAGAATGCATCTTCCATATGGCCGGCTGATTGCTCGTGACGCACCGGAATGAATTTAATTCCAGCGGTTGGAAATAAGTCTAGTAGGTCCATGAATGCTGAACCGAGAATACCCGTTACATGGTCAATGCCTTCGGCTAACAGTGTCTCGCAAATTGCTTCACTGGGTGTCATTTTAACTTTTGCCACTTCTTTGTTTCCTCCTTCAACTTCGTTCCAATTGTTTGGATTAGTCAGCATCGATACTTACTTCCCTAGTACTATCCTATAGTTCAAGAATATCTTTGTACAATTGATTCTGTGTATCCATCTAGATAAGTATTGACGTTGTTGTATATCTAGACCTTACGTTTTTACCCATAAGACGGCTCAAATGAATGAAGCGAGCGAAGAAATTGCGCAAACGAATGAAGACAAACATTTGAGCTATGACTACTAGGTTAATACAAATATACTGATTGGTAAATTGAAGAATTCACTAGTACTCATGTAGCTCGAAGATAACCTAAAAAGCGTAAAGCGATGTATCACAAGAAATGAAAGAACCTGATGCCAGACGTGAAGGATATTCTAAATACTTTCTCTTACATATCCGAAGGAAGTTAGGAAAATAATAAACCCGCTTACGGCTGAAAAGCCTAGAAACGGGTTTTGAGTTAAAGGAAATTAACATATATTTACGCCCTTCGAACTGTACTAGGCCGGCATTCTAGCCTCACCTAAAATCACTAAAGTAGGTGCCACATCAAACTCCCTAATTACTCTATCGGTTGTAACGTTTTCATTTATCCCTTTACCTGCCAACATAAAAATGACCTATACCCGATTCGCCGGACACAGGAAAATTAGTGTAAAATAAACCTATGGGGGCGAAAATTATGTCGAACAATGGGAAACGTTATGACAAAGAATTCAAAGCAGATATAGTTCGGTTGGTGCGTGAAGAAAAGTTCTGTAAGCAGTATTGTGACTGATTTTGGAATCAACCAGCAGACCGTACGGAAATGGATGATTCTGTGAGCTTTTTGCTTTGTTCTAGAAGGCAAGTGGGACAAGGGCTGAGAGGAACCTCAAAATATCTTTTACCCCAAGAAATAGCCGATGAAAGGTGGCGTTTGGACATAATCGAATAAAAAATGACAGGTAAACCCCTCTGATGGTAAAATAGTAAGTGACAAACCAACAAATTTAACCATTACAGGAGGGTGCACCTGCATGGCCATTATACCACAATTAAGATTGTTTGGATGGAACGAAATTGAACAACTTGGTGATTTAGAGCGTCTGCGACTTGTACTAGAGTACATGCCTGATGAAGACCTGATGCGGTTGTTGGAAGAGAAACGAGGAAATGGCCGGGACGATTACCCTGTGCGGGCGATGTGGAATTCAGTGCTTGCCGGAATTGTGTTTCAGCATGACGCCATAGAGAAACTACGCCGAGAACTGGGTAGGAATGGCCAACTTCGTTTTATGTGTGGATTTAAGGGAAAGTTAATACCTCCGGCATGGGTATATACGCGTTTTTTAAAAAGCCTAATGAACTATGCGGATGAAGTAGACAAGATCTTTAAACGTCTTGTTGATGAGTTGCGAGGGATATTGCCTGATTTCGGCAAGCATCTGTCCATAGATAGTAAAGCGATTTCATCGTTCGCGAAACAAAAGAATAAAAATCAAACACCCGATGGTAGACGGGACATTGATGCTGATTATGGAAGAAAAGAATACAAGGGTAAAACCAAAGACGGCAAACTTTGGGAAAAGATCGTCAAATGGTTTGGCTATAAATTACATTTAGTCGTCGATGCTACCTATGAATTGCCAATGACGTTTAAAGTTACGAAAGCCTCAGCTTCAGATATTACAGAGGGTCATGCTTTGCTGACTCAAATAGAGCAGAAGCAACCAGAAATTCTAAAAATTGCAGAGACACTAGCGGGGGACAAGGGTTACGATGACACAAAGTTTATTGAAAAGTGCTGGGATAAACATCAAATCAAACCGGTCATAGACATACGTAATATGTGGAAAGACGGTGAAGAAACACACCTGCTTACCGGAAAAGACAACGTAGTCTATAACTACAAAGGCAATGTGTACTGCTATTGTCCTAAAACAGGAACTCGGCGGGAGATGGCCAGCGGTGGATTTGAAAAAGATCGGAATACGTTAAAAAAGCTTTGCCCAGCGGAACATTACGGAATTGAATGTAAAGGTCGGGCCCAATGCCCGGTAACCCAGGGGATAAGGATATCACTTTCTGAAGATCGAAGAATCTTTACACCAATTGATCGAGCAAGTTACAAATGGGAAAAGGAATATAACAAGCGGACAACCGTGGAACGAGTTAACAGTCGTATCGACGTATCATTTGGTTTTGAACTACATACGATCCGAGGCATGGCAAAAATGAAAGTACGGTGTGGGCTAGCGCTATGCGTAATGCTAGCTATGGCACTGGGACGAATAAAAGAAAACCAGGCTGATAAAATGAGAAGCTTAGTGACTGCAGTCTAAATAACTTATCCACCTGCGGGTAACTATTTCAAAACAATATCCCCAGACCTGAATTGTGGATAACCGTGGATGACTGGACTGGTGTACCCTTTTTTAAAGGACTTAGTGTTCATAACAGCGAGAACCGCGTTATTTGTCTCGGAAATAACAGCTATTTCGAGCACACAAAATGTTCAATTTAAAAAACCAAAGAAATAATAGCTACAAAGCAAAAAGCTCTCTGTATATCCATCTAGATAACCAATATCAACTGTAGTATACTATAAAGATATTCAGTACTTAATGGAAACTGCAAGGGGGTTCATTTCCATGCGCTTAGAGCAATTATACTATCTATGTGAAATTGCCAAAAACAAATCAATCTCCTATACAGCTGAGCTTGTCCATGTTAGTCAACCTGCTCTCAGTAACGCCATTCATAAACTTGAAGCAGAGCTTGGCGTTAAATTACTTAATCGTCTTCGTCAAGGAGTCTATCTGACTGAGGAAGGAAAAAAAGTAGTAAAGACCGCAACTGAAATATTGGCCAATATACAACATTTGGAGTATGATCTAGCTTTATCCAAAGTAAAAAAACAAAACCAAGTAGGTAATTTGACTCTTCATACAACTCAACAGTTAGCTAATACGATATTAACCAAGGTACTAATGGATTTCTATAAAAAGTATCCTCACATACGCATAAATATAAAAGAAAGCAACTCCTTACAAAGCATTTCTAACTTTCAAGCAGATGATTGTCGTCTTAGTTTTATTGCAATAACAGATGATATTCTAAAGAAATATTCCAAAGTGCACGAAAAGGGAAATAACTTTTATTTTGAAAAACTTCGTGACGGTAAACTGCATGCTGTGGTAGGCAAACAACATCCCTTGGCTACTCATAAGAATGTCTCTGTTGAAGAAATAATAAAGTATCCCCTAATTATTGTTGAGAACGGATGTCTTCCCTACACTGAAATGCTTAAAAAATATGGTGACCCCGACATTCTTGTTATTTCCGATATTTTTGCTTCTTCCTCTAACTTTATAAATAGTGGGTTTGGTGTGGCTCTAGCATCCTCTTTTTTTATCATTCCTAATTCTAAATGTGTTTACATCCCAATTAGCAATAACATAAAAGTATCTCTAGGCCTAGTTTGGCGCGAAAACTACGATCTAGATCTCATTCAACAGCAATTTATTAATTTTTGTGTTGAAGCTTTTAAGAAGAAATAATAAATATTCGAAGCTTGATGCGCGCTTGGTCAGAAGCCAGATACCTGTGTCTGAAGTTAAATACATACACAACAAACAAAGAAAAGACTATCTCTTTTGAGATAGTCTTTTCTTTGTATTACCTGGCGATGACCTACTTTCCCAGGGGCTTGCGCCCCAAGTATCATCGGCCCTGGAGGTCTTAACTACCGTGTTCGAGATGGGAACGGGTGGAACCCCTCCGGCATGATCACCAGATCGTGGTTCGATGTTCGATATTCGTGGTTCGAACTCGAATGTTTTCAAAGAAAACAAGATTAAAGGAATTATCCTTTAGTCGCTGTTCTCTCAAAACTGCATAGAGAGTGTCATCTAGTAAATGTCAATCGAATTTGAGCCACTTACCCTAGAGTAGTGAGTCCGTAGTTCTTTATCGTGCCTTGGTTCTTTCGAACCACGATCTACGAACATCGAACCACGATTCAGGTCAAGCCCTCGACCTATTAGTACCAGTCAGCTCCACACCTCACGGCGCTTCCACACCTGGCCTATCAACCTGATAATCTTTCAGGGGTCTTACCCCAGCACTCAACTTTATCTATCAATTGGATGCATTGTCGGTAGATAAAGTTGAGTGCTGGGTGGGAAATCTCATCTTGAGGTCGGTTTCGCGCTTAGATGCTTTCAGCGCTTATCCGGTCCGAATATAGCTACCCAGCGATGCTCCTGGCGGAACAACTGGTACACCAGGGATTCGTCCATCCCGGTCCTCTCGTACTAGGGACAGATCCTCTCAAATTTCCTGCGCCTGCGACGGATAGGGACCGAACTGTCTCACGACGTTCTGAACCCAGCTCACGTACCGCTTTAATGGGCGAACAGCCCAACCCTTGGGACCTACTACAGCCCCAGGATGCGATGAGCCGACATCGAGGTGCCAAACCTCCCCGTCGATATGGACTCTTGGGGGAGATAAGCCTGTTATCCCCAGGGTAGCTTTTATCCGTTGAGCGATGGCCCTTCCACTCGGTACCACCGGATCACTAAGCCCGACTTTC
>DASRMA010000097.1:0-15553 GCA_035648155.1 Desulfosporosinus sp.
AAAAGCATTATGATATAGCGAACCAGCTCTCGGTAATTTTGCAGGCGGTAACCAAACTGGGGATAAAGGCCGAGTTTTCTGGGCGCAATGATTTGGTGATAGGGGAGAAGAAGTTTTCCGGTAACGCTTACTATTTTAATAAAGATAGTGCAATTCATCATGGCACAATCCTAATTAACAGCGACCTTACGAAGCTGAGTCGTTATTTGCAGGTATCCCGTGAAAAGATTAGTTCCAAGGGTATTGATTCTGTTCAGTCTAGAGTGATTAATCTAGCGAACGTTAGTAAAGCTGTTACCTTGGCCGCTGTGATCAAAGGAATGGAAGAGAGCTTTATTGATGTTTACGGGAGAGATGCCCAAGAGCTAGCAGTAGACCGCAATGACTTCAATATTGAGTCACTAGTTCAAAAGTATTCCTCTTGGGAATGGCGACTTGGCAAAAGTCCGGAATTTGACATTTCCATAAGCCGTCGCTTTGGTTGGGGAGAAGTGGAATTAGGGTTTTGTTTAAAGAATGCCCACATTGATTCTGTGCAAGTTTTTTCTGATGCCATTGAGGAGAGCTTAATCAGAGATATTGGGAAAAGCCTTGAAGGATGTTCTTTTAGGAAAGACCCGATGATAGAGCATCTCATAACGGTCGATGGTCAATCTGAAAATCGAACGATTATTAACGATGTAGTTCTATGGCTTCATGAAACAGAGTTTTAAATCCCAAAGAATCCTCCTGTAATTGATTGTTCTTCTCATCGCAGGAGGATCTTTATAATGAATAAAGAAATTAAAATAATTTGAAAAAATATGAAAGGAAGTGTAAACATGAAAATATGTCAGAACTGCGGATTGGGTATTGAGGAGAAGAACGACCTCATAACCTGCTTTAAGTACAAAACTTTGAACAATTCACAAGAGGATAAAAACAACTGCCAATATTTTATTAAAAGAATCATCGAGGATGGCGAACCGTTGCTTCAGATACAACACCTTCTTTTAGTAGAGCAAGAATTAGGGAAGCGAAAGATGAAAATTAGTATTAACGATGGCCTACGGATGTAACTTTAGTTGGCGGTTTTAAGCCATGAAGTGATTTTTACAATTAATAATTGAGAGCAGATATAGAAAAAGAACGAAAGATTTAGTTGACATAGCCTATCATTCTACCCCTTCGATAGAACGCCTTTACAAGGGATCTTGGAGAGCATGCGTCGTGGCTTTTGCAATGTTATCCAGAGTATGTGTTTGAGAGACTCAAGCACATTACCGCCCACAGTTTTGGTTCACTCAAAGAGCAATCATTGCTTGAAATCTGGACGACTCCTGAATATATGAGATATAGTTACAATGTTCTGCACGAGGAACTCGTGAACTAAAAAAGCTGGTCCGAGGAGTTAGTACGGTGGATGCTGATTTCAGAGGAACGTGAAAAAAGTAGAATTGAGGAGGACCAATTATGAATATTGGAATTTTCCCTTGTCAAGGCCGTTGTAACGTCAGTATGATGACAAAAACGGTGGCTGAATTTTTCGTTGAAGACGAAGTAATACGCGTACTACCCCATTTAAGTTTACCTCTTGACAATGGAAGTGATGTTCACGAAAAGTATATTGCATTGAATGGATGCCCAGCAAAATGTGCTTCCAAGGAATTTGAGTCTGCTAGAATTAAACCACATGAAGAAATCATCATTACCAAGGATTTTGATCCGAAAAATAATGAAAAATATGAAGAATTATTAAATATAGATGAAGAGGTATACTTAGTGCAAGAAGTGATCGATAGATTATTGGAAGTAGGTTAAACAAAGACACTAATTTTGATTCCCGCAAGCAGGAACCTTGTCCACCAAAAGCTTGACGTATAAACACAAAGCAATGATTGAAAGGTGTTCGACGAGATAACGCTTAAGTTTGATGAAGTAATGAAGCCTCCTCAAAGACCTTTAGTGACTAAAGTGACTAAATGCCAAGACCTGACGATTGGGTGCTCTGGAGGCTGTGGATGCGGTTGTGGACCAAAATGAGGTCAGATACATCGGCTCGATCATTGAAGTGCCTGTAATGATCGCCTTAGTTAATGTTAGTTTGTTCTTCAGGAAGAAGTAAAAGGTAGATACTCAATGCGGGGAGGAAAAAACATGGTTCAGGTTGATGTGTTCGGAATTAGTGAAGAAGCTCCAACTGGTTCATGTAGTTGCGGTGGTGCCTGTGGTTCGGCGGCTGAAAAAACAATGGGGGTAATGTATGAGGAGTTGGTCCAGTTTTGTCAGGAAAGTGATCTGGCGGCGATAGTGAATTTGCAGTTTATAGATGTTTTTGAGGATGATTTAAAGGCCTATGAAACGCCTCATACAATGTTTAAGAATGGCTTTGCTTTACCGCTGGTGGCTATAAACGGTATTGTCCGTTTTTATGGTGGGATCAGCAACAGCAAGATATATGATAAGGTAAGAAAGGTCTGCTTATAATTACGAAGATCCCCAGCGTCTTTCTTAATGTGGTCTAGATTTTCTACGGTCACAGAAAACATGAGCTTTATGCGGTTCAATTGATTGACTTCACTCGCCCCAGGGTCATAGTCAATGGGAGCAAGGTTAGCTTGTGGATAGGACCTTCGGATCTGTCATTATAAAAAGGTCCATCGTGTGGACAACAATTTATGTCCACACGATGGACCTTTTGGTGAACATGCGTTCTTTAAAGGCTTCATACGCTTCAGTGGTTTCAAATAAAGGTTCTAATTCTTCATTTCCTTCATTATTCATTGTATAAATTAAAGGAGCACGTTAGCTATCACTTCTTGAATAAAAGGGACGTCTAAGGTTTGGGAAATGTTGAAGCCACCCGACCCCGTCACCATCAGGGTAAGACATGACCATTAAGGATTGCTTTGGCATCCTCAAGCATCATGACGACAGTATTACGTATATTGGAAAAATGTCTTAGATAGTTCTTGTAGACAATGGCTTGGTCCTCATTTAAAACAACTAGTTTGACAGTTATAGAACCAACATCCAGGCCAATATTTAAAATGTTGCTCATTTTCTTCCTTCACTGGCCAATTAGGCTTCTTTCTGACCTTCCCAAAGAGTTTCGTGGCAAAGAAGCGAAGTACACCCGCACTGGTCTGTTTCAATTTCGATCGTCGTATGAGAGATTCCAAATTCTTTAAGGAGATATTGCTTTAACTGTTTTACGATTTCCGTGCTGCGCTCAAGTGAACCCTTGGGATCAAGGATAAGATGACAACTAAGGGCAACTCGTTCTGGAGTCACACTCCAAACATGAAGATCATGAATATCCTTGGCCCCCGGTAAAGAGCGAACAAAAGCAAGTAAACGATCATATTCGAAATTGTCTGGGGCTCCTTCCATTAAAATATGAAGCGTTTCTTTCACGATCTTCCAGGCATTCCAAGCGATCAGAAGAGCGATCAAAACGGAAATGATAGGGTCAATTACAAACCATTGGGTATATTGCATGATCACGGCACCAATGATAACGCCCGCTGAGGCGGCTGCATCCCCCAAGACATGGAGAAGGGCAGAACGGACGTTAAGGTTATCTTCCCCGCCTCGGAAGCCGAAGGCAATGACCAGATTAACAATCACGCCAACACTGGCACTTATATACATAATTGTGCTTTCCACGGGTTGGGGATTTTGAAAACGATGGAAGGCCTCGTATAGAATCACAAAAGCAATAATAATCAGAGTGAGGGAATTAGCTAAAGCGGCTAAGATTCCAGTGCGATGAAAACCGAACGTTTTATCAAGAGTTGGAGATTTTTGTGCTTGAACAGCTGCAAACCAAGCAAGACCCAAAGCGGCAACATCTGTTAGCACGTGACCTGCATCGCTGAGAAGAGCTAAGCTATTCGCCAAGCTTCCTCCTATAACTTCTACTGCCAAGATGAAGAAGGTGGCAAAAAAAGCCCATTTTAACCTAGTTCCCGTGGCATGCACGTGCCCCCCTAATGCGCTGTGGTTATGTCCTTGATGATCGTCTCCGTGACCTTCCCCTGGTAGATTATGAATATGTGTTTCCTCGTGTTTGTGATTATGATCGTGCTCGTGGTTATGGGATTCTGGTAATTCATTAGGTTTTGACATAGGGAATCTCCTCCTCTTTATCATAATATATGTAATTTATAATATTGACATTGAAACATACACTTGAATGATAGGCTAAAAAAATAAAGCAATTTCAGTTGACGATCCGAGGCAGTACTGAACCCTAAGTATGAAGGTCGGAAATAGATTATTTTGGGAGATGGGTGCTATGGTCAAGGGCTTTTTCTAAGATGATTTTAACGTGTTCGTCGTGAATGCTATAGCGAACGAGCTTACCTTCTTTGCGGGAACGGGCAAGACCCATGGCTTTAAGCAGACGCAAATGGTGGGAAGCACCAGAAATGGTTAGATTCGAAATCTGAGCAATATTACAGACGCAAAGATCTGGTTCTAGTAGCAAGGCATAAATAATCTTCACCCTTGTTTCGTCAGCAAGAGCTTTAAAAATAGGGGTCACTCCTTCAATCTGTGCTACAGAGTGTGCTAACTCATTTAAACGCTCTTGAGTATGACAATCTGTTTCGCAGAGGTTATGATGATTTGGACGGTTCAAACGGATTCCTCCTTGTTAACGTAATCCTATAAAGTCCGTTACCGATAATCCGAGAAAATTGTTGAACAGCTTAATATGCATTAAAAATCAAAATTGCTATGAAATCTGGCAATAGTAATCTTCCTTGGTATACTGAAAAAGAACCCCATTGGGGGGTAGATCTTGATAACTATCTTTATAACACAAAAGAATTTTTTTATAATCATAGGATTAATTATTGTTTTTAGGAATCCCTTTGCCCCCGCAATTGAGAGAAAACAGAGCAGACGCTGCTCCTAATTTATTTTTAGGGACCGATCCCATAATGCAGGAATTGTTGGGTGCTTGGAAAAGGCCCAAGGAAGCCCCCATGCCGAAAACGGCTAGGATAACTTGGATAACCGGGGTGTTTTCGCCCACGTTGGCCAAGAGAATTAAGGCGAGCGCATTGAGAATCATCTCGCTGCTGGTTAAGAAGGTGTAGCCGATTTTATCCGAGAGCCGCCCGGCGAAGATTGCCATAATAGCCATGCCGAGGGGAAAGGCCATCATAAATAGTCCCGCCATTTGAGGTGTATACCCTAAGACTTTTTGATAGTAAAAGGGAGGGAATACGGTGCTGGAATACATGGTGATAAAGGAAATCAGCGCAGCTACAATGGAGGTCCAGAAAATGCGCATTTTAAAGAGTTCGAAATCCAGAATGGGGTTGAGTGCTTTTTTTTCGCGAAGAGCGATCGCAATAAGGCTGATGAGAAAAATAGTACTGCTAATGAGGATCGTTGGAGAGAGCCAGCCGAAATCATTGAGATTGGAGACACCATAGATGATGCTAATCATCCCTATGATGACGTAAATCGCCCCCGAGGTATCAAATTTTTTACCGGGTCGATCTTTGCCATGATCAGCGGAAATGATAAAGTGTGAGGCTAGGAACCCTGTGCTTGCCAGAAGGGTAATAAGTGCGAAAATCATGCGCCATCCCCAGAGCCCAATCACAATGCCACCGAGAGGAGGTCCTGCTAAGCTGCCAATAGCTGCGACTGATCCCAGGAAACCAATGTTTTTCCCGCGTTGACAATAATAGGGTGATCTACTTTAAGCTCAGCTTTTTCTATGGTCTTTTTGGCACAGGACATCCATCGACAGCCACGATTCCCCGAGCATTTTTGGCACCATTAAACATGTTTTTTAAACCGGCAGAAATACTGGCGAGGCAAAGGAGAGCGACACGATTATAGCCTAAGATGTTTGCTGTTTCCACACAAGGTGTGTCAGATTGGCCTGAAACATTCGTGTTTGTTGGTTCTTTCACTAAGCTATCGAGTTGGAGCGGTGCTTTGCTTTGGCAGGAGCATCCTACATTGTTGTCTGACATTTATAGCCACCTCTTTACAATTATTTGTGTCTTACAGGAGTGTAATTTACCTAGGAATGATCGCTTTATTATAGATCATTCCTAGATTGGATTGGAAGGTTTTACTCTTGAGGGAAGATTCTAAGGCCTGTATTAACTCGGTTCATTCCAGCTGAACCATCAATGACCGCGATAACTTCTAAAAGCTCTTCATCTGTGACTCCCATGTTTCTAAGGGCTTTGGTATGACTGGCGATGCACATGTCTGAGCCGTTATTGATCGATGTAGTCAAAGCAATCAGCATTTTTGTTTTAGAGTCGATTTTGCCGGGGGCCATTACGGTTTTCATTTTCATGAGTGTCGCTTTCATGTACTCAGGAAAGTTAGCTAAGGCACGAAACGTAGGGGGGACCATTCCTTTTTCTTTCTCCAGGTTGGCGAATAGTTGTTTTACTTCAGGGGATGCATCTTGATCTTGGATGAGCTTTACAGTTGACATGGGTTTTTCCTCCTCTTTTTTTGTAAATGCCAATGTTTAAGGGAGTCCTAAGCTTAATGACATTTGTGATATGATTATATTATAAACTTGTAATATAATTATCTTAGCACTTAATTCATAAAATGCAACAGGTAATTTTAAATAATAAATCTTAAGGTAGATTCATAATCCTCATCAGATTAGACTTCAGGAAGTCAAAAAAAAGTAAACCAAACTAAGATTAAAGCGATGACCTCTATCGTTCAAAATGGAGAGCACTGCGTGAGAGCGGTAATGGCTTATACATGCCAAGAAACTACGAAAAGGGTTACGACTGTTGGATATCAAACTGCTAGGTTCTGGATGTTGAAAAGATACTTTTAATCAGTGGCTTCTTTTATTGATTAAAATTAAAAGAATATAGTTATAGCAATATAATGACCCAATAAAAGGCGTTACTAAGATCTTTGCCTTATGCTAATACTAAATTTAGAGTTGTAATTCTAGCGCTTATATAATAATATACTTATATAAGCAATTGATATTATGTAGGGGGTAAGTGTGTGGACTCTGAACGGCGAATTGAGTTAATGGCAGAAGAATTTAAGGTGCTTGGAGATAAAACGCGACTGAGAATATTAGCGCTACTACAGGACCGAGAGCTGTGTGTCTGCGATTTGACAGAAGTCTTGGGAATAAGCCAGCCTGGGGTATCCCAACATATGAGGCGGCTTCGCCAAGCGGGATTTGTGAATGAACGCCGTGGAGGCCAATGGATTTATTATTCACTCAATATGGGAAATCTCCTGCTTGGTTTACTTATGCCTACGTTCCCAAAGGTTGAGGGAGACCATGAACGGCTTATGCGTGCCAAAGGATGCCCCACTTAAACCAGTTAAGGCTCATGGGTTAGTTTATAACAAGAGGGGGAATATGCTTTGAAAGTTGCAATAATATCCGATATTCATGCCAATGTCATTGCGCTAAAGGCTGTACTAAAAGACATTGAAGAGCAACAAGTTGACAGTATTTATTGTGTAGGCGATTTAGTAGGATATGCCCCGTTCCCCAATGAAGTCATAGATTTAATTAAAGAAAAGAACATTTCGACAGTCATGGGTAACTATGACGATGGAATAGGTTATCAACGATTTATCTGTGGCTGTGACTATAAGACTGCTGAAGCTGAGGCTTTAGGGCATGAATCTATAGTGTGGACCAAGCAGCACACTTCTGAAGAAAGTAAAGTCTGATCTGTGGACATACCCATCTGCCTTTTAGCCTGGTCTTGAAGGATAAAATGCTAATTAACGTAGGCAGCGTTGGAAAACCAAAGCATGGGGACACTCAAGCTATGTACGCCATTATATCTTTTGCAAGAAGCATAACGGTTGATTTCCGAAAAGTACCTTATGATTATGAAGCAACAGCAACAGCAACAGCAATTGAGGCCTCTGAGTTACCGAATGAATTTGCCCAAATAATTCGGACGGGAAAATATTAATGATCTTCCCGAACCATCTAGATAACATATAGAGGGAGTTGAATAGAACATGAGTATCGAATTACCAGTAAGCCGCAAGTTATCATTCCTTGATCGTTACTTAACCTTGTGGATTTTTTTAGCAATGGCAGCGGGCGTTGGTATAGGGTATGTATTTCCTGGTACCTCTACTTTTATTAACCAATTTCAGATGGGGTCGACTAATATTCTCATTGCCATTGGTTTAATCGTGATGATGTATCCACCGTTAGCAAAAGTGAAATATGAAGAAATAGGACGCGTGTTCAGAAATGGCAAAGTCATGACCTTATCTTTGATTCAAAACTGGATTATTGGTCCTATTTTAATGTTCGGTCTGGCTGTCATATTTTTGCATAATTACCCAGAGTATATGGCGGGACTGATTTTAATTGGCTTAGCCCGTTGTATTGCCATGGTCATTCTCTGGAACAGTCTGGCTAAAGGAGACTCAGAGTATGCAGCGGCGATCGTTGCGCTAAATTCTGTTTTTCAGGTTATCTTTTATTCAATCTATGCCTATATCTTTCTGACCGTCCTACCAAATTGGCTCGGTCTCAATCTGAATATTAACTTTAATTTCAGTATTTGGCAGATCGCTCAAAGTGTTCTTATTTATTTGGGAATTCCTTTTTTTGCGGGGATGCTTACGCGTTTGATACTTTTGCCGATGAAGGGAAAAGAGTGGTATGAGAAAAAATTTATACCCAAGATTAGTCCACTGGCTTTAATGGCCTTGCTCTTCACAATCGTTATCATGTTCTCACTCAAGGGCCAGACGATTGTTTCAGTACCGCTAGATGTCGTAAGAATTGCGATACCGCTGTTGATCTACTTTGTCATTATGTATTTTGCTTCCTTCTATATGGCTTGGCGTCAAGGACTTCCCTATGGGCAAACGGTCACCTTAGCTTTTACGGCAGCGAGCAATAACTTTGAGCTTGCCATTGCTGTTGCTATTGCGGTGTTTGGAATTAACTCGGGAGCTGCGTTCGCAGCAGTCATCGGCCCCCTCATCGAAGTGCCTGTCATGATTGCCTTAGTTAATGTTAGTTTGTTCTTAGGCAAGAAGTATTTTAACAAAGAGGGAGCCCCAATCAGAGGATAACAAGGTTTGTATTTTGTTCAAGAAGAGGAGGGTCGAGATGCCCTCCTCTTCTGACGTCAAACGATTGTCACAAGTGTCATGATGTCTTGGAGAATTTAAATAAATAAGCATTGATGTGCAGGAAATGATTGAATAATAACGAAATACAGAGTATAGAATAGGGGAATGGTTAAGGGGGGATAGGTATGACCTTATCGAGAATGAAAAAGATGCGCCAATATCTTAGATGGGCACTGCCCTTCTTGTTTATTGTTTTCGTACTTGCGGGCTGCCAAAGTGCTGGCCCCTTACCTAATGTTAGCGTTAAACCAACTGATTATTCTCTAACCAATCCAAAGCCCATGGAGAATCAGAACGTCTTACGGGTTGGAATTTCTTCGGTCTTGTCTCCCCGTGAGACTTTAGCAAATTATCAGTCCTTGGCAGATTATCTCCAGAAAAAAATTGGTAGACCAGTACAATTGATACAGCGTCAAAGCTATCAAGAAATTAATGACCTCGTTCGTGACCAGGGGGTCGATGTGGCCTTTATTTGTTCGGGAGCTTATGTTATGGGTAAACAACAAAACCTCGAGTTATTGGCCATTCCCGAAGTGAACGGAAAATCGACCTATCAGTCCTATATCATTGTGAACTCGAATAGTAAGTTTCAGTCTTTTCCAGATCTTAAGGGCCAGGTGTTTGGCTTCACGGACCCTATTTCTTTTTCTGGGACGATTGCGCCGACGTATATGGTCACGCTTTTAAACAGTCTGCCCAACGAGTTCTTCAAACGAGTTGTTTATACGTATAGTCATGATAACGCGATTAAAGCAGTTTTAGACAATGTGGTCTCAGCGGCGGGAGTGGATTCTCGGGTTTATCAGTATGCTGTGGCTAAGGATCCTTTGCTAGCGGCAAAGATACGCATTATTGCACAGTCTCCGGAGGTTGGAAGCCCTCCTGTCGTGGTTAACAAGAGTATTGACTCCCATCTCAAAGTTGCTTTATTGGAAGCGTTATTACAAATAGATAATGATCCCGTGGGTAAGAAGGCTTTGCAGGCTCTCTTGTATGATCGTTTTGTGATACCTAGTGCTGCGGCGTATGAGCCCATTCAGACGATGGTGCAGGCAAATGCTGCTCTTAAGGATAAGAAGTAATTCTACGAAAATTATAGCTTGGCGAGAAAGAGGCTTCTAATGACATTGAAGAGTAATCCCTTCGCGAATTATATTAAGGAGCGATTTAAACATGTCAGGGTGCAGTATAAAATCCTAGGTTTAGTTGCTGGGGTTGTGCTCCTTTTGAGTAGCATGATTGTTTGGCAAATGGGAGACATCCTGACAAATAATTTGCGAGACCAGCTCGACAAAAGGGAAGTTTCGATCGGGAGTGATGTCGCGGCAAGAGCTACAAATGAGTTATTAATCAATAATGCCTACTCTGTCTATGAGTTGTTGCAAAACACTCTCAAAAACAATGAGGATGTCTTATATATATTTATTGTGGATCCTCAAGGGAATGTTTTGGCGCATACGTTTGGTGAGGCGTTTCCGAAAGAATTACTGAAAGCTAATGCCGTGGGTGGAACAGATAAGTATCATTTGACAGTTTTCCGCACTGAAGTTGGGGTTGTCCGAGATGTTGCCGTTCCTATCTTGGATGGGAAATTAGGGGTAGCACGAATCGGGATGGATGAAAATGGGTTGCAAAAAGCGGTGCTCCTAATGACTTGGAACCTTCTTCTGATTGCGCTTTTTGTGTCCGCTTTGGGGATAATCGCTGCTGTATTGTTAACGCGTGTTTTGACGAGGCCGATCCGTGAATTGGTATCTTTAACCCAACGGGTGACACAAGGAGAACTGGATGTGCAGGGAATAGTTCACTCTCAAGATGAAATCGGAGTTTTAACGGAAGCGTTTAATCACATGACAACATCTCTGAGCTTGAATCATCGTGAACATGAGAATTTAATGGTTGAACTTAGAGAAAAAGAAGAGATGCGTCTTCAGCTCTTGGAAAAAGTCATGACGGCCCAAGAAGAGGAACGCAAACGGATTTCAAGAGAACTTCACGATGGAACAAGCCAGGCGTTAACTTCCTTAATGGTGGGATTAAAAGTATTAGAGTCAGAAGCTTCCTTTTGCGAAGTAGGAGATCGTTTGCAAGAAATGCGCCAAACCGTTGCGCAGACCTTGGAAGAGGTGCATCATTTAGCAAGGGAACTACGGCCAAGTATCCTCGATGATATGGGATTGGTGCCGGCTTTAGAACGCTACATCCGGGAATATGAAACGAAATTTGGTGCGGAAATAGATTTTCATGTTATTGGATTCCAGCAACACCGTGTTTCCCCAGCTATTGAAGTTGCCCTATATCGTATAGTGCAGGAGGCCTTAACGAACGTGGCAAAATATGCCCAGGCCAGTATGGTTTCTATTTTGCTGGATTGGCGGGAAGGGTGGGTTTCCGCCATTATTGAAGACAACGGCCAAGGATTTGACTTTAATCAGAAGCTTACACAGCCTGGACGGGGGCTTGGACTTTTTGGGATGCAAGAGCGGGCTGCTTTGCTGGGTGGAACCTTTAAGATAGAGTCCCAAAAGCAAATCGGCACAACAGTTTTTATTAAAATACCGGATAAAGGAAATCTGTTTAGCGGTATTACTCCATCTGAAGTTTAGTTGCATCGATATGATCAAGGAGAAGGAAAGAAGGACTAGTCTCATGTCTGAAAGGAAACTGAGAATTCTACTCGGAGACGATCATGCCGTGCTGCGAGCAGGGTTACGGGTCTTGTTGAATCTTGAAGAAGATATTGAGGTGGTAGCTGAGGCGGCGGACGGGGAAGAAGTGCTTGAGATGGTGGAGAAGATCCAGCCTGATTTAGTACTGCTCGATCTCACCATGCCCAAGCTCAGTGGCTTAGAGTGTATAGCTCACATCTTAGAAAAGCATCCGACAACGAAGATTCTAGTTTTGACAATGCATGATGATGAAGAGTATATGAAAGCTGTCATCCGGGCTGGTGGGAAAGGTTATGTTCTAAAAAAGGCTGCGGATGTGGAACTGCTTTTAGCGATACGAACCGTTTGCCACGGAGACCTTTATATTTATCCGCCTATGGCTGCTGCCCTGCTTTATCAGATGGTCGGTCCGCAAACATCGGATAGCAAAGAGAAAAAGGAAAAAGGACTGAGCGAGAGGGAACGGGAAGTCCTTAAGTACTTGGCCCTAGGACATACGAACCATGACATTGCCGAATTTCTCCATATTAGTGTTAAAACAGTGGAAACATATAAAGCCCGAGTGATGGAGAAGCTTGATTTACGGAAGCGGGCAGAACTTGTACGGTACGCTATGGAAAATGGGATTATTAACGGTTAAACCTGACACTTGTCAGGTTTTTTCCTAATTGGCAAAGACGAGGAGAAGGTGTATGTTTAAGGGGAGTTTTAGGATAGGAGGTGACTGGATTGTATAGCAACGTAACCAGACTAACGCGAGTGTTAGGGTTTGGTTTAATGATAACTGTGTTCCTCGTGGGATGCGGAATTCCTGGAAAAACAAATCCTCCCACGGTGACATCTCCCATAGGAACTTCAGAAAAACATGAAGTGTCTCCAGCAAAGCCCGACAACCTGACCCCTAATAACTCTACGAATTTGCCAGCTGGTGCGAATGCTTCCTTACCAAAGACGTTAACAGGGGAATCTATAATTTCTGCCAGTCAATTGGATGAAGGGATTAAAACGAAAGAAAACTGGCAGATTGTCGATGTACGTGAACCCAGTGAGTTTGCGGCGGGGCATGTTCCTCAAGCAATCAATATTCCGTTGGGGTCGGTGGAAGCTCAAATAACTAAAATTGCTAAAGATAGAGAGGTTATCCTTATTTGCCTCACTGGAGTTCGGGCGTTCTCTGCTTGGCAAACTCTAGTCAGCAAAGGATATGAACCGCACCGCTTAAAGGTTTTAGTGGGCGGAATGGTGCAATGGAAGAACTTGGGGAGTGGAGAGGTTACGGAGAGTATTGGGGGGTGCTAGGGGGGACGAGGGTAGGGATAAACCTGACATAGAACGATTTTATATAGGGAAAAAGAGAAATAGATTTAGGATTTTTCCCGCTATATGAAGGATTAATCATGCTATAAGATGGAGGCAGGTGAAGATTTTCACCTGCCTCCGAGTCTTGAGAGCCCAAACATCAATTGGCGGTCAAGACCGATAGGGTGCCTTAAACAACTTAGGCGCCTGGCCGTATTTGGCAAAGGTGGCAAGCACTAATAACACAAGGAGATGAGACAATGGCAAAACGGTATGTCATGGTGATTGACTTGCGCAGATGTGTTGGTTGTCACGCATGCACGGTGGCCTGTAAAAGTGAGAACAATGTGCCCCTGGGTGTTAATAGGTCCTGGGTCGAGGAGTTAGAGACGGGGAAATTCCCGAATGTATCCCGTCATCGATTACCTCGCCTTTGCAATCACTGTGAGAATCCATCCTGCCTCAAGGTGTGCCCTGTTAAAGCTACTTACCAACTGGAGGACGGTACAGTTCTTGTCGATTATGCTCGTTGTATCGGGTGTGGGTATTGTATTGCAGCTTGTCCCTATGACGCTCGTTTTATTAATCCAGAGCGTAAAACGGCTGAAAAATGTACCTACTGTCACGAACGTGTAGAAGTAGGCCTTTTGCCAGCATGTGTGAACACTTGTATTGCCGGCGCCCGTATTTTTGGAGATTTAAATGATCCCAAGAGTGAAGTGTTTAAATTACTCGCCACACAGGCAGTGACGGTGAGCAAGCCGGAAACCAACAATCGTCCGCAAACTTACTATATTGGAGCTGATGGGAAAGCCTTGCGGCCCAATCTCCTAGAAATACTGGGAGGTGAGAAGTCATGATGACGGTACATTTTTTCGAGGTAAATCATGAAATTTACTGGGGATTGCTGATCGCTTTATACTTTTTCTACACAGGCTTGAGTGCAGGTTCTTTTATCCTAACCAGTCTGGGGACAGTCTTTGGGATTGAAAAATATAAAAGAGTGGCAAAAGTGGGAGTGTTGATGGCAATTGTACTTTTGGCTTTTGCGCCCATACACTTACTTTTTGATCTTTCTCAACCAGGACGAGCGCTAAATCTTTTCCTACACGTCAGTGGCACATCGGCAATGTCTTGGGGTGTCTATCTACTGATTTTATATCCAGTTTGTTTACTCATCTATGCTTGGTTTATGTTCCGCCAGGACTTTGTTAATGGCTCGAAGGGAACTGGTTTTAAGGCTGGACTCTATCGCTTCTTACTCTTTGGTAAAACCGATATGTCTCCTGCGGCACACGCAAACGATCAGAAAAAAGCTAAGTTTTTCGGAACAATCGGTGTCCCTTTGGCCTTGGCTGTTCACGGATATACTGGTTTTATTCTGGGCAATGTCCAAGCACGGGCAATCTGGCATACACCGATGATGCCGATCATCTTTTTAATGTCTGCGATGGTATCCGGGACTGGACTTTTTATCCTTGTTCTTCTGTTAGTTGAAAAATTTAAATTTGGTAGACTTCGCGATGATATTAAATCCCTTATCGCAGATATTGCGAACCTTATGAAATGGTTTATCGTCGTTGATGGCGCTCTGATGGTTATTTACTTCATTGTACTGTGGTATTCCAGTGAGACGGGTTATGCTGCCGCTTATTTCTTGCTACACCAAGATTTTTGGAGTTTTATAGGCTTGGAAAACGGTTTAGGCATGCTCATTCCCCTGCTTATTCTCCTTTCCAAGAAAGCACGCCAAAGTATACCTATGGTCGCCGTGGCCTCTGTGTTAACGATTATCGGGGTGTTGGCAATGCGCATTAACCTAGTCATTGGAGGACAAAGAATTCCTTTAACTGGTAGCAAAATTATCGAGTATGTTGCTTCAGGGCGCGATATTGGAATTGCAATTGGAATAGCTGTAGGAGCGGCTGTTGTGCTTACATTTCTTTATGCTATTCTGCCGATGAATCGTGCGGGTGCTGAAGAAAAAGTATCCAGTTCAACCACAAAGGGGGTAGCTCAATAATATGAAAACAACACGCAGAAATTTTTTAATGGGGTCTGCGGCCATCGGAGCCACAATGGTTATTTCGCCGTTAGCTTTTGGGGATAGTCCACCAAAATCCATTCCTAGTTGGAAAGATGGTGCACCAGGAGAGGATACTCTAGATACAGATTCAAGCGTTAGTTTTGTTCATTCAGTCTGCCTTGGCTGTCATAGTGACTGCAGCCTGCGGGGCAAGATAAAGGATGGCGTTGTCATTAAACTTGACGGCAATCCCTTTAGTCAAATGGTGACGGATACTCCGTTAGAGTATAAAACAGATCCCAAGGAAGCACGAAAATTTGCCGGGAAGCTATGCGCACGTGGGCAATCAGGACTGCAGGCTCTTTATGATCCTTTGCGGGTTCAGCAACCCCTTAAACGCGTCGGTAAACGGGGAGAGAACAAATGGCAG
>DASRMA010000098.1:0-6038 GCA_035648155.1 Desulfosporosinus sp.
GCAATTTTCCCTATTACCCCTTCTTCAACTATGGCTGAATTTGTTGATGAATGGGCTGCACATGGCAGGAAAAACATTTTTGGGCAAACTGTGAAGGTAGTAGAGATGCAATCGGAGGCAGGTGCTGCTGGAGCAGTACACGGTTCACTTCAAGCTGGCGCGTTAACTACGACATATACTGCTTCGCAAGGGTTACTATTAATGGTTCCCAATATGTATAAAATTGCTGGAGAGCTTTTGCCGTGTGTATTCCATGTTAGTGCCCGTGCTTTGGCAACCCATGCACTTTCAATTTTTGGTGACCATCAGGACGTTATGTCCGTAAGGGCGACAGGTTTTGCCCAACTTGCTTCAAACAGTGTACAAGAAGCTATGGACATGGGCTATATCGCTCATCTTGTATCCATAAAATCTCGTGTACCTTTTGTTCATTTCTTTGACGGATTCCGAACTTCTCATGAAATCCAAAAGATTGAAGTACCAGAGTATGAGGAAGTTGCAAAACTTTTAGATATGGAGGCGGTGCAAGCCTTCCGTGACCGTTCTCTAAACCCTGAACGTCCAGTTCTGCGCGGAACGGCTCAAAACCCCGACATCTATTTCCAAGGTCGTGAGGCTTCTAATAGTTTCTATGCCGCTATTCCTGACATAGTGGAGAAGTCTATGCAAGAATACAAGGGAATAACGGGCCGGGAATATCATCCTTTCCAATATTATGGTGCAGCCGATGCCGAGCATGTCATAGTGGCAATGGGCTCGATCTGTGACACGATAGAGGAAACCGTTGACTATCTCGTAGCCAAAGGGGAAAAAATAGGGGTAATTAAAGTTCACTTGTATCGTCCGTTCTCCAGTGATTATTTCTTTAAAGTGCTGCCCACAACGGTTAAGTCAATCGCTGTTCTTGACCGTACTAAAGAACCTGGTGCCACGGGTGAACCTCTCTATCTAGATATCAAGGGTATTTTCTATACAAGCGATATCAAGCCGGTTATCGTCGGTGGACGTTATGGCTTAGGTTCTAAAGATACAACTCCTTCGCAAGTGCTAGCTGTATACAAGAATCTCAAGTCTGTAAGTCCGAAAAATGGCTTTACCATAGGTATCGTGGATGATGTAACCCATACCTCCTTAATTGAAGATGAAATTATTGACACTGCTCCAGAAGGGACCATTTCCTGTAAATTCTGGGGCCTGGGTTCAGATGGCACAGTCGGTGCAAATAAACAAGCGATTAAGATTATTGGGGATCATACCAAGCTCTTTGTACAAGCTTACTTCCAATACGACAGTAAGAAGTCTGGCGGAATCACAATTTCTCACCTCCGCTTTGGCAAGAAAGAGATTAAATCACCTTACTATGTTACTGGTACAAATTACATAGCTTGCGCGAACCAAACCTATGTTTACAAATACGATCTCTTAAAAGGTTTGAAAAAGAATGGCATATTTGTCTTAAACTGCCAGTGGACAGAGGAAGAACTGGAAGAGAAACTTCCGACTGCCATGAAACAATTTATTGCCAAAAACGAGGTCAGGTTCTACATCATTGATGCCGTCACGATTGCTCGTGACCTTGGGCTCGGTTCCCGCACTAACATGATCATGCAAGCCGCTTTCTTCAAGCTCGCTAAGGTCATTCCTGTTGAGGAGGCGACTGACTATCTAAAGGCTTCCGTCGTGAAGTCCTATGGTAAAAAGGGCCAAAACATTGTGGACATGAACATTGCAGCGATTGATCAGGGCTTGTCTGCCTTTGTTAAAGTGGAGGTTCCTACGTCTTGGGCTACAGACATTGCTCATGCTCAAGCAGCAGCAGCAGTTGACGAGCCTGCTTACATTACGAATTTCTTACGCCCAGTGAATGCTATGGACGGAGACAATCTTCCAGTTAGTACTTTCTTAGGCTGTGAAGATGGAACTGTACCTGTAGGAACCGCTGCTTATGAAAAACGTGGTATTGCAGTCATCGTACCAGAGTGGCAGGTCGAGAACTGTATTCAATGTAATCAATGCTCATTTGTTTGCCCGCATGCGGCAATTCGTCCCTTCTTAATCAACGAGGAAGAAGCCAAAACTGCTCCACAAACCTTTATTGGCAAAAAAGCAATTGGTAAAGAGGCAACGGGCCTACAATTACGTGTTCAAGTGAGTACGTTAGATTGCACTGGATGTGGGAATTGTGCTGAAGTTTGTCCAGCTAAAAATAAAGCCCTCGTCATGAAACCAGCAGCGGAACAAATGGAAAAACAAGCCGAAAACTGGGAGTTTGCGTTAACCTTAAAAAACAAAAGCAAGCTTTTTGATGTGACGACAGTTAAAGGTAGCCAGTTTGCTAAACCTTTACTGGAGTTTAACGGTGCATGTCCAGGATGTGGTGAGACCGCTTATATTAAACTTATTACCCAACTCTACGGCGACCGCATGATGATTGCCAATGCTACAGGTTGTTCCTCCATCTGGGGAGGTAGTGCGCCTTCAGTTCCATATACCACCAACCAGGAAGGTAAAGGACCAAGCTGGGCTAACTCTTTGTTCGAAGATAACGCTGAGTTCGGCTATGGTATGTTCTTGGGAGTTCATCAACAACGCGAAAAACTTGTGGAGTTGATGAACCAAGCATTGGGCATGGAAATTAGCGCTGAGTTAAAAGACGCTTTTCAGGATTGGATTAAGGGTTGGGATGATGCAGAGGCTTCCAAAGCTGCGACGATTAAAGTTCTGGCGAGCCTTAATGGATACGTTGGGGAGAACAAGGTCCTCTCAGAGATTTCAGCTAAGAAAGATCATCTCGTCAAAAAATCTCAGTGGATCGTCGGTGGAGACGGTTGGGCTTATGATATCGGATTTGGAGGATTAGACCACGTCTTAGCTTCCGGAGACGATGTGAATATTTTGGTTGTGGATACTGAAGTTTACTCCAATACTGGAGGACAGTCTTCCAAATCAACTCCCCGAGCAGCGGTGGCCAAATTCGCAGCAGCGGGTAAAAAGATTCGCAAGAAAGACCTAGGCATGATCGCTATGAGTTATGGCTATGTCTATGTAGCACAGATCGCTTTGGGCGCTAACATGGCTCAAACGATTAAAGTTATGAAAGAAGCAGAGGCTTATAAAGGACCTTCTTTAATTATTGCTTATGCACCTTGTATCAATCATGGTCTCAAAGCAGGCATGACCAAAAGCGTACAAGAGCAGAAGAAAGCAGTTGATTCCGGTTACTGGCACCTCTATCACTTTAACCCGGATCTCATAGATGAAGGCAAAAATCCATTTAGTCTCGATTCTAAAGAACCGACAACGTCTTTCCGTGAGTTCATCATGGGAGAAGTTCGTTACTCTTCCTTGGTGAACACCTTCCCAGAGAGTGCAGAAGAGCTCTTCGTAGGGGCAGAAAAATACGCAAAGGTCCGTTATGATTCTTATAAACGTCTAGCAGACCAAAATTGGGGCTAAAACCCGAAGGGGCAATTCATGAATTGCCCCAACAACATCAATAGATCTTTCTGAGGAGCAGGTTTAAAAACCTGCTCCTTTTTCCTGCGCTATTATTTAGTTTCCTCCAGTACCATAGGGGTAATTCATGAATTGCCCGCTACAACGATGGAATAGGATATTCTCTATAATCTACGCAATTGTCCCTATCAGAGAATAATAGACTGGTTGTTGGACAAAATAAGCAAGATAAGGAGGGAGAAAACGTGCGCAGTTGGTTTAAAATGATTAAAGAACTTACCCTTCGCCCAAAGGGAGAACGGCAGGTACGGAAAGCTCCCTCGTATACATTTGACGTGGATATGAGCAAGCCCTTATCGGGGATGAAAGTTAAGGAGATCTTATCGAATAGTAGCGATGTCGTGTTTCGGGAGTTCTTTGTTCAAGGGAAAGAGAGTATACCTTGTATTTTAGCAGCAGTGGATGGGATGGTTGACAAAAATCAACTGGACCAGTTTCTTTTAAAGCCCCTTATGGTTGATTTAAAGGCAGAAATAGCTCAACTAACATTAGCAACTATTGTGGGTGCAACAATCGAGAGGCTTCTACCTGGGCTTGAACTCAAAAAAATATTCAAATTGGGAGAAGCCATTGATGCTATTTTGTCCGGCGATGCGGTTATTTTCTTTGGCGATGTTACGGAGGCTCTGGTTTTTGGTTCTAGGGGATGGGATAAACGCGCTGTTACAGAACCGAGCACGGAGGCGGTTGTCAAAGGTCCCCATGAGGGATTTGGAGAAACTCTCAGAATTAATACCTCGCTCTTGAGGCGAAAGATCA
Source organism: Desulfosporosinus sp. (assembly GCA_035648155.1). Lineage (GTDB taxonomy): Bacteria > Bacillota > Desulfitobacteriia > Desulfitobacteriales > Desulfitobacteriaceae > Desulfosporosinus. The sequence goes on from DASRMA010000098.1 coordinate 4,276, forward strand.
AACACCCTGCCTTACGGATTGTCTCATTAAAACTAGGCAACTTAACGAATACCGACCTTGTAGTTACCTATATGGATGAAATAGCAAGTCCCGATATCGTATCTGAAGTAATGAAGAGGTTGGGTAAAATTAATATAGATAGTGTGTTAGGGAATGGATATATTGAAGAAATGATTGAGGATAGCCCTTATTCTCCCTTTCCACAAATTGCCTATACTGAGCGTCCTGATGTCCTGGCGGGCAAGCTTCTGGAAGGGAAAGTAGGTATTATTCTGGACGGGACCCCTATTGTGCTTGTGGTACCAGCAACCTTTACGCAGTTTTTAAGTGTGAATGAAGACTACTACCAACGTCCCTTGTCGGTAATCCTTTTTCGCTTTGTGCGGTATTTAGGGGCAACCGTTGCCCTCTTGGCGCCTTGTGTCTATATCGCCGTAACGACGTTTCATCAGGAAATTATACCGACAGATCTCCTGTTAAGCATAGCAGCAGGCCGCCAAGGAGTGCCCTTCCCAGCCCTATTAGAGGCCATAATTATGATGGTAATTTTAGAAATATTGCAGGAGGCAGGGCTACGCTTACCAAAAGCGATTGGGCAGACGATTGGAATTGTGGGCGCACTTATTATTGGTGATGCAGCGGTGAAGGCCGGACTGGTCAGCCCACTAATGGTTATTATTATTGGCTTGACAGCAGTATCGAGCTATGCCATTCCCTATTACGATTTGAGTGTTGCGGTACGACTCATGCGATTTCCTCTTATGATTTTGGCGGGAATTCTTGGCTTCTTTGGGGTATCAGTAGGGCTTTATGTGATGGCTATTCACCTGCTAAGCCTTCGTTCCTTCGGAGTGCCTTACCTGAGTCCGATATCTCCTTTGCATATTAGGAATTTATTGCAAGATACGTTTGTTCGCGCGCCAAGATGGGCAATGAAATATCGTCCTAAATTTATTGATATTGAGGAGCCCAGATCAGGTGGGAAGGAGAAAGGGTGACAATGGAGAGAATCTCAACACATCAATTTATGACCCTTAGCTCAGCGGTGCTCCTGGGCACAACGTTTCTCCCTGTGGCCTCGATGGTTACTGGTGTCGGTGGTCGGGATGGCTGGATGAGCGTCCTACCCGGCTTTGTATTGGCGATTCCTTACGGCTTAATGGTGATTTCGCTTGTAGAATGGTATCCCCAAAAAAATCTCTTACAGATCTCCGAGACAGTCTTTGGAAGATGGATAGGGAAAATAATAGGGGTCTTGTATATATTACTCATGGGTTATTTTGGAGGTTTGTTGCTGGCTCAAATAGGTAATATCTATCAGGTTTCGTCTATGCCCTTGGTCCCTATCCCAGTTTTCTACATAGGAGGACTGTTGCTTGTTTTCTATATGGTAAGTTCCGGAATAGAAGTATTTGCCCGTTTTTCTGAAGTAATTCTTCCAGTGATTGCAATTGTTTTGTTTATGAATGTGGTTCTCGTCATTCCCCGAGTTGAACAAGGAGAGCTTTTGCCTATCTTGAATGAGGGCTTGAAGCCGCTTATTTTTGGGGGGATCAAAGTACTACCTTTCGCGATGGAATTTGTTCTCTTCTTAGCTGGTATTGGTGCCTTTCTACCCACTGGCAAGGAAGAACTTAGCCGCTTGAAAACAGGGGTTTGGCGAGCTGTCTTCTTGGTGGGCATGTTAAACACTCTGGTGGTATTAATACAGATTCTTGTGTTTGGGCCCGTTGAGACACTTCGTATGGTCTATGGGATACTTG
>DASRMA010000099.1:0-12820 GCA_035648155.1 Desulfosporosinus sp.
TATCATGACGCGAATTTATAAAAAGAGGGAGATAGACATGAAAAAGGTTGTTTTAGCATATTCTGGTGGATTGGATACTTCCATTATTATTCCCTGGCTTAAGGAAACGTACGGGTATGAAGTAATTGCCATGGCGGCAGACCTCGGGCAGGGAGAAGAGCTTGCCCCGCTTCAGGAGAAGGCGACTAAAAGCGGGGCAAGTAAACTGTATATTGAAGATTTGAGAGAGGAATTCCTCACGGAATTTATCTTTCCGACGTTAAAGGCTGGAGCAGTGTATGAAGGAAATTATCTTTTGGGGACTGCATTCGCACGTCCTCTGATTGCCCGACGTTTAGTGGAAATCGCTGAGAAGGAAGGGGCAGTGGCGATAGCACATGGTGCAACGGGCAAAGGGAATGACCAAGTGCGTTTCGAGCTGAGTGTTAAAGCGCTTAATCCAGACTTGGAGATCATTGCCCCCTGGAGGATTTGGGATCTCAAGTCCAGAGATGATTGCATCGATTATGCCGAAGCACGTGGAATTGAAGTTCCGGTAACGAAAGATCGCCCCTATAGTATGGACCGTAACCTCTGGCATTTGAGCCATGAAGGTGGGGATTTAGAAGATCCTTGGAATGAACCCAAACGTAACCTTTACTTACTGGGTGTTTCTCCAGAGGATGCTCCAGATGAGGCGACCTACCTAGATCTTGGATTTGAACAAGGGATTCCAACGACTATAGATGGCAAGAAAGTTGCTCCCGTTGCATTATTGGAAACCCTCAATGAAATGGGTGGAAAAAACGGGATCGGAATTGTCGATATGGTCGAGAACCGCCTCGTCGGGATGAAATCGCGTGGTGTTTATGAGACCCCTGGTGGAACAATCATGTATATGGCGCACCAGGCTTTGGAACATCTCACGCTTGATCGTCTTACACTTCATTACAAAGAACAATTAGCCTTAAAGTATGCCGAAATTGTATATGACGGAGTATGGTATTCTCCGCTTCGTGAAGCATTAGACGCCTTTGTCAATGTGACTCAGAAAAACGTCACAGGCACAGTACGTGTGAAATTATATAAAGGAAATTGTACCGCAGCGGGTGTAAAATCTCCCTACTCCCTCTATAATGAAGCGTATGCGACCTTTGGTGAGGACGGCGTATATGATCAAAAAGATGCCGGCGGATTTATTAACCTTTTTGGCTTACCGCTAAAGGTTAGAGCGCTCATGGAGAAAGAATCAGGATTGCGTAAATAAGATCGAAGATTAGCGCCGGTAGCCGGCGCTTTCTTCATACCAAGTCGTAAAGATAACTCAAAGAAAAAGCAACGTGTCAAGAATGAAAGGAAGATGAGAAATGAAGCTCTGGGGCGGATGTTTTGAAAAGACGACAGATTCATTGGTGGAGGATTTTCATTCCTCAATTAGTTTCGACCAACGCCTTTATAAACAGGATATCTTAGGGAGTGTAGCTCACGCGAGAATGCTCGGAAGTGTTGGAGTTATCTCTGAAGACGAAGCAAACCTTTTGATTAACGGACTAATGAAGTTACTAGAAGATATTCAGGCGGGAAACGTGGAATTCGAGATTGGCGCGGAAGATATCCATATGAATGTCGAGAAGTTTTTAACAGAACGAATTGGGACGGTAGGAAAAAAGTTACATACTGGTCGCAGTCGAAATGACCAGGTAGCCTTGGATTTAAGGCTTTATTTGAGAAGTGAAATTGACGAGACCAAAACTCTAGTGGAGAAGTTGCTCTATACTCTTCTCCAGTTATCAGAAGAACATCTTGAAACCTGGATGCCTGGATACACACATATGCAAAAGGCACAGCCCATCACATTTGCCCATCATATGATGGCCTATGTGCAAATGTTTTTACGTGACCTCGATCGTCTCAAAGATACTCGGAAACGTTTAAATAGTTCTCCGCTAGGATCAGGGGCGATGGCAGGAACGACGTTCCCGCTTGACCGGGCGCAAGTCGCCCTAGAACTTGGGTTTGAGGACGTCACCTTAAACAGCTTAGATGGGGTGAGCGACCGAGACTTTGCCTTGGAATTTTTATCAACTGCCTCCATCCTTATGATGCATCTGAGCCGAATGTGTGAAGAGCTCGTTCTTTGGTCTACTGGCGAGTTTCACTTTATTTCAATGGATGATGGATATTCCACAGGATCAAGTATCATGCCTCAAAAGAAAAATCCAGATGTAGCCGAATTAGTGAGAGGGAAGACGGGGCGAGTATATGGTGATTTAGTGGCCCTCTTAACCGTCATGAAAGGTCTTCCTCTCGCTTACAACAAAGATATGCAAGAGGACAAGGAACCAGTTTTTGATGCAGTGGATACCATCCAAAAATGCCTGCTAGTAGTTGAATCGATGCTGAGGACTATGGTGGTACACCGGGAAGCCATGGCTTGTGGAGCAAAAGCCGGATTTACCAACGCAACCGATCTGGCAGATTACATGGCCAAGAAAGGGGTTCCTTTTCGGGAGGCACATGAGTTAGTCGGACGGATCGTACTACACTGCAGTAAAGCCGGAATTGGATTAGAAGAGCTAGGTTTAAGTTACTATCAGGAGCTATCTCCAATTTTTGAAGACGATCTTTTTAGAGCTATCGGAATCGAACATTGTGTACGCGCCCGAAAGATAACGGGAGGTCCTTCGCCGGAAACGGTCGCTGAAGGGATTAGAGTAAGTCGTGAGGTATTGGAGAAACTACTTTGGTAAGAATGGACAGAGACATACATTAGACTGTATATTGTCGAAAGCGTGAAACGGAAAGGTAGTTAATGACGTACATGTACGAAAAAATAGGTATGGTATGAAATTTGTAATAAAAAGAAGTTTTAATACCCGTATAGGGTTTATCTAAACTGCGTAAGGTGCATAGGTACTGGGTTTTACGCCTTCCTTCACGAAAACTTTAGAAAAAACCTGTGTATAGTGTGGATAACTCTGTGGATAATATCATAATAGATCGGATTTTAACGTGGATAAGCCTAAAATAATGGGGGATAAACGAACAAAGGCTGTGGATAAGACCTTAACGTAGATCGCTGAAATTCGACATTTAGCTTCTTTCAACCTAGCAAAATTATCCCTTTTGGTTTTTATTAAGCTTAAAAGCAGGATATCAAGGATGAAAGGTCGAAATTCTCACGCATGATTCGCAACGAGATCTAGTAAGCTAAAGATCAATCAGCAATCGAATTCTAAAGTGAGAGTGGCGAGGCAATTGTCAAAGGAAAATCTAACAATGTTAACAGACCTTTATCAATTAACAATGATGCAGGGTTATTTAGTGAATGGATGTCGTGATAAGGAAGCCGTATTTGATGTCTTCTTTCGAGAGCTCCCGTTTAAAGGTGGGTATGTTCTGGCAGCAGGGCTCGAACAAGTTGTGGAATATATTGAAAATCTCACTTTTGGAGAAGAGGATTTAACGTATTTAAGAAGCCTAAACCTTTTTAATGAGGAGTTTATCGAGGAACTGCGGAACTTCCGTTTTACGGGGGACATTGACGCGATTCCCGAAGGGACTCCTGTTTTCCCCTTTGAGCCATTGATCCGAGTTAAAGGGCGCATTATGGAAACACAGCTTCTTGAGACAGCTATTCTAAACTTAGTTAATTTTTCGAGCTTGATTGCTACTAAAGCGTCACGGGTTGTGTCAGCAGCTCATGGCGGCTCAGTTATGGAATTTGGCCTGCGAAGGGCGCAAGGGCCGGATGCTGGAGTTCTGGGAGCACGGGCATCCTTTATCGGTGGGTGTCAATCTACATCAAATGTACTTGCAGGAAGACGATATGGTATCCCCGTTTCAGGGACTCAAGCTCACAGTTGGATCCAGTGCTTCCCAACGGAATTGGAAGCATTCCGAGCCTATGCCCGTACTTTCCCGGATAAATGCTTGTTGCTTGTGGATACGTATAGTGTCCTAGAATCGGGAGTGCCCAACGCAATTAAGGTGGGACTTGAACTCGAAGCAAAAGGCTATCATTTCCTAGGAATACGTATAGATAGCGGGGATTTAACGTATTTGTCGCGAGCGGCCCGTCGCATGCTTGATGAAGCGGGGCTGAAAAGTGCGATTATTGTAGGCTCTAATGATTTAGACGAGGAAACTATTTTCGCCATTAAGGCTCAAGGGGCAGCAATAGATTCCTGGGGTGTCGGAACGAGTCTCATTACCTCCAAAAACAGTCCATCTTTGGGTGGGGTATATAAACTGGCCGCTGAAGGAGAAGGGGATGTTTTCCATCCTCGACTAAAAGTCTCTGAAAACATATCCAAGATTACAAACCCAGGAATAAAAAAAGTAGTGCGCTTTTACGATCGGGCTGGAAAAGCGATGGCTGACCTTATTGCTTTGGAAAATGATGTTTTCGTAGAAGGAAAACCGCTTACGATTTTTGATCCTGATCAGACGTGGAAAAGAAAAACATTGAAGAATTTTCGGACCAGAGAACTCTTGATTCCTGTGTTCAGGGGAGGGAAACGGGTTTATGATTTACCAAAGCTCACAGAGATTCAGGACTATGCCAAAACCGAATTGGACACCTTCTGGGATGAAGTTAAACGATTAACAAATCCACACAGCTACATTGTTGATTTGTCGACCAATCTCTTTGAATTAAAACAGCAATTACTATTAACGATCCACCAAGATATTAAAACAAATAATAAGAAGGAGGTAGAGCAAGATGTGGACAGATGAAGAATTAACAGGCCGCATCAATCAAGCGGTAGACTGGTTGCGTGAAAGGGTGACTGAGGCTAAGGTAAAAGGACTTGTGGTGGGAATATCCGGGGGGGTTGACTCTGCTGTAGTCGCAGGACTTTGTAGTCGAGCATTTCCCGATCATTGTATCGGGGTGATTATGCCCAGTCAGTCTAATCCAGATGACAAAGAGGATGCCTTATGGATCGCAGAGGGCTTTGAACTAAGAACGATAGAAGTGAACCTGAGTGGCGCCCATACGCAGATTATGGGACAAGTTATGAAGGATCTGGAGAATCAAGGATGCAAGCTAGAGGGAGAAAAAATAAGCCAGGGCAATTTGAAGGCCCGTTTACGTATGTCCACACTGTATTCTGTGGCCAATGCCCTGAACTACCTGGTGGTGGGGACCGATAATGCTCCCGAGAGTTATACTGGGTATTTCACGAAATATGGAGATGGCGGTGTCGATCTCTTGCCGATTAGTTCCCTCACAAAAGCAGAAGTGCGCGCTTGGGCAAGGATGTTGGGACTTCCCATGAGAATTGCTACCCGAGTACCAACTGCAGGGCTCTGGCCAGGACAGACAGATGAAGCCGAATTGGGTCTGACCTATGACCTCATTGATCGTTATTTGATAGGGGAAAAGGTCTCTCCAGAGGTACAAGAACGCATTGAAACCCTTCATCGTCAGAGTGAGCATAAACGTCATCTCGCTCCTAGTCTGGAGCTGCCTATGTTGAAAGGGTTAGACTAGGGTGCGTATTGGAGTCGATATCGATGGTGTCGTTTCCGATAGTTACCCATTTTGGCTAACGGAATTGAATTTGCACTTTGGCAAGGATATAGCGGTCATTGACGATTATGAAATGCATTTGGTGTTTGATGTTTCGAAAGAGGTTATAAATGACTATTTTGTCTGTAATGCTGAACGTTTGCTGATGACTCCAAAACCTATTTGTGGTGCTAAGGAAGGGATTGAAACCCTTCTCAGGGAAGGTCATGAAGTAATTTATATTACAGCGCGAACACCTGAAGAGAGGGATGTTACAGTGCGTTGGCTCATGATGTGTGGAATTCCGCATAAGCATGAACATGTTCTCTTCGCAGGCGTTACAAGTAAATTGGAGTTAGTCAAGCTTTGGGGAATAGAGGCCTTTATCGAGGATTATCAGGTAAACGCCAGATTGATTGCGGAAAGCGGAGTACCGGTATTCTTACTGAACGCCAGTTATAATCAACAGGAACTCCCAACAGGTATAACGCGCTGTCACAGCTGGGCAGAAATCTTACAAGGTATTCAGGCAATTGATTGTAAAAAGGGTTAGCCATTACTAAATGGCTAACCCTTTTGCTTGATATGGTATGATTAACTGACGATACCAACCCCAACTTTGTAAATATCCCCTGCCCCTAATGTAAGGACGAGATCCTCTGGTGCGAGTGTATCGGTAAGATAGGTCTCAATGTCTTCCAACGTTCCAATATAGCGGGCTTGAACCCCTTGTTTAACGATTAATTCTGCTAATGTTAAGGAAGAAACGGTGTAATGCTCCTGTTCTCGCGCCGAAGCAAAAATGTCAGCCACAACAACTTCGTCTGCCCCCTGAAAAGATTGTGAGAATTCATGTAAGAGCTTTTCAGTTCGACTAAAGGTATGAGGCTGGAAAATGGCACGGATGCGACGATTTGGGAAGGATAGACGGGCCCCTTCGAGCGTCGTGCGGATTTCTGTCGGATGATGTGCATAGTCATCGACAATCAAGGCACCATTCTTGTTACTTCCTATGTGTTCAAAGCGTCGTTTCGTTCCATTGAACAGGCTTAGATTGAATAAAATAACTTCAATGGGTATACCGATTTCATGGCATAAGGCAATGGTTGCCAAAGCGTTAATAATGTTATGTCTTCCTGCCACATGGAGATTAAGATCGCCGACATATTGCCCTTTTAGCATGATTTTCATCGAACTTCGTTCGTCTTGGAATATAATTTCTGTAGCACGAACATCTGCGGACTCAGAGAGACCAAAGGTCGTGAATGGCGCGTTTGATTTGAGGGATTGCCGATTTGGGTCTTCATCCCAAACGTAGATATGACCGTGTGATGGCACTTTTATTGCTAGTTCAGCGAACGCCAAAACAACATCATCTAAGTCTTTGAAATAATCTGGGTGGTCAAATTCTATGTTGGTAATTACCAAGTGTTCTGGAGAGTAATTGAGGAAATGGCGCCGATACTCACAAGATTCTGCTAAGAAAAATTCCCCTTTTCCCGAATGCGCATTTCCGCCGATGCTGGGGACGTCACTTCCAACAACAATGGTTGGATCTAATCCCGCTTGGAGCATTACGAGGCCGATCATAGCGGTCGTTGAAGTTTTACCATGCGTTCCGGAGACTGAAATTCCGCGTTTCTGGGAAAGTAAACGTCCTAAATATTGAGGGTAAGTCAAGACCGGGATGTCAAGCTCCCTAGCCCGAGCAATTTCTGGATGTAGATGTGTGTAAGCGGCAGATGCGACCACCAAGTCTGCGTTCTCTACATTTTTGGGAGAAAAACTCAAAACAGAGATATGGGCACGTTCTAGGACACTGTCTGTATAAAAACACTCTTCTACATCAGACCCTGTAATGGTTGCACCTTCAATTTGAGTACTGATTTGGGCTAAAGCGCTCATCCCAGTTCCTTTTATACCAACAAAATGAATATGTAATGCCAAAGCAAATCGTCCCTTCTGTGTATAGCTCTACCCCCCATTATACCCAAACTTACACTAAAAGGTATCATTTTTAACCAGAAAAATTTTACAGTTAATTATTTACCTTATATCTCCTTTTTAATCTTGTACTATAGAGACAAGGAATCAGCAACTAAATTCCATTATATGAACAAAGATAATGTTTGACGAAATGATAAAAATATAGTACGATTACTATCGTCCGTGAAATGCCGATGTGGCTCAGAGGTAGAGCAGCTCACTCGTAATGAGCAGGTCGTCGGTTCGATTCCGACCATCGGCTCCATAGAAACTTAGACCCCGCAAGCGATTGCGGGGTTTTTGGTTGTGCGCTCGCATGGGCGTAGTCTAACGAGTGTAAGTTCCGAGCGCGGGTTGATAGTGCCAAGGGTAAGGGTGTCCATCGCAGGTGGAATTTGAAGAAAACCGGAGGCGAACTTCTGGTTTGACGAACAGAAATAACATTAGGCATATTTAGGCTGGGTAAGTAGAGGCCTACGGTGTATATGTGGCAGATAAATGGAAGGAAAGACTGCGCTCTTACCCGGGGAGGTCTCACGGACGTGCGGAAACACAGCGTATGAAGTACGGTTGAAATAAGATATTCGTGAGAAGTAAGCAGATACCATAGTACCTGGAAGTCGACGTTGTCGGGGAGGGTTGAACCTTAGGAGGTGGTAGTCCATGAAAATGTCAAAACAGAAGCAAAGTGCAGCCAACTTCCAGTAGATACCAGTCGTAAGGAAGGCTCACTGCAGAAGAATGGTGTAGAACACGAAGGATATGAGGGAGTGCATAGTTCTGAGAGGATAATTGAAAACAACATCATCTACGCAAACATGTCGAAGGATAGACTGCTGGAGAAGATTGTGGATAGAGACAATATGAACAACGTGTACAAGAGAGTCAAATCCAACAAAGGGTAATGGACAAATCCTGAGCTAAAATGCTATGCTAAGATCATCAACTGTGAAAGAGGCTAAGGAGTTATGAACCAGAAATTATTACAATTAAGAGAAAGTATCTCCCACGTTGTCATTGGTAAAGAAAAAGCCCTTGAACTTGTCCTAGTTGGGCTCTTGGCGGAAGGACATATTTTAATCGACGATGTGCCCGGGATGGGCAAAACCCTACTGGCCAAAGCCCTCGCCGCCTCCTTGACCTGCGAATTTAAACGAATTCAGTTCACGCCGGATCTTACCCCTACGGATGTAACCGGATTTTTTTTCTACGATCACACCAAGAATTTCACCTTTCGCCCCGGTCCCGTGCTCACAAACATTCTACTCGCAGATGAAATCAACCGTACCGTCCCCAGGACTCAGTCTGCCCTGTTGGAAGCAATGGAAGAACGACAAATTACGGTTGATGGTCAGACAATGGCCCTGCCAAGGCCATTTTTGGTTCTGGCGACACAAAACCCTATCGACCAAGAAGGTACCTTTCCCTTACCTGAAGCACAGTTGGACCGTTTCCTGTTGAAACTAGACATGGGTTATCCCAGCTTTGCCGAGGAAGCACAAATTTTGGATCTTCATCAAGCCGGTGAACCTTTGTCTCAGCTCAAACCAAGCGCAGGCGCCGATGACGTCCTCATATGGCAACGTATGTGCCGCCGAGTCACCATTCGCCCGGCGGTGTCTTCCTATCTAATAACGCTCATTTGATCTACCAGAGAACACCCGTCCGTTGCTCTCGGTGCCAGCCCCAGGGCCACCGTGGCACTCTATCGTGCCATACAGGCACTGGCCTTCCTTCGTGGTCGGGATTTCGCAACCCCCGATGATGTCAAATACCTCGCTCATCCCGTGTTATGTCACCGGCTTATTCTCCGTCGTGAAGAACGCCTGCGCGGACTACTACCGGGTGCCATCTTGGATGAGATTCTACAAACGGTACCCACCCCCGTGGAAACTGAGTCATGAAACCTATTCCTTCCCTCTTTTCCTTGGGTCTTGTTCGCTGGGGACTTCTGGGAATCTTTATTCTCCTACTCTATGCCCGCCTCCTCTTACCGACCCTCGTTCTCCTCTTTCTCTTTCTCACAGTCGAGGGCATGCGCTTTTGGTCCCAGAGCGCGCTCCGGAAGCTCACCTCCTCCATTCATGTGCAGCCCACTCGCCTCTTCGCTGGGGAGGCATCTGTGCTGACCTTGTCCTTACAGAACCGTGGATTTATGCCCATCCTTTTGAGTTGGGAACTCAGCTGCCCTGCGGAAGTCACGTCAACGGCGTTTACTGCCTCAGGATCAGCTGTACTGAAAAGACACAGCACGGTTATGTTTTGCTACCCTATCGAAACCCTCAAGCGTGGCGTCTATCTTGTGCCCCCTATTGCTGCCGTTTCCTTGGATGGCTTAAATCTTTTTCCCACCCACACGCTACTTGGCCAAGAAACTACTTTGCTGGTGTACCCTAAACTTCTCCCACTGCCTGAACTCTCACTCAAACCCTCTGGCCCCGTCGGCCTTTACAATGACAAACGACCCATTCTCCCGGATCCGATACGAGTCGCCGGTCTACGTGAATACAGCCCTGAGATGCCTGCCCGCCTCATCCACTGGAAAGCAAGCGCCCAAAGAGATCGCTTATTAGCCCGAATTATTGAGCCCTCAGCTGATTTCCGGCTTGGCCTTGCCGTCGCTAGCGAAGATTTTGGATTAGAAGAAAGCAGAAGTTTTGAGACCTCCTTATCCTTAGCAGCTACCCTCATCTGTCAAGCGGATGAGGAACATATTCCGTTTGCTTTAATCATCAATGCCAGACGGTACGGTCTGTCTGGCCCCACTTTTCTCCCTATGAGTTTAGGCTCAGAACACGTTGCCTCAGCCCTGGAAAACCTAGCCCGCGTTAGCTTTGAACCTCTGGGTTCCCTCAATGGTCTACTCCATAATCCGGTGAATCACTTACCTTGGGGCACAAGCCTATTTGTACTCGGCGCAGGTTGCGAATTTACCCTTCCCCCAGGGATACGCAACCCCGTTTTTTACGATGTTCGTCCCTTAACTTTACAACAATGACGCCTCTTGTCGGAAAGGAACGATTCCTATGGAACACCTCGAGTGTGAACGACGCAGGCGTCTCACCGCATTTTTCACTATACTCGCCGATGCAGTATTTTACTTTTTCTTGTCTACGTTACTCGAAGTGGGAATTTACACCTTGAATTTACCGGATTCCGACCTAGCCCAATTGTTTCCGTTACGACCCTGGTTCTTCCCAAGTGCGTTAGGTCTCGCGTTAGGGTTGAATTTTTGGGTGCGGAGAACGCAGCGACGCCTCGTGAGCATTCTCAGCGCAAACCTACTTTTCTATGGAACCCTTGTACTCCTTGTACTGTTGCTCCTGAGGGATACCCTCAGTCTAGCTTTCATACCACAGGCTAAGCTCTTATTCTCAGGTCAGGCCGGTGTCGCTAATCTCGCCAACTTTTGGCTTACACTCATTATGCTGGCCATCGCCCTCATCCGCACTTATCAAAAAAGCGGGCAATACCTAAAACATGCAGAAGCCCTTACCCGCTTCGAACTCTCAATCGTCGCCCTTTTCGGGCTTGCTCTTCTCTTTTCACTCCTGCAAATCCCGATGACCGGAGGCATGCCTTGGTTGTTGGCAGGCTTCTTGGCTAACGGAGTAGCACTATCTCTGGCTCCAACCCTCGCCCTTCCCCAAAAGCCTTTCTGGCTAGGACCTTTTGTGCTTGTCATCCTACTTCTGCCCATGGCTGTTCTGGGTCCTTTAATCCTACCCTACCTATCCTCACCCGCCGAAGTAATCTTGCGAACCTCGCGTCCTGTTTTGGATTTTCTGCTAAAAATATTCCTAGCAGTGATTACTCTATTGTTAGGTTGGGGACACATGATCCCCGAAACCTCATCTGCGTCGAATTCTGCCCCCCCGTCAGGAGGCCTGGCTGACGTGCCCACCTTTACCCCATCAAGCTGGATGAACCAAATAAAACATTTTCTCCTTGTGGGCGGCGGAATACTTTTGGTCCTTGCGAGCTTACTTCTTTTCTCCTACCTTGTTTACCGGTTCTTGCGCTACCTCTTCCGCTTGCGGGAGCCTGAGGCGAATTGGGCATCCTCAGATCGCTTCGAGCCTGGGTGGAAGACTTTCTTGCACTTACTGGTCTCTTGGCTCCGCTGGCTGAAAATAACGCTCCCCTGGAGAATCACTCCAAGCTGGCGGACAAAAGTTTGCAGCCGAGAGGCCTATCACGCACTACAACGCTGGGGGAAGCAACATCACCTCCCTCGTGAGCCGTCAGAAACCCCCTACGAATACCAGGAACGCCTCATACAGCGCTTTCCCAGCAAAGTCGATAGCTTGAATCTGATTACGGAACTCTATGTCCAGCATGCCTATGGTAATCCTAACAGTATTGAGCCCCGGTCATCTGAACTTCTCCGAGCCCTACAACGCCTGTACCACCGCTAAGCAGTACTTTTTAATCCAATGATTTCTTTGCCACCTTACCTGACCACTTTCAGAAATTTTGAAAATGCCGATACGAAATCTTCCATCTTATAAGGGATGCCGCTTTTCTCTATCGCTTCTTTTTGAATCTGATTCTGAATTGTTACCGGATAAAGACCGGTTGCATAGTGTGTCTAGAAATAATAAAATAAGCGAATATCGTGCCAGTTGCATTACTTCCACTCGGATAGCCTGCGAAAGATGCAACGGAAAACCCACTTCACAACAAAAGTAAATCAGTCAAGAAACAAGGCGGAAAGGGTCGCCAATCCATTTGGAATCCTTTGTATCATCCTTGTTCCCTTTTACAGCCTTCGCCCATTTGGGATTGGCTATAGTGACATGGATGGTATCTTCCAAAAGGTTAAAGACGGGAACCCAATATTTCCCGGTGGATTCCATACACACATCAAAGCAATTATTATCAATCAGCCACTGCTTGAATTGGAAAATGGAATTGTTAAAGGTGGAAAATCTCTTTTTGGAATAGTGGGGAGTAATTCCCTGAGCAGAAATGGTTGTGGCGACGAGAAACGTTTTATGCATATCGACACCACAGCAGATAGGGTAAACAACCTTCATAGCATAGCCCCCTTTCATAGTAGAGGGGGAAGACATTGACTGAATCATCACACATTTAACATTTGCTAAAGCAATGATTAGCGTGCGGTCTTATAGAACCACTTATTTGTGCTTGTAAGATGATTCTTACACTGGTTATCATACTGATTTAAGCTGAGAAGAGCAGTCTACGACTCACCTCACCGTGCTTTGTAGTATATCTTCCCCCAAAATTAATTATAGCAAAGTGGTGAACCGCACACCATTTTTCATGACTATTTGTGCCGCCAGCGGTAGCGGCGGAATGGAGGTTATCATG
>DASRMA010000100.1:0-6014 GCA_035648155.1 Desulfosporosinus sp.
AATAGTGATACTTATTTTACATTTACCCATAATCGTCCACCTCCCCGCTTACCATATCAAATCGGGAGGGCGCTGTCCGGTATTTAGTATGTTTTATCCAAATATAACATTATGTGTTAAAAATCTATTGCACAGTTCGAATTTTTTCAAAATGGCGGAGGAAAAACGCCGGAGCACATAGGCCCAAGAAGCTTTAAATTTTGGACCCAAGCAGGAGGTCACCCATGACTGATCTGCCAAGTTCTGCCCAGCCAATTCCCTTTTCTCGTTCTCCGATGAACGATATGTTCTTTGAGGTCGGTGCCTATGCTGAAGCCTTAGCTCGCTTACAGTTGATGGTTTCCAATTCTGGTTTAGGAGTCCTTACCGGAGAGGTTGGCAGTGGCAAATCGACCCTTATCCGACGTTTGGGTCTGGTCTTAGACCCTGTTCGCTACCAAGTGATCTATCTAAGTCGCGCGAGAATGAAGCCTCGGGACTTTTACTCGGAATTGTTACGTGAGCTTGGAGAGGAACCGCTTTTTTCTCTGACTAAGTCCAAACGTTTACTCGAACATGTGTTAACTGATCGGTCTTCTCAGGGAAAAAAATCCTTATGTTTGGTGATCGATGAGGCCCAGGATATTAGCCCATCCATGCTCCTGGAACTCCGGTTTGCTTTAAACCACCAGATGGATTCAGCCTCCTTGTTTTCCATTATCCTCGTAGGTCAGCCTGAACTGCGACGAACCCTACGAATGAACAAATACGAGGCCATTGCGCAACGTATTCACCTTCAGTACCACCTGAGTGGCCTTAACCCCCAAGAAACGGCGGCTTATATTCGTCATCAAATGAAGCATGCCGGTCGCTCTACCCCTGTATTTTCCGATAGTGCTCTCGCTCTGATCCACTCGGAAACGAAAGGCATCCCTAGGCTAATTAACACGATTTGTACTCATGCCCTCTATGAGGCGGGCCGAAACGGAAGTGAAGTTGTTGAGGATGCTCAAATCGGGCGAATTTTAGCGGATGCTGAACGGCAACGTGGTAGCGCTATTTAGATTTTATCCACATTATCCCCAATATACACATGGATTGGCATGTGTATATTGGGGATTTTTCTTATCCACATTGACTGGCATTTGCAGAGCGTATTGACGGTAGAATTCTACTGGCATTGGCATGTTGTCAGCACAATTCTTCCGCCATTGGCAGTGAGATACACGCCGTCACGTGAGGTGAGAGACGACAGTATCTGGGGAATTGAAC
Organism: Desulfosporosinus sp.; assembly: GCA_035648155.1. Lineage (GTDB taxonomy): Bacteria > Bacillota > Desulfitobacteriia > Desulfitobacteriales > Desulfitobacteriaceae > Desulfosporosinus. The sequence goes on from DASRMA010000100.1 coordinate 1,252, forward strand.
CAGCAAATGAGGCTGATTTATCCCATAGTGAAGAAGAACTGCGGATGTTGGTCGATGCAAGTCAAAAGCATGGCTATTTAGATAAAATGGAAGGTAAACTCTTGGATAACGTCTTCGAATTTTCAGATCGTAACGCGAGTGAAGTAATGGTACCTCGCCAAGATATGGTGTGTATCTTTATACAGGACACGTTTGAGGAGATTCTAGAGGTCATAAAAAAATACGGACACACACGTTATGTGTTGTGTGATGATGATAAGGACAATGTTCTGGGCTTAGTCCATATGCGAGACATCATTCGGTTACAAGAACAGTCAGGGGCGAAAGATATTACTAAGATTATGCGAGATATCCTGGCAGTTCCTGAGGGAATGCCGATTTCTCATCTTGTCCAGAGAATGCGGAGTCAACGATCCCACATGGCTGTTATTGTGGACGAATTCGGTGGCTCAGCCGGGCTTGTCACGCTTGAGGATATGCTCGAAGAATTGGTTGGTGAAATTTATGACGAATTTGAGCTAGAACAACCGCACATTCAGAAAGTGGCTGAATATGAATATATACTCAACGGACGGGTTTTATTGGAAGAAGTTTCAGAAATGTTGGAAATTGAGCTGGAGGAAGAGACCGTTTCTACGATTGGTGGATATGTGTTTGCACGGATCGGTCGAAAGCCGGTCAAGGGGGATCTAGTCTCTTTTGATGGGTTTAACTTTGAAGTTATGGAAGTTATAGGGTATAGAATTACCAAGATTAAGGTCATGAAAAAGTCACGCGAAAGTATAACCTCTGAGGGAACAACGGAAATCAAGCTGTAGGATCACGCCACATGGAAAATTATTTAATGCGTTGGGTGAGAAGAAATTCTCACAACAACGCATTCTGTTTTTAGGCTTTTACTTTACTTTAATTTTAATATAGTTTAATATAGTTTAATATAAAGATTAGAAATTGAGCTCGTTTTTAATAAAAGTCAATATTTTGATAAGTAATTTTAGATTAAGGAGATATAAAAAAATGAAGGACATGACGCGATTTAGAAGGTTTTCAGGAGGAGATAACCTAGTCTTTACCTTGATAGTTCTTATCCTTTTAGCAATTTTAGTTTTTTTGTATAACAAAATAGCTTTTATTTTTGCTCCTGTGATAGTTATTTTATCAAGTGTTATTGCACCGGTGATCTTAGCAATAGTTATGTATTATCTATTTAATCCATTAGTGAATTGGTTAGAGAAGCATAAAGTGAAACGTATATGGAGTATTATCTTACTATATTTAGCAATTATCGCTTTGCTTACAGGTTTAATCGTTTTAATTGTCCCAGTTATTCAGGAGCAAGTGACTAGTTTTGTAGAAGATTTTCCAGGGTATGTTGACACACTTTCAAATAAATTTAATCAATGGAGCGCATATTCGATTTTCGAACCTACAATTAATAGTGCAACTAAATGGTTTTACGAATTCATAAGAGATGTACCAGGAAATATTGTTGATAATTTAAGTACAACCGCAGATGGTATTTCAAATGTCGTGTCATCGGTATCTAAAGTTGTTATTACATTAGTAATATTTCCGATTTTATCATTTTTTTTATTAAAAGATGATAAACAGTTTGTACAGTATACAATCAAAATCGTACCACCTAAGTTTAGAAGCGATTTCATTACTGTTTTTACTACTATCAATGAGCAAGTCGCTTCGTATATTAAAGGTCAATTAATTGTATCAATTTGTATAGGGTTCTTGATGTACCTCGGATTTATGATTATCGGATTAAACCATGCAGTAATAATAGCACTAGTTGCTGCTGTTACCTGTATCATACCTTACATTGGACCAGCTATTGCTATCATTCCTGCACTAATCATCGCTGTAATTGACTCACCATTTATGTTGTTTAAATTGTTAGTGGTATGGATTGTGGTTCAAACCCTGGAAGGTCAGTTTGTGTCTCCAAATATTATGGGTAAATCTTTAAACATACATCCATTAACAATTATCATTGTTTTACTGGTAATGGGAGAATTACTTGGTGTTGTTGGATTGATTTTGGGGATCCCAATTTATGCTATTATTAAAGTAATTAGTTCATTTATTTTCCAAAAAGTTAAAATGCGTTATAACAAATACTATGGTGAAGATGCTGGCGAATATGAAATCCAGACATTTTATAAGGAGAAAATATAATATAAAAGGATTCTCCCCTCTATCGGTGTTGCCGGTCACTTAAATCTGGACTGTAAGTCAGATTTAAGTCAAATTATTCTGGATTGAGATAATTTGATTACTCAGGGAGGTATTTAACCATTTTTGCCGAATATATAGCACAATAAGATGATAAAGAATTAGTTCTGTTGCCCCAGGGCAACGTTAAGGACTGACGGACGGACTGACTGATTTGTCAGTCCATTTTAATTTGATTTCTGCAGTCCAGAATAAAGAGACTGCTAACACTATCGGTGAGAATCCTAGGTTAATAACCGTTCTCGTGCTATGATCCTTACTCATAATTGTACTCTTTAAAGTATTTCTAGCGTGCTTGTAAGCGACGAATTCTCTCGTCCAGGTCAGGATGGGAAGCAAGCAATCCTATTAACTTACTTTTACCACCATTTATTTTTAACGATTGGAAAGCCTCTTGGTCTCTCTCAACCATGGTGACATTTTGCTTGATCTGTTGTAAAGCACGAATCATCTTCTCTTTACCCGCTAGATCGACTGCCCCCCCATCGGCTCTAAATTCCCGATGGCGTGAGAATGCCATAACAGCAACACTACCTAGAATTCCAAATAGAATTTGAAATACTATGATTAGTACAAAGTGCACAATATGAGCCATCTCTGATTTTACCATCTTAGACACGGTATAGGCTAAAACTCGGGATAAGAATACGACGAAAGTATTTATAACCCCTTGAATTAAAGTCATGGTTACCATATCTCCATTAGCAATATGCGCTACTTCATGAGCCAGTACCCCTTCGACACCATCGTTATCCATCCTTTGTAACAGACCTGCTGATACCGCAACCAAAGAGCGATTCTTTGATGGACCGGTGGCAAAAGCGTTAACTTCAGGAGAGGGATAGATCCCTACCTCAGGCATCACAGCGATTCCAGCACTACGAGCTAAGCGGTGGACTTGACTTACCAGTTCACGCTCTCTAGCTCCTAAATTAGCTTGGGGATCCAATACCTTAACCCCCATCATCTTCTTAGCCATCCAACGTGAAAGTCCTAAAGAAATAAAAGCTCCTGAAAAACCGACAATTATACTGAAAACGAACAAGCTCCCGTAGTCAAGTCCATATTCGCTAATATAGTTACCTACTCCTAAAAAAGAAGTGACGAGTATGATTGTAAGTACCACTAAAAAGTTCACTAATACAAATAAACCAATTCGTTTCATACTAAAGATCCCTCCCTTTTTTTCTATACTTAAGATACAGACGATTTTTACCATTATGAGGTATGTCTTTATGCCCCTACAAATATTTTAACATAAATAAAGGAGAAATGCCTTTTATAGACGATTGTGTTTGTGTCAAGTAGACGTTGGCAACTTTCCCTTTTACAATCATCCATAATATTGGTCTGTCAATTTGAGCCTTTTTACAACCTCATGTTTCGTTGCATATTAATTCTGCTTCTCCAAATTATTATATGATTCATAGTAGGTGCTCAGTCACAACACACGGTTAATCGTGAGGACTAGGATTGACTCCTGTCCTCCCTAAACTCGCCACTGGTCTTAATTGCCATTCATCTGGAGATATCTTCACTACCTCACGCTCGCACTGTCTTTAGTCCACTTTACGCGGAGTTATCTATATGTAAATTCACTGGAACAACGGTCCTGCAACATATTGCGGATTGCTTTTCTTACTGCTGTAACGGCACTTCCTTCAAACGGAGTGCTTCCCTTAGTTCGCCCGACATGGGCAATAACTTGGCGGTGAAAGTCCGCTATGGGCTTTGTAGTGGGAACCATTAGCTGAACAGCAAGGGTGTCCGTGGCGACGCGGAATCTAAAGGAAGCTGAAAGCAAAGTCTCGCACCGACGGACAGAAACTACATATAAGGCAGTATGGAATGGACGAGTTTGCTAAGCAAAACGAAGTCCAACACTACACGAATTCCATGATGTAAATGTAGCGGTGACATGAGATGAAAGTTATTGCTCTTAATCGGGGAGATCTGGATGGTACGCTCAAGCAGAGAATGAATTTTCTCCATGAGTAAGCAACACCGAGAGGTATAGTTGAACATCCAGAAGTCAGTTCGAGTCGTAGTACTGTTTGAACCTACCGAAAGGATAGGCGAGGGAAGGACTTGACGGTAAGCGAGAATGTGTTTCCATAGGTGCTGACCTTACGTAGAAGCAGACAACCATATAAATATGGACTATCCGCAATGAAGTATAGGTGGAACCTTGAGGTAATGTGGAAGTGCTGAGTAATGGTCGGACCCCGAAGGAGACAAACTGGCATTTGCCAGTTTCATTTGCAACTTACCGAACCGCCGTATACCGAACGGTACGTACGGTGGTGTGAGAGGACGGCGGTTAGTCACCGCCTCCTACTCGATTGCACCGGATAAACATTACTTTTCTTAGGTTGCCTATTTGCTTGGGCTGCTGTGAGAATGACGGTTTCTACTATTTCCTCGAACTTTTCATCGGGAATAACTCCATACAATACTGCATTAATCGTTGTATACAGACTGCCACTAGCCTTTTCGGCGAGTATCTTCGCTAGATGATC
>DASRMA010000101.1:0-21377 GCA_035648155.1 Desulfosporosinus sp.
ACATTAAGGACAACGGAAACATGCAGGTTGTAATAGCAACGATGGAAGGTGGACCCAAAGGCTTTAGGCTTGAAGGCAAAGCCTGCATAGAAGAGAAACTGGTATTGTTTAAGGCAGAAAAAGTAGAAGAGTTGTTGTAGAATCTTCTGAAATACAAGCAGGTAATTATATGTACATCAAAATAGTAGGCATAATGCACGAAGGAAAAACAGAGGTAAAATACTGAAACGTTGATTTTTAAAGGGTTTTCAAATTCATAGGTGTAAAAATTCACGAATGCAGATTTGATTTTCAATAAATAAAAGAATGGGGTATTAATATGAAAATTCCGGAAAAAGTTTTAAATTTACTTAATGATCCCAGTGCTTCGAAAGTGCTCACAACTATTTCAGCCGAAGGAATACCACACTCAATCGTCGTCGGCAGCATCATGGCAGCTAATGACGAAACAATATGTGCTGCGGAAGTTCTTATGAAAAAGACCGCAGAAAATCTTAAAACCAACAAAAACATTGCAGTTTTAACAGTGAAAGGTAAGGAGTCTTATCTGGTAAATGCAATGGTCGCAGAGCGACAAACTGAAGGCGATTTATTCAATAAAGTCTCAGATCAGATGAAAAAAGCGGGTATGCCCATGAGGGCATTATGGATTTTTAATCCTACGGCTGTATACGACCAAAGCGCTGGACCAACTGCAGGCACACAAATCGTCTAGTATTATAAATGCATGCATCCTCTTTTTGTCCGATAAAACCATATCTATAGCAACGGTGATATATCAATGCCCACTCAATTTGGAGTAGGCATTGATTATCAAATATCAGGGTTTTTGGCACTGAATTCCTTTAACGTGAGTTTTGTCGATTTTGCTGGCGACACCCCTGGGTGGGAAGCGTTTGTAAGTAAGCAGACTGCTTAAATGGTGCTCGTGTCGATGATTTTATTTTTTGTGAATGCTTTTATATAATAATCATGAAGTGTTGAAAGTATGGACATGGTGGATAGGAGTGGGAATTAATTTATGGAGGCAACGAAATGAATGTATTGGGAATAGTAGGAAGTAAAAGGAAAAAAGGTAATACAGCATATTTAGTGCAACAAGCTTTAAATGAAATTGAATCTAAAGACGTAGAGACACAGCTGATTTATCTTGGAGATTATAACATTAGCGGATGCACTGGATGTGAGGGCTGTAAAGATACATACAAATGTGTAGTAATGGATGACATGCAGAAAATATATCCACTTATCAGAAACGCAGATGCTATTATCTTAGGTTCTCCAACGTATTTTTATAATATAACTGCAGATATGAAAGCTTTTATTGAAAGATTATATTGTTTTCAAGTCTTTGCAGACAATGATCGATCGGTTTGGTCAAGTGTCAATGAAGTATTTGGTGGAAAATATGCTGTAGTTATAGCTATCTGTGAGCAAAATAATGAAGAAGATATGGGATTTACAGCCGAAGCTATGAAGCTGCCCCTTCAAGGCCTAGGATATAGAGTGCTATCGACTGTTAAAATCCTTAATATGTTTAAAAAAGGAGAAGTACAAGAAGATTCGGATGCTTTGGAACAAGTGAAAATTGCTGCACAAAAACTAGAAAGAACTTATAGGTTAAGAAAAGAAACAGAAGAAAGGTTAAAACACATATAGATTAGAGCCTGATCGGTGAGCGTTTAAATTGTAAGGTCATTGGCTGAATGTAACACAAGTGCGTTGTGTTACATTCAGCCAATCGCTGTATTCTTTATTTAACAATAGCACCCGCGTCCTTTATTAAGAGGATGCGGGTGCTTTACGTAATATTGGGCTACTTTCTTCGCGTTCGATCTATATAACTTAAACCCCAATACTTATGTTCAGGCCATAGGGCCTGATTCAAACGAAAAGCCCCTCGTGCATAAAATGTGAAGGTTTTGTATCATTTAGCATAATCTTCATACAATCTTGAGAACTTTCCTAAATACATCTCAAACTTAAGCGGTATACTTAATAAATAAGTTCTAGGTGAACTAGTCTAGTGAGGACGAAATCAACGGCTTAGTCTTTTAACTAATTGGGGGTGATGAGTATGGGAATGAAACTAGTACTAGTAGATGATGAGTCGGAAATACTAACCCTCGTTAGAGATTATCTTTCAAGGGAAGGATTTAGTGTCCTGACAGCCATGAATGGAACAGACGGTATGCAGCTCATTGAACGTGAAAGACCGGATCTCGTATTACTGGACTGGATGCTTCCGGGGATGAGTGGTTTGGAAATGTGCAGACGCTTGCGTGAGACCAGCGCGATCCCCATCATTATGCTGACCGCAAAATCGGAAGAAATCGATAGAGTACTTGGTCTGGAGTTTGGGGCGGATGATTATATTGTCAAACCGTTTAGCCTGAGAGAATTGGCAGCGCGCGTTAAGACTGTGCTTCGACGTTCCTCTGGGGCAGTACAGGAAAATTCAGCCTCTTTGGTCTTAATCCGAGGAGAATTGAGCATTGACATAACTAGCCACAAGGTGTTGAAAAGAGGGCAGGAACTTTCCTTGACACCTACGGAATTCAATATTCTTCATTTACTGGCGACCCGTCCTGGCACGGTTTATAGCCGACTTCAACTATTACGTCAAGCGATGGGTGAGGAGTATCTCTACTACGAGCGTTCCATTGATACCCATGTCTCAAATTTGCGTAAGAAACTAGAAGACAACCCCAGTGAACCAAAATATGTAGAGACGGTGTTTGGCGTTGGGTATCGTTTTGGAGAAGGGTCATGACCTTACGCCGTAAATTTATCATGGCCCTCATTGGCATGGTCTTTTTCATGTCGATAGTCTTTACTTCCATCTCCTTAATAGCAACGCAAGCCTTATTAGGGCATGCTGAAACCTACGTACAACAAGCCTTCGGCGAGAGGCTTAATCAGCAACTGAGTATTTATTATGAGGGTAATGGGGGCTGGGGGGGAGTTCAGGACTATGTCGCGAAGTTCGCGGAACCACCAGACCAGAGATTCGGTCGCCCACCCCGTGATAATCAAGCATTCTTGGTCTTTGACCAAAATGATAAAGTTGTGGCCGACACATCCCGTAAAAATATTGGTAGATCCCTTGCTGAATTCTCGACAGACGACAAAATCACCAAACAATGGCAGGAAATTAAGGTCGGTGGGCAAACAGTGGGACATTACTGGCAAGAGCAACGTCCTATAGTCCGAGATAGTAAAATCGCGAAAACCATCGGGACCTCGATTATTCAGGCAATGCTCATCGGATTGAGCATCACTTCCTTAGTGGCGTTACTGTTAGGACTTCTGTTGACTCGTCATATTACGAAACCTTTAAACTATCTCATGATGGCCGTTCGAAAGGTTGGCAAGGGAGATCTGTCATCTCGTGTTGAGGTGGAGGGGAAGGGCGATATTGCAATCTTAGGCCAGGACTTCAACTGGATGACTGAGCAATTGACCCGTAATGAGGAAGTTAGGCGCAATATGGTGGCGGATATTGCCCACGAATTGCGCACGCCGCTTGCGGTTATGCTTGGAAAACTGGAATCAATTCAGGAAGGGGTACTACCTTCTACACCGGAAACCATCCTCCCAATTCAAGATGAGACCTTGAGACTGATTCGCTTAGTGAGAGATCTCCAGCAGCTAAGTCTCGCGGAAGCTGGTAAATTACCGATGGCGTTGCAAGCAGTCGATCTCAGACAGATTGTGGAAAGAATAACAGAGCAGTTTGCCATAGAATTTGAGGAGCGGGAGTTAAATATTGAAGTTCTTGGAGAAGTGCCGAAAATCATTGGGGACCCAGACCGTTTAACTCAGGTCTTTGTGAACTTGATTGGCAACGCTCTTCTGCATACGCCTCCAGGAGGAGATCTTCGGGTGTTGTTATCAGAGGCAGAAAAACCTGTTGACGATGGTATGATCGAGAACGAAAAAACGCATCGTTTGTTCGATGTCTTTCGGCGTAAAGCGGAAAGAATGCAAAAAGCTGAAGAGGCGAACTTTAGAGAAGAAAACGCCAACAATAACTACACTAGCAAATTGCGATCGGACGGTTGGGTACAAGTTACGGTGGCGGATTCTGGAGAAGGAATTCCGGAGAAAGAACTCGAGCATATCTTTGACCGTTTTTACCGTGTGGACAAAGCCCGGGAGCGGGAAAACGGTGGAACGGGTTTAGGGCTCGCCATTGCCAAAGAATTTATCCAAGCACACGGTGGCTCTATTCAAGTGGAAAGTAAGCCGGGTGTTGGTAGCCGTTTTCGGATCTTCTTACCAGTAAAGTGAAATGTTAATGTTAAACAAATATGAAAGGATATACCTTAATAACATCTTAGAAGTCCTTCGCTTTTTTACCATAAGACTGTGATATTTTTAGCAAGAAATTTATAGATATTAATAACAATTTAAGACTAACGGACAAGCGTAAAAAAAAGGAGAGACAGCATGAACAAAAAATGGGTGACCATCGGGGTATTGGGCGTTCTAGTTTTAGGAGGAGGTTATTGGACCTATAAACACTTTACGGTCAAACCTGCTGTGGCTTCTAATATCACTGCGAAAGCTAAAATGGGAAGCGTGAAGAAAGTGATTTCGGCCACTGGAACGGTGAACTTTCCCCACTCAATTCCTTTACAATTCTCAAACAAGGGACAGTTGGTTGAACTAAATATCAAGGATGGAGATTCAGTGAAAAAAGGGCAAGTTCTTGCTAGGATCGATGATGCCGATCTTAAGACAGCCGTTGTGCAACAGCAAGCCAACCTAATGACTGCTCAGTCTAAACTTCAAGCCCTGCGAGATGGATTTAACGTCCAAACTAAAGCAGTTGCTCAGTCGGCGCTTGCTAAGGCGCAGCAGGGAGTAACTAATGCGAAGCAGAGTTTAACCACGGCGGAACAAAATGCGGATCAGAGTTATTTAAACAACCAGGTTTCTCTGGCCGAGCAGAATGTTGAACAAGCTAGTGATGATTTAGCCAAGGCACAGCAGAGTGGTGGTACTGTGTCGTCAGCAGCGTTAAACCAGGCGTTAGCTGCCCTTACCACTGCTCAAAATGCCAAAAATGGAGGAGGGGCTCTGGTCCTTGCTTCTGCACAGGCGCAATATGTTTCTGCTCAAGCGGATGTTACGTCGGCGCAATACAAAATTAAGCAGGAAGCGGCTGGCCCAACAGCAGCAGACGTGCAATCGACGCAAGCTAGCGTCGCGCAAGCACAGGCTCAGCTTGACAGTGCGAACGCAAAATTAGCAGAAGCAACAATATTAGCACCGACGGATGCACTTGTTATCAGCTCGGGGTTGCAACTGTACCAATATACCACGGACTCCTCAGTAATCACGATCACACCAACGGAGGGTACGGGCAGTAATCTTGAAGTGGCAGCGTCGATTGATCAGGCAGATATTGTGCAGATCACAGCAGGGCAGAAAGTGGATATAACCCTGGATGCGTATCCGGATGAACATAGTAGTGGGACTGTGAGCTTAGTAGCTCTTCAAGGGACAGTTGCTTCAAATGTTACTACCTTTAAAGTTACGGTGGCGGTAGACCAAGCCAGCGACAAACTTCGCTCTGGAATGAATGCCAATATTGATATAGTTGTGGCAGAGGTCAGTAATGTGGTGACGGTTCCCAGTGAAGCAGTCAAAACCAGAGGAACTAAGAAAGAGGTAATTGTAACTGCGTCGACAAGTGATGCTAGCGCAGGCCAAGTGGATAGAGCTGCCCAATCTGGCACGAAAACAAACCCACCTAGTGGAAAGAGCGCGATGAATGCGAATGTTCGACCTGTAACAGTGGAGGTCGGGTTGGATGATGGAATCAATGTGGAGATTACAAGCGGTTTAACGGTAGGGCAAGAAGTCGTGACAGGGACTATGGCTCCTAGTACGGCCAAAGCGGCTTCTGGATTTAGTCTAGGAGGCGGGAATAGAGCACCGGGCGGTGGAGGTCGTCCTGGACAGTAGTACGGGTGGTATTTAACAAGGTTGAGTAACGGGTGTGTTTGAGTAAAAAATAGCAAGTCCAAGCTAAATGCCTTTATGGGAAGTCAGGAGGGGTGTTATTTGATAGATCTCAAAGGGATCAAAAAAATATATGCAAACGGTGATATTCAAGTCGCCGCTTTGGACGGAGTAAGCCTTCACGTGGGGTCCAACGAGTTTGTAGCAATTATGGGGCCATCAGGCTCTGGAAAATCGACCATGATGAACATTTTAGGTTGTTTGGATACACCCACTGAAGGGGAGTATTATCTGGACGGAACCGATGTAGCGAAGGTCAGCGGCGATGACTTGGCCGTAATCCGTAATAGCAAAATTGGGTTTGTCTTTCAGGGATTTAATCTTCTCGCCCGGACGACGGCGTTAGAAAATGTGGAACTTCCTCTGCTCTATGCCGGGATAGGAAGTAAAGACAGACGGGCTCGTGCCGTGGCTGCGCTGGAATCGGTAGGTCTTGGCGATCGGGTCCATCACCGTCCTAAAGAACTCTCTGGCGGACAACAACAGCGAGTTGCTATTGCCCGGGCGCTCGTGTCGAACCCTTCCATCATCTTGGCGGATGAGCCCACCGGAAATCTTGACAGTAGATCGAGTGAAGAGGTTATGGCGATTTTTCAGCGACTGCACGCTGCGGGAAACACGATTGTTATCGTCACGCATGAATCGGAAATTGCCGAATTTACCCAAAGGATTGTGCGTTTTCGTGATGGTCATATTGAACTGGACGAAAAAGTAGAAAATCAGCGCAAGGCCCAGGCACAGGTCCTTGAGGAAGGAGTAGCAAAGTGAACTTTCTGGAAAGTATTCGGGTTTCTTTGCGGGCTTTGCGGGCGAACAAGCTGCGTTCATCCTTGACGATGCTTGGCATAATTATTGGAGTAGCAGCGGTTATTGCGATGGTTGGAATCGGGAATGGAGCAACCGCCTCAATCACTTCCCAGATTCAAGGCATGGGCTCAAACCTGCTAACGATTAGCCCTGGACAATCAAATTCTGGAGGGGTTAACGGGGGATCAGGTAGCTCTAACACCTTAACGATGGAGGATGTTGATAAGATTAAAGCGCTTGGACCCGTCGTGAAAGCAGTCGCCCCAATTGCCAGTTCCAATGCCCAAGTGGTGCTAGGGTCTGGAAATACCTCGACCAGTATTAATGGAACCACAGAGGGTTATGAAGTGATAAAAAATGTCACACTGGCTCGTGGCCGCTTTATTACAAAAGCTGATGTGGATAGTAGCGCCAGAGTCGTAGTATTAGGACCAACTGTTGTAGAGAACCTCCTGGGGGATGCTAATGCAAACATTGCCGGGGAAAAGATTAAAATAAATAATGTGCCTTTCCAAGTTATTGGGGTGACAACGGCTACAGGGTCTACTGGCTTCCAGAGTAGTGACGACATGATTACGGCCCCGATTTCAACAGTTCAGGCACGTTTACTCGGCCGAAAGACGGTGCGTAGTATTATGGCTTCGGCTGCTTCAAAGACTCAAATGCAGACGGCACAAGATCAGATTACGGCCGTTTTGCGAAAATCCCATAAGATCCTGGAGGGCAAAGATAATGACTTCAGAGTTCAGAATCAAGCGGATATGTTAGCCACCATGACCAGTGTGACGCAAACGTTGACCATGCTCCTGGGCGGTATCGCGGGGATATCTCTGTTGGTTGGGGGAATTGGAATTATGAATATTATGCTTGTTTCGGTCACCGAGCGAACACGGGAGATTGGAATCCGTAAGGCAATCGGGGCAAAAGGGAAAGATATTCTGTTACAGTTTCTCATTGAAGCGGTCGTGCTCAGTGCCCTGGGGGGAGGTATAGGCATCGCCCTTGGTTATGGAGGGTCAAGTCTTGCTGGGAAGGCCTTAGCGATGGACACCAGTATCTCCGTGAGTTCTGTGTTAATGGCGTTTGGCTTTTCAGCAGCAATCGGCATTATTTTCGGAGTCTTCCCAGCGCGTAAGGCCGCGGCCATGGATCCTATAGATGCCTTAAGGTATGAGTAACGGAGTATTGGAAGTAATGCAAGAAGAGAGGGGAAACAGTAAGTGCGGATTAAGAAAAAACACACGAAGACTATTCTGGGTCTATTGATGATGATGTTATTGCTAATAGGAATGATGCCAGGGGTTTCTATAGCTGCCGATGGAGATGCGGAGACTGCTCCAACATACATTACCTTGAGAGGACTTTCATTTGTATCTGACGTAGATTCCACACTGATTATAGGAGAAGCAACTACCGTGAATTTAGTCTTAAATCGCATACCGGTGAGTAAACTTTTCACGGGATCGGTCAATGCGGACATTACAGATCCTGAGGGTAAAGTGACACGTTATTCCATATCTGGGGGTAGCGGTTTTTACAATATTTCCAATGTTACCTTATATACACCTGGGGATTACACTCTTAAGGTGAGTGCAGTTGCCCCAAACAAGGGCTCAGCAACGGGGACCATAAAGGTTCTAGATGCAGTAGCCACAGTTACAGGCTCACTCGCTGTTAACAAAGATAATTCGGTGCGTGTAAAGATTACAGATTCAAACGGTAATATTTTACAAAAAAGATCAGTGACCGTTGATGGCTCGGATGTTGATGCAAGCACAGCAACCCAAAGTTATACCACATTAAACGAAGGAGAGTTTGACCTTAGAATAACTCCATTAAAAGCGGGAAATGTCAATATTATCTTTGGTGGGAAAATCATTGGAACAATACCGGTTGGTCCGGCTTTTACAACGATTAATCGCATCGGGTCTCAAGCTGCCGATAATGTGGCGCTTTCGGTTGAGGTTGCCAAGCAAGGCTGGCAGAGTGCTACAAATGTGATTTTGGCACGAGATGACCGATTTTCAGATTCTCTCGCAGCTGCTCCCCTCTCTAAAAAGCTGGATGCGCCTATTCTTATGACGGGTTCTGCCGCTCTAGATGAACGGGCTCTAGGGGAGATCCGTGGGCTTGGAGCTATGAACGTCTACATCGTAGGCGGAACCGTGGCCGTTTCACAAGCTGTAGAGGATAGTTTGAGCGACAAGGGAATTAAGGTTACGCGAATAGCTGGCCTACAAGGCTATGATACGGCCGCTCAGATCTCGTCAAGAGTTGGGATTGATGCCACCAATACAGTATATCTAGCCAACGGTCATGCGATTCCAGACGCCATCGCGATTAGTGCTTTCGCGGCTGAGCAAGGAAGTCCTATTTTGCTTACTGATAGAGATCAATTACCATCTTCTACGATTCAGGCCTTAATAAATCTCAAGGCGAGTAACGTCGTCCTGCTTGGAGGCACAGCCGTCCTGGGTATCTCAGTGGAAAATGCATTACGTGCAAAGTATTCCGTTAAACGCTGGGATGGCTATGATCGCTATGACACCCAAAGCATTATCTTCCAAAATATTTTTAACACAGAAGCTCCACAATCGCCGCTTTACTTTACATCGGGGTTGGTTCGTCAAGATGATGTTAGTTCAGGCAAGCCTTATGCAGATGCTTTGTTAACGGCTGCTTTGGCTGCTAAGACCGGTGGATTTGTGGCAATGCTTCCACAGCAGACAACCCTACCAACAAGTTTAAACTACTTTTTGTTATACAATAAAGGGTATATTTCAAAGACTGCCGTTGTTGGCAACTATAGTGGGGTTTCGAGGGATTTGGAGCAACAACTTCAAGGGATGCTGAATAGGTAGGAGACTTGTGTGACACTGCGTCCCGAGCTTGAATCGGAGAACGGAGAACGGAGAACGGGAGACGGACCGCTGGGGTGGACGGCACATTTCATAGGCATCGTCTGGCACGGGTCGAGGGGGACTTGCATACTACAAGAAATACTGAATAATTAGAGCAGTGAATTTGGCCATTAGTTCAAATTCACTGCTTTTTGACGTGAGGAATGAAGCTCTCCATTACAAAACTTAATTGTACCATCACAAATAATAACTGTTTCTAAAAATTGTCTCTAATAAGTATACTTGTTCTAGAATCCACTTTCACAAATGCGATCATAATCAACGTTACTTTGATACGTTGCTAGGTATCTTAGACGTTAGACATGATTTAAAGATCGCTAAAAATTCCGCGGCAGTTGAGGATAGAGGATATTGTGTAGAAATAAGCCATCCGAACTCCAACACTATGCTGTCTTTAATGGGTATGGTGACAATCGATTTTTCGTTTAGTATTTTATCGGAGAGAGGTGTAATACCAATAGCTCTGTAGCGGGTAATGGCGTTCGTGTAAATATCTTTAGAATTTGTTCTCACAACAATATTTAGTTCGTTCAAATCCTTAAACATGTGTGTAAGCATTTCTAAGTAGTGTTCAATATTATAGGCCGCAATCGGGTACTTCTTTATCTCCGCAATAGAAATCACCTTCTTCTTAGCTAAAGGGGATGATTGAGCGACACATGCAAACAATTCGTTATCAAAGACTTTTTCAAACTTAACGTTACTATTGTGAATTTGTTCAAAACAATAATAGCTTGGTAAGACAACGAGCCCTATATCTATACAGCCAGAATGAATTAGTTTAACAATGTCAGCGGGTTTGTGTTCTTCGATGTGTATGTTTACGGAAGGGTATTTTCTCTGAAATAAATCTAGGAGCGTCGATAAAATATTCTCACTCATAAAGGGAGCTACACCGAGGGAGAGCTTCTCGGTCGAAGTTGAACAGTTGGTCTTGGAATAAGGCGCAATAGACTGAAGTAACTCCTCGTATTTGAGGATGATTTCCTTAGCCTTTTCCACAGCCATGTTACCTGCATCGGTTAGAGTTACCCCCTGACGACAACGGTGAAACAACGAGACATCTAAGTCTGTTTCCAGCTTATGAATCGATTGACTAAGCCCTTGTTGCGTAATAAAGAGATGCTCAGCTGAGAGTGTAATGGATTTTGTGTTTGCTATATCAACCAAATAATAGAGATGCTCTATTCTCATTGTTTACGCCGTCCTCTCTTTATAGTCTTAAAGGGTGTATAACGCAATTATATACAGCGATCACCCAAAAACCTAGTCCTTACTGTAAAAAGCTATAAAAATAGTAGAAAGGATGAATAGGATGCGATATTGCAAGGAGCATACTTGGGCGAAAGTGGAAGAAGGGCTTGTCAGAGTCGGAATTACGGATTTTGCTCAGGGCCAGTTGGGAGATATCATTTTCATTGAACTGCCTCAGGTTGGCGAGGTATTCAACCAAGGGGAGGTATTTGGACAAGCTGAATCAGCCAAGTCAGTTTCCTCACTCTATATGCCCATAAGTGGTGAAATCAAATATGTCAACGATAACGTTGAGGATTCACCGGACCTTGTGAACACAAATCCATATGACGAAGGATGGATTATTATCGTCAAACCGAGGAATTTTAGCGAGGTCAGCGCCCTGCTGTCTGAAGAGGGATACACCAGCCTGCTTGAGAAATCTTAGCTGGTCACGCCATTCATCTTTAGATCTAAGTTAAGTATCAAAGACTGTTACCGAGGAGGAAAATTTATGAGTTACGTACTTTTTACCGCCACAGGGTGTACCAGGTGTAAGATTGTGAAAAATTTCATGACTGATCATGGTATCGCCTTTGAAGAGAAGAATATGAAGGCCGAAGGAAAGGACGACTTTAAGAAGTTTTACTCAGCTAATCGTTGTTTTATCACTCGTGGCCAAGATGGAGTAGAATTTCCCGTTCTTACGGATGGAGAAGAGATTCGCCAGGGAATTGGAGCTTCGATTGCTTATCTCAGCGCCGGAAAAAGGTTAGATGGATTTTTTTGTGTTGGGACTCTCCACAAGGAGTGGGTAGACGGGATTCACCCTTGCTCTGGTAATCTCGAACATGCCGATGAGTTTCTTCAGGTGATGCGCTATCTGAAAAAGAGTTCGATGAAGTTGCAGGTTGAGACGAGTGGCAGAAATAGCCATGTTCTCAAACAAATCCTCGAGGAAGGGCTTGCAGATAAGGTCGTCATGAATGTTGTGGGACCGACGGCACTTTATAGCAAGATCTTAAGAAAGCCAGTGGTCGAGAGCGATATCCTAAAAAGCATCCCACTAGTAGCTCAGTTTCCAAGCTATCAATTCCAGACCACGGTTGCTCCAATTATTCGTCAAGAAGGGGATGTGCCCGAGATCAGTTATCTGACCCCTGCGGAAATTGGTGAAATTGCTAAGCTTATCGAAGAGGGAACGGGTAACAAGAAAAATCCTTATCTGATTCGATTGTTTAAGTCGTCAGAATCGAAAGACGAGCGGTTAAAGTCGATAGAGCCACTTTCTTCGCTCTTTCCCTACAGGACGGCAGCGAGAGCTTACCAGGTGTTAACTGAGTTGGAAAAGGTTATATGAAAATCGGCGTGTATTGTAGATTGAGTAGCTGTAAGTCTATGGCCTACTACGTAAAATAAACGAAAAGAGGAGATTACTATGAGTTATCCAAGTGTTTACCCGACAGGCGTTACTGTTTATAACCCCGAGAAATGTTGGAGCGGGTTCACCATTTTCCCAGCTCGAGAGCTTGGGGCACTTTTGATCGACATGAATGGGGCCGAGGTTAACCTATGGAAAGGCTTGCATGGCTTTCCTAATAAGCTACTGCCTGGCGGCTATGTGTTAGGGCACACCGGGGAGAGAAGCAATGCCTTTGGTATGCAAGATCAAATTGATTTGATTCAAGTGGACTGGGATGGAAATGTCGTCTGGAAGTTCAATCAATACGAATATATCGAGGACCCGGGTGAAGAGCCACAATGGATGGCTAGGCAACACCATGACTATCAGCGGGCAGGCAACCCTGTGGGATATTATGTGCCCGGTATGGAGCCACAAGTTGATAAAGGAAACACTTTAATTCTTTGTCACAAGAATGTCAAGAATCCTAAGATTGCAGATAAGGTTCTTCTGGATGATGTCATTGTTGAGGTGACCTGGGAAGGCGAAATCATCTGGGAATGGGCCTGTAATGAGCACTTTGACGAATATGGCTTTAGCGAAGAAGCCAAAAATATTCTGTTCCGAGATCCTAACTGGCGGGCTTCTGGAGGCGGCATGGGGGATTGGATGCACATCAACTCCATGTCAGTGCTAGGACCCAACAGGTGGTATGATGCCGGGGACGAACGTTTCCACCCAGACAACATTATCTGGGATGCCAGGGAATCAAATATCATAGCAATCATCGAAAAGAAGACGGGTAAACTCGTCTGGAAAGTGGGCCCAGAGTATAATACTAGCCCAGAGCTTAAAGAACTTGGCTGGATCATTGGTCAACACCATGCTCATATGATTCCACGTGGGTTGCCTGGAGAAGGAAATATCTTAGTCTTTGATAACGGCGGATGGGCTGGTTACGGCGCACCTAATCCAGGCGCACCAACAGGCGCCAAGAATGCTCTGCGGGACTACTCGAGAATCTTAGAGTTTGATCCGGTTACTTTGAAAATAGTTTGGCAGTACACACCTGCAGAGGCGGGTTTTACGATGCCTGTTGACGCCAGCCGTTTCTATAGTCCGTTTATCAGTTCCGCTCAGAGATTGCCCAACGGTAATACCCTGATTACGGAGGGTTCAGGTGGCCGGATTATTGAAGTAACTCAAGACCATGAACTTGTATGGGAATACATTAGCCCTTATTGGGGAGATAAATTGAAGCTTAATATGATTTATCGGGCCTACCGTGTACCCTATGAGTGGGCTCCGCAGGCAGAACGTCCTCAAGAAGTCGCAATTAAACCCGTCGATGTTACGACATTCCGTGTGCCGGGCGCCTCAAACTTACGTAAAAAAGAGACCGTTGTAGACGGAGTCTGGTCGTTCCAAGGCGATGGGGCACTGTGTGTAGCCGCAGATGAGGAATTGGATCAATAAGCGTAACAGTTAGGGAGGGGGAGTTTCCCCTTCCCATCTTAGATTTAGTTTAATAATAGAGAAGGGGGTCAGAGGAATGGAGATTAAGAAAACGTCCAATAACTACTTTGATGGCTTAAAGGTAACTTCAATTCACAAAGCATTGTTCTATGTTATTATGATGGCTTATTTTTTCGAGCAAATGGACAATTGGAACTTCGGGTTTGTTGCTCCTGCGTTAATACAACAATGGGGACTGAAGATGGCGGATATCGGCACTATTCAATTCTTTTATTTTATTGGCATGACAATTGGCGGGCTGACAGGCGGGGTGATCTCGGATATATTTGGTCGCAGGAAAACGTTCCTCGGTGCTATATTGCTGTTTTCAACCGCTTCCGTTGTCAATGGATTTGCTCCTAATTTGAATGTTTTTATTATTTCTAGGGCGTTGACGGGTTTCGGTATTTTTTGCCTTATGGTGACGTCACAAGCCTTTATTGCAGAAATGGCCCCTAGCGAAACAAGAGGGAAATGGCAGGGTAGTGTTGCTGCAGTGGGCTTTGTGGCCGTGCCGTTCATTGGGATCTTGTGTAGAGGTATTATTCCTACAAGCCCAGAAGCATGGCGCTATGTTTTCTACCTAGGCGGTTTGGGATATGTTGCCTTCATGGTTGGGCTTAAATACTTACAAGAGTCACCACGTTGGTTGGTGAGTAAGGGGAGAATCAACGAAGCGGAAAAAATAGTTTACAAACTCAGCGGGGTCAATGTCGATCTGAAAGAAGCGGCATCTAAAATTGTACCTAAGGCAAATCCTTTCGAAGTGTTGTATGGCATGTTTACCAGAAAATACATCAAACGGACACTTGTGATCTTGTTATGGATGTTATTAACGGTACCTGCTTCGTTCGTCGTGGTTGGTTGGACACCTACGTTATTAGTCCAACGAGGGTTAAGTGTATCGGACAGTCTGACAGCGTCGTTTATCCTGATGATTGGCGTTCCAGTAGGCTGCTACATTTCATCGCTTGTTTCCGACAAAGGTGGCAGAAAAATTCCTATGGCAATTCTCAGCGGCCTAACAGGAGCGTTTGCGCTTATCTTTGGACACACAACAGGGTTTATTCCCGTTATAATCGTCGGGTTTTGTCTTATTGCTTGTCTCATGGCCACTGCGTTTATTACCTATAGCTATATCGCTGAGTCTTACCCCACCAAAATGCGTAACACAGCAGTTGGGGTGCATAATGCGGTGGGCCGTGTAGCAACAGCGGTGCTACAGGCATTAGTACCGATGCTTTACTTGCAATATAAATTTGTCGGTGTCTATAATGTCGTTGTAATTCTGAGCTGGTTACCCATCATAGTATTAATGGTTTGGGGTATGAGTACCGGGGGAAAGGCTTTGGAAGATATTGATTAAGAAGCTTATTTCAAAACCTTGAATTGTATCTCGAAAATCCGTTTGGCATTCGTTGCCAAACGGTTTTTTTAACATATCAGCAAATACAAATTTTCAGGCGAGACACGGATTATCTGGCGGTTGGGCTTTTTACGATAAAACTTCAGATTGCGACATGCCTACATAACCACACGCACACGGATATAAAAGTTATTTTTATAAATACTAAGATGAAGAAGGAAAGTTTTAAAAAGGGTCGAATATAATATACTACACAACTTGGACTAATTAACCATACCAATAAGGACCAATTCAAAGAGGATACATAAACTCTGATTGATTGTTAATAGAATGGCCAGGGCTGGGAAGAAGGGCTTAAATGGATCTGGACAGGAAAAGTGGCATACCCTATTATATCCAGCTTAAAGAGCAGATTCGGCGGCGTATTACCCACGGAGGGTGGACAGCGGGGACGAAGCTTCCGACAGAACGGGAGTTGGCTGAACGTATCTCTGTAAGCCGTAATACTGTGAGTCAAGCTTATAAGGAGCTAGAAAGCGAAGGAATCTTGAGTTCGGCTCGGGGAAGGGGAACTTTTGTTTCGGATACTCTCCTGATTATGCAACAGGAAGGTCGTAAAGAGAAGGTCTTACGTATTGTTGATTTGGCCATGGAAGAAGCGGTTGGACTGGGGTTTTCCATCGATGATTTTGTTGCCTTCGTTCATGTTCGGGGGATGGAAAAGAAGGATCTCCTTTCCCGTATGAAAGTGGCCTTTATTGTCAGTAACCCTGAGCAACTCTCAGGCGGTACTTGGAATCTGGGTCTTGGGGTGAGCCTCCTGCCGTTTTTGCTCTCCGAACTTCAGGAGTCTCCAAGGGCGCAGGAACGTTTGGCAGGGTTGGATATGGCGGTTACAGGAGTCAATCATCTGGCCGAGGTCAAAACTCTTTTAAGTGAGCTTTCCACACCCATTCTCGGAATCTCCTTACAGCCTAAACTTGAGACAATCGTGCGCATAGCCAAATTGACCTTGGGACGTGATTTGGCATTGGTGTGTGAAAGTAACCAATTTGCGGCAAAAGTAATCGCAGCATTAAATCAGGCTGGTTTGCATCCAGCGATTAAAACACTTATCCAACCAAGTGAGGAGAATCTCCGTGTGGAGTTGCCAAAGTGTGGCGCGGTAATTGTCGCACCGAGACTTAGACTCCGGGTTGAAAAAGTGCTACCGGAAAACATGGAATGTATTGTATTTCAATTTGAACCAGATGCAGGGAGTCTCAATTTACTCCGAGGCGCCTTGCTTGAAATAAAGGGGGGGAAGATTTGAAGAAGCAGCGTGTGATTGGTATGTTTGACTCCGGGGTGGGTGGATTAACAGTGATGAAACAAATTCTCGAGCAACTGCTGGATGTTCGAATTGTTTATTTTGGGGATACGGCGAGGGTTCCCTATGGTAATCGCTCGAGAGAAGAACTTGTCCGTTTCGGGGAAGAGATTGTCACCTTCCTGATTGGGCAAGGGGCGGAAGTGATCGTCGTGGCTTGCAATACTAGTTCGGCAACTGCTCTGCCCATTCTGCGGGAACGCTTTGACCTACCTATGATCGGCATGGTAGAACCAGGGGCCCGCTTGGCTGTAGAAAAAACTATTGCGGGCAGGATTGGACTGATTGCTACAGAAACAACGCTGCGTAGCAAGGCTTATTCATCCGGGGTGAGCCGGGCATTGGCTAAAGGGAGTGTGCCCGAAGATTCTGTACTTCGGGAGGCTTGGCAACGCGGAGAACAGGCCATTGCTTTAGTCAAAGCTCAGGGTTGTCCTCTTTTTGTTCCATTAATTGAGGCTGGGCTGGCCAATTCCGCAGAAGCTCGAGGGATTGCTCAAACCTATCTGGCTCCATTACAGACAGCCGGCGTGGATGCTCTTATTTTGGGGTGTACGCATTACCCCTTCCTTACACCAGTCATTCAGGAGATCTTAGGAGACGATGTTTTGATAGTGGACCCGGCTTTGGCCGTAGTGAAGGAACTTGAACTTTTGCTTAAGGAGATGGATGAACGGGAAAAAGAACCGGCAAGAGACGCTGGAAATGCCGGAAAGGCACGATCTATGGCACTCGCGGCCGCACCTCCTGCTATGGTGCTGGGGCAAGGGCATTGGAGAACTAGATATTTTGTAAGTGGTGATCCAGGTTTGTTTCGACAAGTCGGTAATACCCTTCTGCAAGATCCGATCGACCTTATAGAGCAAGTAATACTTGGAGAATAACGACGATCACGATGCACGATTTATAAATGGATCTTTCCCAGGGGGAAGCTGAAGTTTAGCTGAATTCATCTGAGGGCTTAGCTAGAGGATGAATTCTGTAATAAAAGTCCGGGAGGAATTAATTGTGGAACAAAAGACCTTGGTCCTAGGGGTTATTGGCTCAGATGTTCATGCCATAGGGAATCGGATTTTGGATTACGCGTTCACTCAAGCGGGTTTTAAAGTGATCAACATTGGGGTGATGGCAACTCAGGAAGAGTTCATTCATGCGGCGATTGAAACGAATGCTGATGTTTTGTTGGTCTCGTCCCTGTATGGGCACGGAGAGCTGGATTGCCCGGGGTTGCGAGAGAAATGTCAGGAAACTGGTATTGGCAACATCTTGATGTATGTTGGCGGTAACTTGGTGGTCGGAAAACAAGACTTTGAGTCAGTCAAAGAACGGTTCTTGGCGATGGGCTTTGATCGAGTGTATCCACCTGGGACTATGCCTGAGACGCCTATTGCAGATTTGCGTAAAGATTTAGGGATGGATCTAGAGATTTAATTCCAGAAGATTAGAGGGGGAATGGAGCTTGCAAGCAGTTCTTCTCATTGATTTTGGCAGTACGTACACCAAAGTGACGATTGTAGATTTAGATAGTGAGGAAATCATCGGGACGGCCCGAGCAGGTACGACCATTGAAACTAATATCATGGATGGATTGAAAGAGGCGTTAGCTCAAATTCCTGAACCAGTGGAAGGGTGGAATTTTACCCGTAAACTTGCCTGCAGTAGTGCAGCCGGCGGCTTGAAGATGATCGCCAGCGGCTTGGTGAAAGAGCTCACCGCAGAAGCAGCAAGACGGGCAGCGCTGGGGGCGGGCGCTCGACTGCTTCAAGTCTTTAGCTATGAACTGACCACCCAAGATATCGCGTCAATTATCCACGCTCAACCGGATATCCTCTTGTTAGCGGGAGGAACGGACGGCGGAAATAAAGAAGTACTCTTGAAAAATGCAGAAATGCTTTGTGGCCTCCCTACCAGCCTTCCTGTCGTGATTGCGGGGAATAAAGTGGTCTCAGCGCAGGCCGCGGACATTTTAAGAAAGCGACATGACCCCGTGGTTGTTGCAGATAACGTAATGCCGGAGCTCGGTGTCTTGGCGGTAGAATCTGCGCGGCTAGCGATTAGGGATGTGTTTTTCACGCACATCATCAAGGCCAAAGGCTTAGATAAAGCGGAGGAATTTCTCGAGAGGATTATGATGCCAACACCTGCAGCCGTGCTTTCGGCGGCAGAATTGCTGGCGCAGGGACACGGTGCCGAACGGGGTATGGGTGAACTGATGATTGTGGATGTCGGAGGAGCCACGACGGATGTGCATTCGATTGCCAAGGGGGATCCCAGTAAACCGAGCGTGATGCGTAGAGGATTGCCGGAACCGTTTGCTAAACGGACAGTAGAGGGCGACCTAGGGATGCGTTATAGCTCAGAAGCGTTAGCGGAAACCGCTGGAAGTCGGCTGATTGATTATCTTGGCTGGACCGAAGATAAAGTTGAGTGTCAACTGGGCTTATGTAAAGAAGACCCTTGGCGAGTCCCCCAGACGGAGGAGGAAGTCAAGTTCGATGTGGCTATGGGTCGAATGGCCGTGAGTTTAGCCGTTGATCGCCATGTGGGAACGATTGAAGTGGTGTATACGCCCTTCGGAGCGACTTATGTTCAGCACGGCAAGGATTTGACCCAACTACCGGTCGTGATAGGGACAGGAGGAGTCCTGCTCTATAACCCCGGTGCCTCGGAAATTCTACGGGGGGTGGTCTTTAATCCAGAGGAGCCCACGATTCTCAAACCCCAAAAAGCGGAATTTTACATAGATAAAGAGTACATTTTAGCAGCAATGGGACTTCTTAGAGAAGTGGCACCCCTAGTTGCACTGCGGATTATGAAAAAATATGTAGTCAAACTATAGGAGGATTAAGAAATGGAATTAACAGTCCAACAAATAGACACTGAGGAGTTTCAACGTCAACGACAGGAAGTCTTGGGACAATGGGAGACGGGTAAGGATGTAAATTTTGAAGAAGCGGTCGCATATCATAAGGCTCTACCCAAGAGTAAAATATTTGCCGAAAAACTCGCTGAAGGGAAAGCGAAAGGCATTACCTATGCTCAACCACGCGCGGGTGTAGCCCTCCTCAATGAGCATATTGAGTTGTTGCGTTTCCTGCAAGACGAAGGAGGGGCAGATTTCCTGCCGTCCACGATTGATTCGTATACCCGTCAAAACCGGTATACAGAAGCACAAGCGGGTATTGATGAAAGCCAAGCTATTGGGCGATCGATGCTTAATGGATTTCCTGCGGTAAACCATGGTGTTGCAGCTTGCCGCCGAGTTGTCGAAAGTGTTCAAGTGCCGGTTCAAGTTCGTCACGGAACTCCCGATGCCCGATTGCTAGCTGAAATCACGATAGCCGGTGGATTTACGGCCTATGAAGGGGGCGGGATTTCTTATAACATTCCGTATTCCAAAGACGTCTCGATAGAAAGTACGATTAAATACTGGCAGTATGTGGACCGCTTGATCGGAATGTACGAAGAGCAAGGCGTTAAAATAAACCGTGAGCCGTTCGGCCCCTTGACGGGAACGCTCGTGCCACCCGCCATTTCACATGCGGTAGCTGTTATCGAAAGTATCCTAGCAGTCTCTCAAGGTGTACGCAGCCTGACGCTCGGGTACGGGCAATGCGGTAATCTCCTGCAAGATGTAGCAGCCCTGCATACTCTGCCTGTCCTTGCGGAAGAGTACTTAGCAAAACTTGGCCTGCCTACTGCGATGATCACCACCGTCTTTCACCAATGGATGGGTGGTTTTCCCCAAGATGAGGCGAAGGCTTTTGGGGTTATTTCCTGGGGTGCGGTAGCGGCCGCTTTAGGCAAGGCCTCTAAAGTCATCGTGAAAACCCCGCATGAAGCGCTGGGGATACCTACTAAAGAGGCTAATGCGGCAGGAATACGTACAACAAAACAAATCTTGAACATGTTGAAAGACCAAAGCCTACCCATGACTCCGGAACTCGCCGTGGAAGAGGAAATGATCTTAGCGGAAACCAGGGCAATCCTTGATCGTGTGCTCGAATTGGGCGAAGGGGATGTTGCCATAGGCGCAGTACGGGCCTTTCAAGCCGGCGTCATTGATGTTCCCTTCGCTCCGAGCCGTTATAATTTGGGCAAGATTCTTCCCGCTCGTGATAGCACGGGTGCGGTGAGAATGCTGGATTTTGGAAATATTCCTTTCAATGAGACGATTAAGGAGTTTCACCGTGAGCGCATTGCGCAGCGTGGAAGGGATGAGGGTCGAGATCCTTCCTTTCAGATGGTAATTGATGATATTTATGCGATTGGGAAAGGGGAGCTCGTTGGGCGGCCAAGGAGTTAACGACGACGTTCAGTCGGCGCCGGTTGAGACACGTTTACGACGGACGCTCGCAGGGAGGGTCCGTGAGACACGTCCTCGGCCATGCGATCATCGTGCCAAACTAGGGCTTTAATCCTTTATGCAAGAGGGCAGGGTACCCGGCCAATCAATTAGGACATCCGCTGGACAAGGATGGCCGAGTGTCCCTGTAGCCATGGACGGCGGGAAGGGACCTTGTCGCAGGGCCGTTGGAACACGTCCGTACGCAGAATTAGAGCGATGTCCAAGGATGGACAAGTGTCCCTGTAGCCAAGGATGGCTTGTGCCAAGAACGTGCTCATTGAGCACGATGCTGTATCCGAGATGAAGGTAGGTCCTTCGTAGTCGGTTTGTAGGAACAGGCTTCAAACAGCCGTAAGCTGCTTCAGTTCGAAAGGGTGCGGTGG
>DASRMA010000102.1:0-17268 GCA_035648155.1 Desulfosporosinus sp.
TATTGAGCAGTACATTGAAACTCATTACCAGCATTGTGAACTATATCCACGACATACTAGTCCTGCTGACGCAACGATTGGGTCTAAACTTAAACGATAAACAGCTGCATTTTATAGTCATCGGATTTTCAGGGATGGTACTTTTCATACTTGTACATAAGTTATTCAAATATCTTGTTCGGCATAGCCTAATGGCGATTTCCTTTATTTATACGTTTACGGTCCTTGTTGTTCTTGTTTTTGCCATAGAGATTGAACAAAAGATAACAGGTCGTGGCCACATGGACTTCCAAGATATTGTAGAAGGCCTCTGGGGTTTCTTAGTTGCCTTTGCACTTTACATAGGATTTGTAATCGTCGCCCGTTGGTTAAAAAAGTTTTTTGGGCACCGGAGAGGATCACGCAAGTAAGAGGAGATGAGTCTGATGAGAATCACAAAGGTTGCCAAAGCAGGTACCTTGGAGTCCAATGATATTCTTATAATGGTCATGTCCAGTAAATCTGATAGAGTAGAGCTTGAACTTGAAAGTATTGTGCTGCAGCAGTTTGGGGATGTTATTGAGCGAGTGATTTTACATAAAGTTCAGGAAATGGGAGTTGAGGGCATTACTATTAAGGCCCAAGATAAGGGAGCTTTAGATTATACGATTGGTGCAAGAGTTGAAACGGCTATTAAGAGGGCTATCTAGTATTATTGGAAGTATTAATGAGTTGAGGTGAATTTTTAGTGGAAAAGTTAAGAAGATCTATGCTTTTCATGCCGGGGAATAACCCGAGTATGTTGCAAGATGCGGCGATACTTGGAGCGGATTCCATTATTCTGGATTTAGAGGATGCAGTAAGTCTGACGGAAAAAGACAGTGCCAGAATTTTGGTCAGAGAGGCGCTTAAAACAATTGATTTCTCACAGGTCGAATTGGTCGTGAGAGTCAATCCTATGGACACGGAATTTGGTCCATTAGACGTAGATATGATCGCTAGGGTTAAACCGGATACTTTATTGATACCTAAGGCGAATGAAGAACAAATAAAGATTGTCGATACTATGCTGGATAAGATTGAAGCAGAAGAGGGCTACCTAGCCGGTAGTATTAAGATAATTGCGCTGATAGAAACGGCCCTTGGCCTTGAAAATGTATATAACGTAATTCAAGCCTCCAACCGAATAGTAGGGGTCTTGCTCGGAGGAGAAGATTTGACCTCGGATCTAGGAATAGAAAGAACAAAAGAGGGTGAGGAGATCTTTTATGCGCGCAATAAGGTGGCAACAGCTTGCCGGGCTTTAAAAGTGGATTCTATTGATACTCCTTTTACAGATACCAATGATTTTGAAGGGCTCGCTAAGGATACTGCAAAGGCAAAAAGTCTGGGGCTGACAGGAAAATCGGCCATCAATCCAAGACAAATAGAGATTATCCATTCTGTTTTCTCTCCGACAGAGGCGGAACTGAAACATGCTTTGAAAGTGCTGGAAGTCATGCAGCAAGCGGAAAAGGAAGGGAAGGGAGTCTGCTCATTAGAGGGCAAAATGATCGATGCTCCAGTTATAAATCGGGCGAGAAACACGGTGGCGCTTGGCCGAAGTCTAGGACTTCTTGAGAGATAGGGGGTGCTAACATGGCAACAATATTAGGTCGAGAACTTCCGGATACTGTTGATGGGTATGGAGAGGTTACTCCCTTTAAAGGTGCTTGTAGGGAGGGTGGAGTGAAGACCCGAAAAGCAGTAAAGTTAACAAGTGTGAATCCCCACGAGCAAAAAGTACTGGATAACTTAGAGCAGGTGTTTGACAAGCTCAACCTGAAAGATGGCATGACTATTTCGTTTCATCACCACTTAAGAAATGGAGATTATGTCTTAAATATGGTGGTGGATGGGTTGGCTAAAAGAGGACTAAAGGACTTAACAGTTGCCGCTAGTTCAATTTTCCCGATTCATGAACCGTTAGTGACGCATATTGAGAATGGAGTCGTTACGGGTCTTGTCGCAAACTACATATCGGGACCTGTGGCGGAGGCAATATCAAAGGGTAAATTAAAAAAACCTGCCATAATGCAGACGCATGGCGGACGGGCAAGAGCTATTGAAAGTGGAGATTTGCAGATTGATGTCGCTTTTATTGCAGCACCCACTGCGGATAATTATGGTAACATTAATGGAGTTTATGGGGATGCTGCGTGTGGCACGTTAGGGTATGCTATGGCCGATGCGGAGTATGCCGATAAAACAGTTGCCATCACCGATCATTTAGTACCCTTCCCAGCTTGCCCCATTCAAATTAGTCAAGTTTTCGTCGATTACGTGGTTCAGGTCGAATCGATTGGAGACGCAAAGGGTATTGTTTCCGGGACCACTAAAATCACAAAGGATCCGGTAGCGCTTATCATTGCTAAAAGGGCAGCTGAGGTGATTAAGGCGTCCGGTTTAGTTAAGGATGGGATGTCTTTTCAAACTGGAGCAGGTGGAACTTCCCTGGCAGTCGCGGCAGAGCTTAAAGACATTATGCAACGTGAAGGTGTGGTGGGGAGCTTTGCTGCGGGTGGAGTTACTGGATATCTTGTAGAAATGTTGGAAGAGGGACTTTTCAAAACTCTCTTTGATGTTCAATGCTTTGATTTGAAAGCGATCAGTTCCTTTAGAAATAATTCAACCCATCAAGCCATGTCGGCTTCTATGTATGGAAATCCTCACACCAAGGGAGCGGTGGTCAACTGCCTGGATATCATGATCTTGGGAGCCACTGAAATTGACACTGAATTTAATGTAAATGTTACAACAAGTTCAAGTGGTATGATCATGGGTGGTTCAGGGGGCCATAGTGATACTGCGGCTGGAGCAAAACTTTCTATTGTCGTCACCAATCTTATGAAAGCTCGGCTTCCAATAATAAAAGATAAAGTGACAACCATTACAACACCCGGTGAAAGCATTGATGTTGTCGTGACGGAACGAGGAATCGCAGTCAATCCTAGAAGAACGGATTTAATCGAAAAATTACGGCAGGCGAATGTTCCGCTTTTGACCATAGAGGAATTAAAAATAATTGCTGAGAAAATAACAGGAGTACCAAAGACGGTACAAACTCTAGAGAAGATTGTGGCCGTAGTGGAGTACCGCGATGGCAGCGTTATCGACGTCGTCAGGCAGGTTTACTAGAGAGGTAGTTTATTAGCCCAGTCGCAGCATCCTGCGGCGCTAAGTGTGCGTTGTGAGCCAGCGCCTTGGCGATACTCTCCACCGGAGACTATCGTGTTCCATCGCTATTCTCTTGTCGCTAAGGCTAAAACGCAAAACCCTTGTGCTTTCTAGAGGATCGTCGCTCCTTGCCATCCCTGGCACCGCGACATCAGTCCATCCTTGGACAAGCCAGTTGCGTTTTTTCACGCCTTATCGACTGCGTTCATTGATGCGATTCCTCTCTTCATGCTCCTTAAGCTAATAAACTACCTCTAGCTTGGGTCGACGGGGCTTGGAGTGTCGTGGTGCAGTTTGCGTTTGTTGACGCAAAGACGTTTATTGGGGGAACGTCCCTCGTGGCATATGTGATGGACCAAGGAAGGAACCAAGAACCATACCTCCTGCCATACTCCCTCATGCCACTAAGCCAATTCATCTTATTGAAGGAGATAACACCAATGTATGGAGCTACCACTGAAAAGGTAAATATCAAAAATCGGGTGGAACGAGATGAGGTTGAAACCTTTCTCCAGGGCTTTAACTTAGGATTAGATCAGGATGTGGACTATACGCTCATCATAAGGGATGGCTCGTCACCCGAAGCCTCGATCATTGCCACCTGTTCCAAAGCAAAAAGTGTGCTGAAATGCTTTGCTGTTATTGAAGAACATAGGGGTGAGGGCATAACGGCCATCTTAATTTCCGCTCTGATTGATCAACTGTTCAGTGAGGGTATTTACCACAGCTTTATATTTACGAAGCCCGCGATGGCCCATATTTTTTCTGCCCTTAATTTTAAACTTGTCCACAGCAATTCCGAGGTTGCTCTCCTGGAAAATGGCATTTATAATATCCATCAAGTTATTGAGGAAATGAACAACAGATACTCTATAGGGGATGCGGAGAAAGTAGCCATAGTTATGAATTGTAATCCTTTCACCTTAGGACACTACTATTTGATAGCAGAAGCCTCCAAGAATAATAAGGAAGTGCTGGTGTTCATTGTTGAGGAGGAGCGGTCCCTGTTTCCCTTCAAAACGAGATTTGAATTGGTTGCCAAGGGAGTAACTCATTTAAAAAATGTTAAGGTAGTACCAAGTGGAGAATACATTATTTCTTCAGCTACTTTTCCTTCCTATTTTTTGAGGGAAAAAGGGGAAAGGCTACGAGCTTACGCAGAGTTAGACGCTGCAATTTTTGGTAAGTATTTTTGTAAAAGTTTTAATATTACAAAGAGATATGTGGGCGATGAACCTTACTGCGAGGCTACGGCGGCTTATAATGAAGCGCTAAAAAAGGTCCTGCCGGCCTATGGTGCTGAAGTGCTGCAAGTTTCGAGAAAGTCTTTTGGAAAAGTTGCTATTAGTGCCTCTCTGGTTAGACGCTTAATAAAAGAAGGGGACCTCCACAATAGCAAAGAGCTCAGCAATCTTCTGCCTGAAGTTACCCAGAAGTTTCTGAACACAAGTCTTGGAAGGGAGATCGTGGAGAAGCTGAAAAGGAGTAACTCCCCGCACTAAATAATGAAAGAATACACCGCCGATGAACTACTTGACGCCAGGGAAAAAAGGGTGGACGTAATCACCACGCTCCTAAAACAATATAACACCCCACTTTTAGTGATGAGAGTAAACTATCCTGGGTTAAAGAAAACGAACGATGTAACGCTAGCTATCATTAAAGAAATGAGCCCTCTGATTTGTAACCTGTTAAGCGATAAGATTAGGGGGAAACTTCTAACGCAAGGTGCAGATGGTCCCAGCTTTTATGTTGCGGTTGAGGAAGATGTTTTTGGTTTAAAGTCGCTGGCCATTGATTTTGAAGAAAATCATAGTCTTGGACGATGCTTAGATCTGGATGTGTATGATCGTTTGGGTACTAGTATAAGTCGACAGGAACTGGGATTTACGAGGAGAAAATGTTATCTCTGTGAGGACTTTGCTCATCATTGCGTAAGGGTGAGACGACATAATGAACTAGAGATCATCGCCTATATCGAAGAAAAATATCGGGACTATAGAGAGAGGGCTTAATGGCAGAAAACATTAATATTAATGACCACTGCATCAACATAACGAGTCTAGCAGTACAAGCAATGCTCTATGAGGCTTCCTGTACACCGTCCCCTGGGCTAGTTTCCCAGACGTCAAGTGGAGCTCATGCCGACATGGATTACTTTACCTTTCTAGACAGTGCCACCTCATTAATCAATCCTTTGATTCATTGTACGGAGGCTGGGTTCAGCTCAAAGTCTCCCCTCGAAATTTTTCCTCAACTGAGACTCATTGGGAAACTTGGCGAACACCAAATGTTAGCCAAGACTTCAGGCGTAAACACCCATAAGGGAATGTTTTTTTTGCTGGGTGTGTGCTGTGCGGCTGGAGGAAAAGCAATCTTCGAGGGTACTGGCTTCACATCCTTGCAGAGCATTATTAAAGAGATGACTGTGGGTTTGGTGGAGAACGAATTGAAGTCTAGACTTCTTGAGTTTAAAAAGGCTGCTGAGTTTGAACTTACAAACGGAGAAAGACTCTTTGTGCATCGTAAAGTAGAGGGAATTCGAGGGGAGATTCAGTCTGGGTTGCCCACAGTATTTGACTTTGCTCTCGAATTTTACAAGTCCAATCAAGGTTTGAGTCAAAACCATAGGTTAGTGCAAACCCTCTTAGCCATTATGCAGGGTTGCGAGGATACTACTATTTTGCATAGGCACTCTCTGGAAACCTTAAAAGAAGTTCAGGGAAGGGCAAAGCAAATTCTGTCCATAGGTGGAGTAGCAACGGTCCAAGGTCTAAAAGCAGTCGAAGAAATGAATGAGGATTTTACCAAAAGGGGAATCAGCCCTGGTGGGAGTGCGGATTTATTAGGGGTTACTGTCTTTTTGTATCTTTTAGAAGGGTACATTGGAGGGACCGCGAGACACGCCCTCGGTCATGCGTTCGTCGTGCCAAACTAGGGCTAAAGTGTTGTATGCTAGCAGAGGGGTTCCTGGCAAATCAGACGTCGTGTCTGAATGCCAGCCTCGGACGTCCTGTCCTCGGCCCCTCAATGAAAGACACTTTTGCCGAGTTTGGCTACGACTCACGCAAAGACGTCGGAGCGTGTGATCACGGACCCTCTGGCTTGGCCTGGGAAGAAAGAAAAAAGGCGCGGAGATTCCCTCTTCAATTACTGGCCTGAGTAGTGTTATAAAAAAACTATTGAGAATACTCAGGAAATATTATATTATTAGATTTTAGGGGAGGGGTTAGAAAAATGAAGGAATTATTAGTAGAAGAAATTATTTCGGCGGTTGAAAAACTTTGTATTGAGGCTAATTATGATCTGGGTTCAGACATTATGAAGGGGTTTCAGAAGGCCTTAAAGGAAGAACGCTCTCCACTTGGTATCGAGGTGTTGGAACGCCTCATTGAGAACGCTGAAATTGCCCACCAAGAAAGAGTCCCGATGTGTCAAGACACCGGGATGGCGGTGTTCTTTGTTGAACTAGGCCAGGATCTACATGTGGTTGGTGGTTCCCTAACTGAGGCCATTAATGAAGGAGTACGCCGTGGGTACGAGAGAGGATATTTACGTAAATCAGTGGTGAAAGATCCCTTCGAGCGGGTCAATACAGGCGATAACACGCCAGCTGTGATTCATTATGATATTGTTCCAGGAAAAGCTTTGCACTTGATAGTGGCGCCTAAAGGATTCGGCAGCGAAAATATGGGCGGCCTGAAAATGTGCAAGCCTTCTGAGGGTTTAGAAGGTGCGATGCAATTTGTTGTGGACACAGTCGATCGAGCGGGTGGAAACCCTTGTCCTCCCATTATTGTCGGAGTAGGTGTGGGTGGCACGATGGAAAAAGCAACCCTCCTCGCCAAAAAGAGCTTACTTAGGGAAGTGGGAAGCCATAATCAGGACGAACGTCTGGCGAAAATTGAGGTAGAATTATTAGATCGCGTTAATCGACTGGGCATTGGTCCTCAAGGATTTGGCGGTCTGACGACTGCACTCGCCGTCAACTTAGAAGTATATCCCACGCATATTGCAGGAATGCCGGTGGCAGTCAACATTGGTTGCCATGCGACTCGTCATAAGGAAATCACTTTGCAAGGGAGGGACATCTTATGAGCGAAGCCCTACGTCTTGAAACACCCCTTACTCAAGAAAAAGTCAAAGGCTTGAAAACTGGGGATAATGTCTTAATTAGCGGTGTGATTTACACTGGACGCGATGCAGCCCATAAAAAGATTGTCGAGGCCATGGAGCAAGGCTCTGAGCTTCCCTTTGCGATGAAAGATCAAATTATCTATTTCGTAGGGCCAACACCAGCCAAGGAGGGGGAAGTGATTGGGTCCGCTGGTCCAACGACAAGCGGACGGATGGATGCTTATTCACCAAAGTTGATTGCCCAAGGGTTAACGGGGATGATAGGCAAGGGTCTGCGTTCTCCGGAAGTAATTGAAGCTATGAAGAAACATGGTGCTGTCTACTTCGGTGCGATTGGTGGAGCGGGAGCGCTGATTGCCAAGCGCATTGTTTCGGCGGAAGTGATCGCCTATCCTGAGCTAGGACCAGAGGCAGTACGACGCTTAGTCGTCAAGGATTTTCCAGTCATTGTAATTATTGACCATAAAGGGAACAATCTTTATGACATCGGGAAAGCACAGTATAAAAGGGACTAAATTAATAATAATCCTTCATTGCGTATCAGGTTAAAAAAATGGTCACAAAAGCTTCACAATTTCTTAAGCAAAAGTCAAGGTTTTTAGGGTATAATATAGATAATATTCGAAACCCTGATTGGAGTTGTCATTAGATATGAATGGTTGCCCGCTATGTGGAGCACGTGAAGTTGGCCGAATTGGCCGTGAACGGTATTACTGCAGAGAATGTTGCCACGAATGGACAAAGGGTGGCGGTGAAGTTAAAATTTATGAAGTATTGTCGGATGGATCTGTGGAACAGTTGGAAATGGACCACGAGACATTTTTTCATGAATTTACTCATCGCGTAACTCGTCGTCGTGCCGGTTGAAACACAAAACTAGAATCAACATAAGCAAAACGACTTTATGCGGTATGAATTGAATAGTCTTCTGATAAACAAGACAGCCAAAGAGAGGCCTACGTAGGCCTCTCTTTGGCTGTCTTTGATGAATAAAGTTATAATTTCGGTTGATTAGTGCAGGATTTTAGTTGAATATATAGAATAGAATGTAAAGCAATAATTATTTAAAAGCTATGAAAGGAGAAGTTTCATGACGGATCTTCAACGAGATGATCATTATCTATGGACTGGTGATGAAGTAGAATGTGAGAGCGGAATTCATTGGGCCATAGCAGAACAAGCCAACGGTGTTGTGGCTATTATCGTGAATTCTCCTGGTGGAGTTTTGACTGGAAAACAGGTGCGTGTTTTGGCCGAAATTGTGGGGGAGGACGGGGTCATTAAGAACACGCGTCGCATGACTTCGCTACTCCTTATTCCGAAAGAGAAGGTTGGATCTGCCTTGGAACAGCTCCAAGCTGTCGGTCTTCGCGTGGCAAATTTGCATAAGAGCGTTCGGAACATCGCGGCATGTCCGGGGAAGGGATTTTCACCAAACTCCAGGGGAGATACCTTAGGCCTGGCTAAAGCAATTGATGAAGCGTTTTACGCGACAATTCTCCCGTGGGATTTTAAAATTGGAATTTCTGGCTGTCCACGCAATTGCACGGGCGTGCAGTGTCATGATCTGGGGCTGATGGCAGAGTCACGTGGAAAATATTCCCTTTGGCTGGGTGGTTCAGAGTCGGGAATGAGTCCCGCGCATGGTACTTTAGTGCGTAAAGGGATTCC
Organism: Desulfosporosinus sp.; assembly: GCA_035648155.1. GTDB lineage: Bacteria > Bacillota > Desulfitobacteriia > Desulfitobacteriales > Desulfitobacteriaceae > Desulfosporosinus. The sequence goes on from DASRMA010000102.1 coordinate 9,004, forward strand.
AAGGGAACAAGTTATTCCTGTAGTGAAACGGATTTTGGAAATTTATGTAGCAGCGGCAGATGAATTTGGGGCAGAACTTGGCGAAGGGGCTAGAGCTAAGCTTTATCGTGTCTTGGAGAAAACTGGTCTTGAACGGTTTGAGCGGGCAATTCAAGAAGTCCTGAGTGACCCAATCGTGAAGTAAGGCATAAGAATCAACTTATTACGCAAGAAAGGGGTAGAGATATGAGGACGAAAGGATTCAGTAAGCTTAGTGCCTATAAGGCTTTTTCAAAGATGAATAAATCCTGCGCACAGGGGTGTAAATGTTCTGCGTTGTGCCAATTGTACATGGCAAAGGAATTCTTAAGTTTATCCGCTCAGACGGGGGAAAAATTCACAGATAAGATCCCCGAGGATATTCTGGATATGTTCCGAAGCGTACCCTTAATTCCTGAACGTTACAAAAATATGGAATTGCAAGAGGCTTTCGTGGAGGTGCAAAGTATTTGTGATGATTGTTCAATAGATGAACATGATAGTTTTTGTACGGTGAATGTGGTACTTACCGCCTTAGGAATATTACTGGAGGGCAATGACTTTGTTACAGATAAGGATAAGGAGATTGAGAGCTAAGATGGGGACAAGAGAGGATGAACTTCGTTGATTCAATTACATCAGTTTGATTTAGAAGAATCTGTTCAATTACTGCGCCTAGATCCAGAACAGTTGGCTCTGCTTAAAGACATTCGGCCTGTTATAGAGCGAGATGCAGAGAATATTATTCGAAATTTCTACGCACATGTCACAACTCTGCCAGGACTTAAAGCTATTATTGACCAATTTTCCACGGTAGAAACGTTGAAAATAACCATGAAGAAATACCTTTTTACTCTCTTCCCAGACAAGATTGACGAAGAATACATGCAGTGGAGAGTCACGATCGGTCAGGTTCATAATCGAATCAATTTGCCACCTTTTTATTATTTAAGTGCTAATCAATTTTTTTGCGACGATATCTTACCGCGGATTTTTAAGCATTATGGCAGAAAAACAGACCAGGCTATTCGCGCCAGTCTAGCCTTTCAGAGACTCTTGAATTTTGACCAACAAGTTGTTATGGCTAGTTATATTCAATCCTATATGACTGAAATAGATAAGAAGACTGAATTAGAGAAGGCTTTAAATGAGATTGATACCTTGCAACGAAGGGTTAGCGATGCTAGCCAAGCGTTGGCGGCAACATCGGAAGAAACTGCAGCCTCTGCTGCGGAGATGAATGATGCTACAGCGCAGATTTCGAATAATGCGTCTGAGGCAGCGCAATTTTCACGTCAGGTAGATGCCTTGGCGCAAGAGGGCGCGCAGAAGCTTCAAATGATTGCAGACACGATTTTGCGTCTAGCAGGTATGACTTCTGAGATGCAAGGTAAAATGACGGAACTCGATAAAAGTTCCGCCAGTATTGCCTCGGTTACAGATGTGATTAAGCAAATCGCTTCCCAAACCAATCTCTTGGCCCTAAACGCTGCGATTGAAGCGGCAAGAGCAGGAGACAGTGGCCGTGGCTTCGGAGTCGTCGCCGAGGAAGTAAAAAAGCTTGCTAGTCATTCCGAACAGTCTGTCAAAGAGATCAGTGAACTGATTATGGTCACGAAGAAAAATACGATTGCTGTGAACCAATCCATTGCTCAAACGACTGAAGCCATGCAAGGTGCTGCGGCGGAAGCGGGAGAAGTGGTTGGCCGTTTTGGTGAAATTATGTCTGCGATTAATGCGAGTATCCAACAAGTTCAGTCCATTGCCCAGCAGATCGATGCTTTAGCCTTGACCGCAGGTCAAATCGGAGCGGCATCAGAGGATGTGGCTAACTCAGCAACGAGTTTGGCGCAGATGGGTCTACGAGAATAGGGGACTTGTGGACACCCCATAATAAGGATTTTACCTAAACACGTAAATTCGATTGGAGGAGCAGGATGGTTGAAGATGCCTTCTACATCCGTCGTATGTGGAGCTTTTCTCGAGCACTTGATCTAGGTTTGGTCGATGAGGAAATCGAAAAGGGTTTACAGATGGCACTGGGGCAACGGCACGGAGAACGTGTCTCTTATATAGCCATGCGTCTGGGGCGGTATCTAGGACTCAGTAAGAAAGCATTAGTTCAAGTTACAGTTGCTGGGCTTTTACACGACATTGGAGCGCTCGGTTGTTTCCGAGAGTACCATGGAGATCCACGCATTTTGGAAAAACACTGCATCCAGGGAGCTTTAGCGGTCAAGCGCTTTCCGTCGGGAGAAATTCTGGCATCTGCGATTAAGTATCACCATGAAACGCCGGCCTCCATTCACTCTGCATTACACGCGCCCTCTGAAGAAGTACCGTTGATGGCTCGAATTTTATCTCTAGCTGATAAGGTTGATCTACGTATGCTACGTAGACTACATCCCCGTGAAGAACGGGACGGGATTTTGCATTGGGTCAGAGAAAAACGCGGGATCCTATTTTATCCTGAAGTTGCTGCTGCGTTTGAACAGATTGCGCTTAAGGAAGCATTTTGGTTGGATATCGAGCAACCCGATTTACTTCAGATTGCTTTGGGACTTTTGTGCGGAAAGTTGCAATTACCGACGTCACGGGAATTAGAAACTGGATTTACAGACGATTTGGCGGCAACGTTTGCTGATTTAATTGACCAGAAAAGTCAGTTCACTGCGCGTCACTCACGGTCGGTGGCCGAAACCGTGGAACGTTTGGCTAGGGGACTTGGCTGGGAGGAGGATCGTCTGCACGAAATTTATATAGCCGGTTTACTACATGACTTGGGTAAGCTCTCTATACCAAAGAAGATTCTGGATAAACCGGGGCCACTTGATACTGCTGAGATTGATATCATACGAACGCATACATACTATACGCATCGTTTATTGATGGAGGCTGGCTTCCCAACTCGGATGGCAGAATGGGCTGCTCATCATCATGAGCGTCTCGATGGCAAAGGGTATCCTTTTGCTTTAGCTGGGAAGGAGATTGATGAGGGGTCCCGTTTGATGGCGATTGCAGATATCTTTGCGGCGTTAACAGAGGACCGACCTTATCGTTTGGCGATGACTCCGGGTGATGCCCTAGCGCTGATTCAGCGCGGAGCAGGGACAATGGTGGACGGGCAGTTGGTAGAGGTGGCGAAAAGGGTTCTATTGAGGGAGACCCGCGTCGCTCAGGGCTCGGTACCCACGACCCAGAAAAGGCCTTTTGTCACATAGCAGCTCAGTACTTGGCGACTGAACACTCGTTTCTTAAGAGGTGAGTTAGGTCGCTTTTTTTCTGTGTAAGGTATATATTGAGTGAGATACGTGTTAATAAGGGGGTTCTTGTATTAAAAGAATTGGTTGGGCTATAGTAGTAACAGCAATAATTTTTTTTCTATCTTTAGTAGTAGTTACTCCAATCATTACAAACATGGGTTATAGTTCTGTTGAGGGATCATATCATGCGGTAACACACGCAATTTTAATTTCATTGATTTTTACTGTAATAATGTGCACAATGATGATTATTGAAGAAATCGAAAAATTGACTAAAGCTAATGGGGGAGTATACGAAGCGAACGAGGACAGCACTAGTGACAAAAAAATAGCACACTAAACGCATATATATGCAAATATTTTGTGGTAAAGTATAGTGAACTCGTTCAGCTTGAGCTGAACATCGAAATTTCAGTAGGGGATTCTACCCCCACTGAAGCGACGTAAAACGCTCCCACTTATAGAAGTGGGAGTCTTACGATTAGATAAAAAAACTGCGATGGAATTCGAGCGAACAAGAAAGGGAGCTGGCTTTGTTTTACCCTTTTGAAATGGAACAATATCTTGAAACTTTACTGGGCGAACGTGACCCACTACTGCAAGAAATAGAAGAGCAGGCGTTACGAGAGACAATCCCCGTTGTGACGCCGATGGTTGGGAATTTCCTTAACTTACTTGTACATATGGGTAAAGCACAGGCTATTCTAGAGATCGGGACAGCCATCGGATATTCTACGATTTGGTTGGGACGGGCAGCAAAAGTAACCGGAGGGCAGGTTACGACGATTGATATGAATAAAGATAGGCTTGCTCGAGCTCTAAAATACTTTGAACGCGCAGGCCTTCAAAACTGTATCACGGCTATAGAGGGCGATGCCCTTAAGATTTTACCGACGTTGGATGCGGCGTTTGATTTCGTTTTCATCGATGCCGCCAAAGGGGAATATTTAGAATACTTGAAGCTTATTTACCCCTTAATCGCACCAGGTGGAGTACTGGTGGTGGATAATGTACTTTTTCGTGGTTGGGTGGTTCAAGGAAGCGTTTTTCCACCAAAATATGAACGAATGGTGAATGGATTGCGCCAATTTTCATCGGACCTTAGCCAGAATCCAGACTTCAACACGACTGTTTTGCCCTTTGGAGATGGAGTGTCAGTGAGCCGGAGGCTAAATGAGAGGTGAGAAACAGCCGATGAAGAGGGAAATGGAAACTCGGCATGGGGAGATAGATGTACTAAGAGCATTTGCGATTGTTTTGATGGTCATCTTTCACCTTGTTTATGACCTGAAGCAGTTTGCGGGGGTCAGTATTGATTATCAGTCCCCGTTTTGGTTTACGATCGGAAGAGCCTCTGCCCTACTTTTTATGTTTATCTCCGGTCTTTCAAGTGGATTTAGCTCAGCCCCGTTTAGGCGCGGCCTAAAGGTTCTATCCTATGGCATGCTCATCACAGTGGTGACCTATCTGTTCATGAAAGACGAGTATGTTCGCTTTGGAATCCTGCATTTTTTAGGGGTGACAATGATCTTGTCTCCGCTCCTACTCAGATTGTCTTCATGGACTATTTGGGGCCTTGCTGGATCTTCCGTCGTGCTAGGGCTCTGGTTCAAGGGGCAAGTACTAAAAACGAGCCTGCTACTTCCCTTTGGTCTTATGTATAATGGATTTGGTTCCATTGATTATTATCCCCTTTTTCCGTATTTAGCAGTGACCCTATTAGGCATCCTGGCTTATCGGCATTTCTACGCGCAGCGGACGGATCCACTATTTCCTTTTCAGCTAAATTCGAGACTGACTAAGTGGTTGAGTCGGAATTCATTGGGCATCTATTTACTTCATCAACCCCTACTCCTGCTCATCATTTTCGTTACTAAGCACCTTTAAAGGAATCAAGGAGGTAGCCCATGTTTGTTCATGATCACTTGATGCAGGCTGTCTACTTTGCTCCACGTGGGAAAAGACGTCTTTTATTTTTAGGAACGAATATTCAGCAAAGATATTTAAGTCCTGAGGACAAGTTGATAGGGTTTGTGGGAGATGTGGGGGCCGGGAAGTCATTGCTTATTCGAGGAATGTTTCCGGGTCTGGAACTGACGAATGATGACGATGGAATTAATATCCGGCCGTTACCTCTGATGGAGGATGCAGATTGTGGACGTTTCCGCTATCATACCTACCATCTGGATGTCCGCTTCGAGTCCGCGTTTACCCAACCTTGGAAAATCGCGGAAGCTATTCAGAAAGCAATATCGTCTGGGCATCGTGTGGTCATAGAGCATTTTGACCTTGTCTATGCGCAACTAAAGGTTAATGCTGAAGTATTGATTGGCGTAGGTGAAGAAGTGATCGTAACTAGGCCGACAGTGTTCGGTCCGGAACCCTGCAGCATTGCAGATATTGTTTTTGAGTCAATCAAATATCGTCGGATGGCTCATAGTGCTGAGGATATTACTTCGATGATCCTTGAAGAAATGGGTCTGCCAAAGCCCGAAGTGCACAGTGATATTAAACATGGCTTTGTCTTGGAACTGCCGGAGAAACCCGACATAGATTTAGACTTAGTAGAACAACGTGTGCTAGATTTAATAAGGGCTGATTTACCCATATGCTTTGCCGATGACAAGCATATACGGGTGGGGGAGATGCTTTACCCTTGTACGGGTCCACGTATTCATATTCGGAAAACTAGCGACATTAAAGGCTTTCACTTACTAAAGGAATTCCGATTCGATTCTATAGCGAATCTCTATACTATAGCAGGTATTGTGGGAGAAGAAACGACCCCTACGCGTTCCAGCGATTTGTTTGGTGGGCGCAACCCGAATATTTAAGTCCTCAGTCAAGATTGGCGTTTCTTGTTGTAGTCTGATAAACTAAAATATGTAAAATATTTAGGAGAAAGAAAGGTTAGGTTATCAATATGCAACGTGCTCATGGTCGGGCTTATGACGAATTACGTACTGTAAAAATTTCACGGCAGTTTACAAATATACCAGAGGGTTCGGTGCTTATCCAAATCGGAGAAACTCGGGTTCTATGTACCGCCAGCGTAGAGGAAAAAGTACCTCACTTTCAGAAAGGCTCAGGCAAGGGGTGGGTTACTGCCGAGTATGCCATGATTCCTCGGGCGACGCAGACCAGGACTCAACGTGAGGCTACCAAAGGGAAACTCACTGGCCGCACGATGGAAATCCAACGCTTAATCGGACGGGCACTTCGATCCGTAGTTGATTTGAAGAAGCTTGGTGAACGTACAATCTGGCTGGATTGCGACGTTCTGCAAGCGGATGGAGGAACTCGCACGGCTGCTATTACCGGAGCCTACGTTGCCCTGGTTGACGCGGTTCAGTTTTTGATGGAAAAAAAGCTTATTCGAACAAACCCTATACAAGATACACTAGCAGCCATTTCCGTGGGGAAGGTCAAGGGCCACGCAGTGCTGGATTTAGCGTATGATGAAGATTCACAAGCGGACGTGGACATGAATATTGTCATGACTGGCGCCGGGAAGTTTGTGGAAATTCAAGGCACGGCGGAAGAGACTCCTTTTGATCGTCAAGATCTAGATGCTTTCTTGCAACTTGCTGAAAAAGGGATCCGCACTCTGATGGAGGTGCAAAAATCCGCGGTGGAAACCACCGCGTGAAGATAATACTGGCGACTCAAAACCAGGGAAAGGTCCTAGAACTTAGAGAACTGCTTGTCAATGAGGAGATTGAAGTACTATCTTTACTGGATATCCCAGATTGGATAGACGTAGAGGAAAATGGGGTAACCTTCGCAGACAATGCCGCGCTTAAAGCCAGAGAAGCGGTGCGGAGGACGGGGTTGATTGCCCTCGCTGATGATTCCGGTTTGGAAGTGGATGCCTTAAATTGTGCTCCGGGAGTATATTCTGCTCGTTATGCTGGGGAACCTAAAGATGATGAACGAAATACTGACAAACTACTTTATCTCTTAGAAAATATTCCTGAAGACAAGAGGACTGCACGCTTTCGTTGTGCGTTGGTTATGGCAACACCTTTTGGGGAAGAGTATCTGACAGAGGGTTCTGTTGAAGGGTTAATTCTAACTAAGCGTTGCGGATTGAATGGATTTGGCTATGACCCTGTCTTTTATCTCCAAGAGTTTGCACGCACGATGGCCGAACTGACCATGTCTGAGAAAAATACGATCAGCCATAGAGCTCAGGCCTTTCGTAAAGTGATCCCAATCCTGCGCACGTGTAAGGTCACGATGCCTCGTGCCCTTACGGAAAATGATGCTATGTCCTGAGTTTACCTATGCTAAAAATTTATTTGGAGTCCTTGTTGACGAATAGTCAAAGATGAGCTATACTGATCAAGTCACCAATTCGGGGCATAGCGCAGCTTGGCTAGCGTGCCTGGTTTGGGACCAGGAGGCCGGGGGTTCGAATCCCTCTGCCCCGACCATGATTTCCCAATTTCCTCGGTTGAAAGGGTAACCTGGGTTGACATCCGTAATCCCTTGACCTGCGCCTGTAGCTCAGTTGGATAGAGCATCTGCCTTCTAAGCAGGATGTCGGGGGTTCGAATCTCTCCAGGCGCACCAATTAATACAATACCTATGGTGGGTGTGGCGAAGTGGTTAACGCACCGGTTTGTGGTACCGGCATTCGTGGGTTCGAGACCCATCATCCACCCCATAAGCAGTAAACGCATCGGACGATAAGTTCGGTGCTTTTGTTTTGTCTGGAACCTCCTCAGACAGGGTGGAATCCGGTGTGCTACATTTTATGAATCTCAAATGTGAAATTCAAGTGGATATTGTTTTAAATGAAAAAGAATTTGTATCTGCGATATCCTTAAAAAAATATGATCTCATTCTTGCCGACTTTATGTTGCCTGATTTTAATGGGTTTGCAGCATTAGACCATATTAAATCAATGAGCCCATCTACTCCATTTATATGTGTATCTGGGTTCATAGACGAGGAAACAGCCGTGGAACTTCTGAAACAA
>DASRMA010000103.1:0-3954 GCA_035648155.1 Desulfosporosinus sp.
ATTGGGAAAAAGTATAAGGTGGGGATGCTGATTCTAGGTCACATGGGAGATGGCAACTTACACCCCAATATTTGTATCAATGATGACGAATCCGGAGCAGTGGAACGTGCAGAACAGGCAATTGATGCCGTATTTGCAGCAGCTTTGGAGTGTGGTGGAACCTTAAGCGGTGAGCACGGGATTGGTCAAGCAAAGAAAAAGTATCTAAGCTGGCAGTTTGACGACGATACGATTGCCGTCATGAAGGAGCTTAAAAAGACGCTAGATCCCCATGGACTTCTCAACCCTGGTAAAATCTTCGACGTAGACAGAGAAGAGGGGCTTGACGATGTTAGATAAGGCAAGACTGTATGCCGAAAGCAAAAAATGCATTCGCTGTGGGCTTTGTCAAGCGGTATGTCCGTCTTACCGTGCCGTGCGTAATGAAGCAAGTGTCGCTCGGGGGAGAAATCGTTTGATCCGGCAACTTCTAGAAGGACAACTTAGCATGACTCCCCGTCTCAAGGAGGATATGTTTGCCTGCTTAGGATGTCAGGCTTGTCAAACCAACTGTCCGGCAGGGGTGATTACTCCTGAACTGATCTCTGCGTTAAAGGCTGAATACATTGAAAAAGATGGCTTGCCTTTTATACAAACGGCTATTTTGCGTGGAGTGTTGCCTCATACTAAGAGATTTGCTGCGGCTATGAAAATGTTTAAGTTAGGTCAAACGTTGAAGATCGTTCCAGGTGTAGCCAGTAAAATGCCAGAAACCCTTAGTGGCCGTTTAGCCGCAATACCGGAGCACTTGCCTAAACCGCTGTCTGAGGAATTGGGACATCATGATTTTCCTAAAGAGACCAAAGTGGCTTACTTTCTAAGTTGCACGACAAATTATATGTTTCCTGACCTAGGGTGGGACGCGTTAGATGTTTTGGAAAAATCAGGACATCGGGCCGCGATCTTAACGGAAACGGTTTGCTGTGGGAAACCGCAAGCTAGTTTGGGTGACAAAGAAACGGCGTTGAAGATGGCTATTCACAATATCAAGGCGCTTAATAAACTCCAAGTGGACGCGGTTATAACGGATTGTGCGACCTGCGGTTCGGCCTTGAAGGAATACCCGCAGTGGCTCAAAGGGCATCCGATGGAGGAAGAGGCAAAACGCCTAGCGGATAAAGTTTATGATATCAGTGATTATTTAGTGAAGAAAGGATTTAAGGTTGGATCTCGTCAACAGAATTTGAAGGTAACTTACCATGATCCGTGTCACCTTAATCATGTATTGAATGTGCGAAAGGAACCCCGAGAAATCTTAAAGGCTCTTCCGGGAGTTGAGTTTGTCGAGAGTCCTGATGCTGACCGCTGTTGTGGTGGAGCGGGGAGTTTCTGTTTAACCCATCCGGAGATTTCGGAGAAGATTCTTGAGCCCAAGGTTAGTTCCATTGTTTCTACGAACCCTGATCTAGTTGCCACGGGTTGCCCAATGTGCAAAATCCAACTACATTATGGACTACGGAAAACGGACATTAAAGTTGTTCATCCAGTTGAATTGTTAGCCCGATCATTTAGTGAAAAATCTCAGCGCCCCGACTATTCCCTCAAGAATCTCTAGTTCACCGCAAATCGTTCTCCCATGCCGCAACTGCGGTGGACAAAGTTAATCAGTTTATGGTGTCTTAAGATTGTCAGAGATGCTTTATATGAGAAGGGGGATTATAGTGTTATTAACCGAACTCATAGCCGAAGTGAAGGAAGCTGCAGTCGAATCCCAACAAAGAAACGAAGACAAAGAGGTTAAATTTATTGTCGGTTTTGGCAGGACGCTACTAAAAGATTTTATTCCCTTTACTTTAGCAGACTATTTCAACGATCCTATGGTTTGTCTGGAAACACAGTTAAAGTGGAAGCTCTTCTGGCACAAAGAGATTAGGGACGATACTGTGATTAATGCAGCTGCAGGGGTTGACTATGTCGTGGCCTTGGAACCAAGTTTGTTTGGGACCGAAACTATATTCAGTGAAACCTCTGATCCGGCTTACGGTAAACCAATCATCAAAGAACGAAGTGATCTCGAAAAGCTTAAAGTCCCTGATTTCTATCAAAGCGGTTTAATGCCCAGGGTTCATTCCGTGTATTCTCGTTTGCAGGAATTAGTCAAAGGGGAGATTCCCATTACCTTTCCGGGGTTTGCGCGGGGACCCTGGAGCATCGCCTGTATGCTTCGGGGATTTACTCCCCTTTACTTTGATTTGATGGATGATCCTGCCTTCGTACATCGCTTAATGGACTTTATTGTGACTAGCCGTATTGAGTGGGAGATTGAACGCTGCAAATTTTTAGGTATCAGGCCCCAAGATCTCAATTACCGCTGGAATTACTGTGTTTATCGTGAACCAACCAGTTCCGACCAATACAATGACGAGGTCGACGGCAACCTATTCTCGGTGGCAACCTACCGCGAGTTCATTTTCCCCTATGAAAAGAAACTCGCGGATTTTTACGATGGCGTGAACTATTATCACAGTTGCGGTAATCTTACTCCTTTCTTAGCAGACATTGCTCAGTTTAAGGGACTGAAAATGCTCCACGTCAGCTCTTCTACTGATCTGAAAAAGGCTGTTCAGGTTCGACACCCAGAAACCATTCTTCAAGTCTCTCTGCACCCGGTCAATGATCTTTTCTATGCCACGCCTGATCAGATGGAAGCGAAGGTGCAAGATATCTTTACTGAGACCCAGGGGAAAAACGTGCAAATATGGGCGGATGCCCTTTATGAAGGCGGGGAGAAGACCTTAAGTCAAGCCAAACAGTGGCTGGACATTTCGCGTCGAGTTTATAGTGAGTTTAGTTCAAAGGCTTGAAGAAATAATATTTCTTCAAGCAGGCAGGGAATCGTTTAGTAGTGTCGAATTAAATAAGTACATAGTAGCGAACCGAGTTCTTATATGTGAATGTCTCGTGATCACTTGGGACGCCACCCCAGCTATCAATGAAAAAGGAGTGAGAAAATGCTGATCTTTGATTCCAAGATCTGTACTGGTTGCCGAATTTGTGAACAGATATGCTTCCAGGTTCATTATCAAGGGACTGTGGAAGATGGTAGCAAGATCAAAGTCGCAAGTCGCTGGCCAGAAGAAGAGACGGTCTCCGTTTGCCGTCAATGCTCTAACCCAAAATGCCTAGAAGCTTGCCCAACCGAAGCGCTGCAACAAGTCAATGGCGTAATTCAAGTTAATCGTGAAAAGTGTACGCAATGTTATCTATGCTTTGACGCTTGTCCTTTCAAAGCCAGAGTGATCGGTCAAAACGGATATCCGATTTTTTGCGATACATGTGATGGAAAATATCTATGTGCTCAGATGTGTCCAACGAAAGCCTTGAAACGAGGTGCTCAGAAATGACTAATTACGGATATACAGGAAAAAGACTAGATATTGATTTAACGACGTCGACTTGGGTCGTAAGTGAATTATCCCCTGAACTGCTAAGCCGTTATATAGGCGGAAAAGGATTAGCTGCTAAGATTATATATGATGAAGTAAAATCTGGCTGTGATCCTCTATCACCAGATAATGTTTTAGTTTTCGCAACCGGACCTTTAACTGGAACCTTAGCCCCCTTAAGTGGCAGAATGATCGTCGGTACGAAGAGCCCACTAACAGGGATATGGGTGGACTCCAATGCCGGAGGCTTCTTAGGTCCAGAAATCAAACGAGCAGGTTATGATGTAGTAGTTCTTAAAGGAAAGGCCTTATCTCCGGTGAACGTTTTAATTGAAGATAACAAGATTAGCTTTAAATCAGCAGACAGCCTTTGGGGCTTAGATTGCGAAGAAACCCATAACCGGGTGAAAGCCGAATATGGTGAAGATTATCGGCTGGCCTGTATTGGACCCGCCGGAGAACAAATGATTCCTATCAGTTCGATCATCTCGGAAATGAGAGCGTTTGGTCGGGGTGGCGTAGGAGCAGT
>DASRMA010000104.1:0-21233 GCA_035648155.1 Desulfosporosinus sp.
GCGTCTGGACCACGTCTTGATAACGCGTTTCTCACCTGATGTGTTCATCGCTTCTACGCGCTCGAGCAATCGAGGTTCGGCGAAAGGTCCTTTTTTCAGAGATCTGCTCATTTATGGGCCTCCTTTCGACTACTTAGTCCGCCGTTTCAAAATAAAGCGATTCGACGTATTCTTTTTCTTCCGAGTCTTGGCTCCTAGTGCCGGTTTACCCCAAGGTGTACACGGGTTACGACCAATCGAGTTACGTCCTTCACCACCACCATGTGGATGATCACAAGGATTCATAACCGAACCACGAACTGTTGGACGAATACCCAGCCAACGTGATCTTCCAGCTTTACCCACGTTGATGTTCTCATGATCTAAATTTCCAACTTGACCTATGGTCGCGCGACATTCAATGCGAATCATGCGCATTTCACCAGAAGGAAGACGCAACGTTGCGTAGGAACCTTCTTTGGCCATAAGCTGAGCTGATCCACCCGCCGATCGAACCATCTGAGCGCCTTTGCCGGGTTTCATCTCTATGTTGTGTAACAATGTCCCAACTGGAATATTCTGAAGTGGTAAAGTATTACCTACCTTAATGTCAGCGTCCGCACCGGAAACAATCATTTGGTCAACTTGTAGCCCGTTCGGAGCCAAGATATAAGTTTTAAGTCCATCCTGATAAAACAGTAACGCAATATTGGCAGAGCGATTTGGATCATATTCAATGCTCGCTACACGAGCAGGAATCCCATCCTTATTCCGTTTGAAATCAATCACACGAAACATTCGTTTGTGGCCGCCGCCTTTGTGACGTATGCTTAAACGTCCGCTGTTATTACGGCCAGCTTTTTTTGTTAAAGGCCTTAATAAAGCTCGTTCAGGATCAGTCCGAGTGATTTCTTCAAAGGTCGAGCCTGTCATATTACGACGACTTGGTGAGGTGGGTTTATAAGTTTTTATTGCCATCGGTTCTCATTATCCTCCTTTGCTGCAAGCTGCTTACAGGCCCGCGAAGTTTTCAATCTTATCTCCAGCTTTAAGCGTAGCAATCGCTTTTTTGCGGTTAGATGTTTTACCGACATACTTGCCGACCCGCTTCTCTTTGCCTTTGACGCTCATAGTACGGAGTTCAACTACCGATACTTTAAACATCTTTTCTACTGCTGCTTTGATTTCAATCTTGTTTGCAGCAGGATTTACCCAGAAGGAGTATTTGTTCTCCTCGACAAGTCCTACAGACTTCTCTGAGATTACAGGACTTTTGAGGACATCTCGTGCGTCGCGCATTACGCAAACACCTCCTCTGTTTTAGTTACTGCTGCTTTGGTCATCACAAGAACATCATACTTAAGTATGTCCATCACATTCATTCCGGCAACATCAGTAGTCTTTATGCCCTCAATATTTTGAGCGCAACGTTGCACTGCCTCATCCACGTCATCCATCACTATCATAGCCTTCTTGTCAATATGAAGAGCTTTGAGTACTTTCACCATTTCACGGGTTTTTGCTTCACCCATGCTTAGACTATCAAGTACAATCAGCTGTTGCTCCATAACCTTCGAAGAAAGTGCCGAGTGCAAAGCCAATCGGCGAACTTTTTTAGGTAATTTAAAACCGTACTTGCGAGGTTTTGGTGCGAAGACAACACCACCGCCTCTCCACAATGGGGAGCGCGTACTACCAGAACGTGCACGGCCAGTTCCCTTTTGACGCCAAGGCTTGCGACCACCTCCGCGTACTTCTCCGCGTAACAAGGCAGATTGTGTGCCCCGTCGTTCGCCAGCTTGCTGTGAGACAACCGCTGAGTGAAGCACATGGATATTCGGGGTTATTCCAAACACGCTTTCGCTCAGTTCGATTTCACCGACAGCTGCGCCTAGCATATTTAATACTTGAACTTTCGGCATTGCTTATTCCTCCTTTCTCAGTGTTACTTCGCCTTGACAGAAGGCTTAAGAATGAGCATCGATTTATTTGCTCCAGGGACAGCCCCTTTGATTAAGATCAAGTTTTTATCCGCATCAATTCGTACAACCTCCAGGTTTTGTACAGTAACGCGTTCGCCACCCATACGTCCTGGCAGTTTACGACCTTTAAATACTCTAGCCGGGCCTTTCGCGCCAAGGGAACCTGTGCGACGATGGTATTTCGAGCCATGAGCCATCGGTCCACGGCTAGCATGATGACGTTTAATCATCCCAGCGAAACCTTTTCCTTTTGAAGTGCCGACAACATCAATTCTGTCACCAACTGTGAATAGATCCACTTTTACTTCTTGGCCAATCTCATAACTCTCAACATCACTGATCCTGAACTCTCGAACATAACGCATCGGCTTCAGTGAAGCCTTTTGGAAATGTCCTTTGCGTGGCTTGTTGCTTAAGCTTTCGCGAAGAAATGAAAATCCAATTTGAATTGCGTTGTAGCCATCTGTCGCTACAGTTTTTTTCTGTACTACTGGGCAAGGACCTGCTTCGACCACCGTAACTGGTACTACACGTCCTTCAGTTGTGAAAATCTGGGTCATACCAATTTTTTTACCTAAGATTCCTTTTGACACGAATGCCACCTCCTAAACGCTTTGAAGTGCGCCAGATTATTCCGAAGCACGAGAGCGTTATATTATTTATTTTGTCGCAATCTCGTCGGCAACTACTCCACGCTACCGGGCGTTTCTCGCAGCAAACATAACGACAGTATATCACAGAATAAGATGTTTGGCTACACTAAAACTAGCAAAATCTTCTAACTACAGCTTAATTTCTATGTCCACACCCGCAGGTAAGTCTAAACGCATAAGCGCATCCACCGTTTTGGGTGTCGGTTCTAGAATATCAATCAGACGTTTATGAGTGCGCATCTCAAACTGTTCGCGTGAATCCTTATTGACATGAGGAGAGCGTAAGATTGTATAGATGCTTTTCTCTGTTGGTAGGGGAATCGGTCCACTGACCTGTGCTCCGGTCCGCTTTGCAGTTTCTACAATGCGCTCGGCAGATTGGTCAAGAGTTTTGTGGTCAAAGGCCTTCAGGCGAATTCTAATTTTCTGGCTCATAAGTTTATGGTTACCTCCTCATATTTCCCGTTACACGGGTTTCGGGCGTAAAAATTCCCCTGGTACAAGCGGAGTCACCTGCCCAGCAACCTTCTACGCCATTTCTAAAATTAAATATCTAATATCAGATGCAGTGGCCGAATGAGTACTCTACTTCGTAATCCGGCGCACCTTTAGCTGACTCGTGCTAGTGGAAAGGAAGAAATTCCTCTCCACTAAATCCCCTAAGTTCTCGTTTAGGCATTGATCTTAGCAACAATACCTGAACCAACGGTGCGGCCACCCTCGCGGATAGCAAAACGAAGTCCCTCTTCCATAGCGATTGGGGTGATGAGTTCAACGTCAATCGTCACGCGGTCTCCCGGCATAACCATTTCAGTACCCTCTGGAAGAGTGATAACACCAGTTACGTCCGTAGTACGGAAGTAGAATTGAGGACGATAGTTGTGGAAAAAAGGAGTGTGTCGTCCGCCTTCTTCTTTATTTAAGATATAAACCTCACCGGAAAATTTAGTATGAGGTTTAATGGAGCCTGTCTTAGCTAGAACTTGCCCACGCTCTATGTCTTTACGCTCAACTCCACGCAGAAGCGCACCGATGTTATCGCCAGCTTGTGCAGAATCGAGAAGTTTACGGAACATTTCAACTCCAGTTACAATGGTCTTACGAGGAGTAGTTGTCAAACCAACGATCTCGACTTCGTCTCCGATCTTAACCTTTCCGCGATCAACACGACCCGTAGCAACAGTACCCCTACCAGTAATCGTGAAGACATCCTCAATAGGCATTAAGAAAGGCTTATCCGTGTCGCGCTCAGGCGTCGGAATGAAGGAATCGACTGCATCCATCAATTTCCAAATATCTCCACACCACTCGCACTCGCGTTTTCCGCAACCGCATTGTAGTGCTTTGAGACCAGAACCTGGAATGATAGGAGTATTGTCTCCATCAAACTCGTACATCGTCAGGAGTTCGCGAATTTCCATTTCAACAAGTTCGATAAGTTCCTCATCGTCAACCATGTCTCTTTTGTTAAGCCAGACAACAATCGTTGGAACACCAACTTGGCGTGCCAAGAGGATGTGTTCACGAGTTTGTGGCATAGGACCGTCAGCAGCAGACACGCAGAGGATTGCGCCGTCCATTTGAGCTGCTCCAGTGATCATATTCTTAACATAGTCCGCATGTCCTGGGCAATCCACGTGAGCATAGTGACGAAGTTCCGTCTCATACTCAACATGAGCAGTGGAGATGGTAATTCCACGTTCGCGCTCTTCAGGAGCTTTGTCAATTTGATCAAACGCCGTGGCTACTGCGCCACCGACTTTGGAAAGAACAACGGTGATTGCTGCTGTCGTAGTGGTTTTACCATGGTCGACGTGACCAATGGTTCCAACGTTAACATGTGGTTTAGTACGTTCGTATTTCGCTTTTCCCATTTTTTTCACTCCCTTAAAATAATTATATCTTTATCATTTAGCTGGTATCGAACTACGAGCTCGACCCTGCTTAGACGCCTTGGCGTTTGGCGATAATGCCCTCGGCAATGCTTTTAGGAACTTCTTCATAGTGGTCGGTTTGCATAGTGTAGGTCCCACGACCCTGAGTTCCGGATCGAAGATCCGTTGAATAGCCAAACATTTCGGATAGTGGAACAAACGCCCGGATAATTTGCGCATTTCCGCGTGCTTCCATTCCCTCAATTCGTCCTCGGCGTGAACTCAAGTCTCCAATAACGTCACCCATGTAATCCTCGGGAACAGTGACTTCAACCTTCATGACCGGTTCTATAATCGCAGGGTCTGCCTTGAGTGCTCCGGCCTTAAAGGCCATGGATCCGGCAATTTTAAAAGCCATTTCTGAAGAGTCGACGTCGTGGTAAGAACCGTCATAAACAGTAGCCCGTATATCAAGAACAGGGTATCCGGCTAGAATACCATTTTGCAAGGCTTCTTGGATACCTGCACCAATAGGGTTAATATACTCCCTAGGAATAACTCCGCCGACTACTTTATTAACGAATTCAAAGCCGCTACCTGCTGCAAGTGGCATAAGCTCAATCCAACAGTGTCCGTATTGTCCACGGCCACCAGATTGGCGAACAAACTTCCCTTCGGACTTGACAGTCTTCCGAATCGTTTCTTTGTAAGCAACTTGTGGACGTCCGACGTCGCATTGCACTTTAAATTCCCGCTGTAAACGGTCAACGATAATCTCTAGATGAAGCTCGCCCATGCCCGCAATAATTGTTTGTCCAGTTTCTGTATCCGTGTGAATTCTGAACGTCGGATCTTCTTCAGCAAGGCGACCAAGTGCACCACCCATTTTCTCTTGGTCAACTTTCGTCTTAGGCTCGATTGCCACGGAGATTACTGGCTCAGGAAACACCATTTTTTCAAGAATAATGGGTTGCTTCTCATCGCACAACGTATCCCCAGTTGTAGTGTCCTTCAAACCAACTGCAGCTGCAATGTCCCCGGAACGCACCTCTTGGATATCTTCTCTGTGATTGGCGTGCATCTGAAGTATGCGACCAATACGCTCTCTCTTACCTTTGGTCGAGTTATAAACGTATGATCCAGCACTTAGCACACCAGAGTAAACTCTGAAAAATGCTAACTTACCAACGAATGGATCCGCCATGATTTTGAAGGCCAACGAGGAAAATGGTTCGGCGTCTGAAGCTGTCCGATGATCTTCTGCTCCCGTATCCGGATGTGTCCCCTTAATAGATGACACGTCTAGGGGCGAGGGCATATACTCAACAACGCAGTCGAGCAATGGTTGTACGCCTTTGTTCTTGAATGCCGAGCCACAAAGAACTGGTACGAATTTGTTCCCTATAACTCCGCGACGTATACCATCTCGAATTTCTTGCTCCGTGATTTCTGTCCCCTCGAGATACTTCATCATGAGTTCTTCACTGGTTTCAGCAACTGCTTCAACCAGTTTCTCTCGATACTTGGTGGCTATTTCAACTAAGTCTTCAGGAACTGCACTGTGCTCCTCAGTTGTGCCTAAGTCATCTGTATAGACGGTAGAGGTCATTGTCACTAAATCCACGATACCTCTAAAGTTGTCCTCCAAACCAATTGGCACTTGGATTGGAACTGGGTTGGCACCCAATCTTTCAGCGATCATTGAGACACCTCTGAAAAAATCGGCACCCATTCTGTCCATTTTGTTAATAAAAGCTATACGTGGAACTTTGTATTTATCTGCTTGTCGCCAGACGGTTTCGGACTGAGGCTCAACGCCACCGACCGAACAGAACACCGCGACTGCACCATCCAGTACCCGTAGCGAACGTTCAACTTCTACTGTGAAGTCCACGTGCCCTGGTGTGTCGATAATGTTAATACGATTATGCTTCCACTCGCAGGTTGTAGCAGCAGAAGTAATGGTAATCCCACGTTCTTGTTCTTGGATCATCCAGTCCATTGTTGCAGCACCATCATGAACTTCACCAATTTTGTGCACTCGTCCAGTGTAAAAAAGGATTCGTTCGGTTACCGTTGTTTTCCCAGCATCAATGTGCGCCATAATTCCGATATTACGTGTATTTTCTAGTGAAAATAGCCTTGCCATTGTGATTCCCCCTTCCCGTCAAAATGAGTATGCATCAAATTACCATTTGTAATGCGCAAAAGCTTTATTTGCCTCAGCCATTTTATGCATATCCTCTTTCTTCTTGACAGAACCGCCCGTATTGTTAGAGGCATCGAGTAACTCTCCAGCGACCTTTTCCTGCATGGTTTTCTCGCCCCGCTTACGCGCCATAGCGACAAGCCAGCGTAGGCCAAGTGTAGTACGCCGCTCTGCTCGCACTTCAATAGGGACTTGATAATTAGCTCCACCAACACGGCGGGCCTTTACTTCTAGTAATGGCATAACGTTCTTCAATGCATTGCCGAAGACCTCAATTGGGTCTTTACCGGATTTTTCTTGAATCATATTAAAGGCACTATAGCAAATAGCCTCAGCCGTTCCCTTTTTACCGTCTAACATAATTTGATTAATAAACTTTGTTAGAGTTTGATTCTTGTAAATAGGATCTGGCAAGACATCGCGTTTCCCGATATATCCTTTACGTGGCATTAGTTTACCTCCTTTTTAACGTATTCTTAAACAATTTCAGGGATAGTCTTAAGCCTTTTTAGGACGTTTTGCTCCGTATTTTGAGCGGCCTTGAGAGCGTTTTTGAACAGCAGTTGTGTCTAGAGCGCCACGAACAACGTGATAACGTACTCCTGGAAGGTCCTTAATACGACCACCACGGACGAGAACCACGGAATGCTCTTGTAAGTTGTGTCCTACGCCTGGGATATATGAGGTTATCTCAAACCCATTAGTCAAACGGACACGAGCAACTTTTCGAAGTGCTGAGTTAGGTTTCTTCGGAGTCGTTGTATAAACTCTGATACAAACCCCACGTTTTTGCGGAGACCCTCCTGATGGATATTGCTTTCGTTTAAGAGAGTTATAGCCCCACTGTAAAGCTGGAGCTGTTGACTTTTTCGTGATTGAGGCACGTCCATTACGAATAAGTTGATTAATTGTCGGCATGTCTCCACCTCCTTTCTGATCAGATCAATATACAAGGAATTGCTTGCAGCAGCATTTAGCAAGCAATTCCAAAACCTACGCTACCTGTCTACATTTGCTTATCTCATCACGAGTCTTTCAATATGGCAGCTACGGCAGTACCTACTTCGATTCCGCATGCTTTACCAAGTTCCTTCATTGTCGGAACCTCAATCCGCTCCACATCATGGTTGGAGCACCACTCTTCGACGGAGCGAAGAACATGTGGTTCAGCGTCTTTTGCTATAAACAAGCGTCTGACACTACCCTTTTCCAGAGCACGTTGGGTTTGTTTTAGCCCTACAGTTTTAAGTTTAGCACTTTTAAAGGCTTCATCAAGCACCATAATGCTTTCCCCCTTAATCACACTAGGATATTTTAGCATTAGATATCTAGTGTGTCAATAATTCAATTACTGTGGATCCAAAGTTTTCACATTTCGATACCTTGACATGCCTGTTCCGGCAGGAATTAATTTACCGATAATCACATTCTCTTTTAATCCCAGCAATGGATCGACTTTTCCTTTTATGGCTGCTTCTGTCAGAACTCGAGTGGTTTCTTGGAAAGAAGCTGCAGAGAGGAAGGAATCAGTAGCTAAGGAGGCCTTTGTAATTCCTAATAGTACTGGGTGAGCTACTGCTGGTTCTCCACCTCCGGCAATAGTTCGTGCATTCTCGTCTTCAAATTCAAAGACCCCAATTAATCCACCCGGAAGTAAGCTTGTATCTCCTGCGTCATCAATTTTCACCTTGCGCAACATCTGACGTACCATTACTTCGATGTGCTTGTCATTGATATCTACCCCTTGTAGACGATATACACGTTGAACCTCAGCTAACAAATAGACCTGAACCCCACGTTGACCTTTTACTTTAAGCATATCATGTGGATTAATGCTTCCTTCTGTCAACTCATCCCCCGCCTCGACCATCTGACCTTCTTTAACACAGAGTCGTGATCCGTAGGGCACAGTATAAATTATATGTTCTTCGGTATCGGTGAGGAGATCTATTTCTCGTCGCCCTTTAACTTCTGTAATTGAGACCTTGCCGATCGCTTCAGATATGATCGCCTGCCCTTTTGGTTTACGACCTTCAAACAGCTCTTCAATACGAGGAAGACCTTGGGTTATATCATCCCCCGCAACCCCACCGGTATGGAACGTACGCATAGTTAGCTGAGTTCCAGGTTCTCCAATGGATTGTGCTGCAATAATTCCAACCGCCTCGCCCATCTCAACTGGATGTCCAGTTGCGAGATTTCGGCCGTAACATTTCTTGCAAACACCATAACGAGATTTACAGGTGAGCACTGAGCGAATGATGGCTGAATCGAAGTTCTTAACGATGTCCTCAGCCTGTTCCTCCGAGATTTCATAGTCGGGTGAAGCAATTAATTCTCCTGTCTTAGGATGGTGAATCTCATCCAAGACAAAGCGTCCGACAAGACGATCGATTAAGGGTTCAATAATTTCAGGGCCGTCTTTAATATCCTCGACCATGATACCCGTTAAAGTTTCACAATCTTCTTCTCGTACTATGACATCTTGAGAGACGTCTACTAAACGGCGGGTCAGATAGCCTGAGTCAGCAGTTCGCAAGGCTGTATCTGCAAGACCCTTACGTGCACCGTGCGAGGAGATAAAGTATTCCAAAACGGTCAGACCTTCACGGAAGTTTGCCTTGATCGGCAACTCAATGGTTTTCCCTGTAGGATCAGCCATAAGCCCCCGCATCCCAGCCAGTTGTCGCAGTTGTTGAATATTACCCCGTGCACCCGACGTCGCCATCATGTAAACGGGATTAAATTGATCAAGGGTATCCATTAGGGCTTGGGTGACTGTTTTAGTGGCCTTCGCCCAGGTATCAATTACGAGATTATATCGTTCTTCATCTGTAATTAAGCCGCGACGATATTGTTGCTCTGTTTTGGCAACGGCTGCGTCCGCCTTGGCGAGTATCTCCGTCTTCTCTTCCGGAATGGTTATGTCCATCAATCCGACGGTTATTCCTGCCCGAGTAGAGAACTTAAAGCCTTGATTTTTCAGGCCGTCCAGCAATATAGCTGTCGCTTCGTAGCCACACCTGCGAAAAGCTATGGCAATAATGTCTCCGAGGCCCTTTTTACCAATAACTTCATTGAAATAGCCAACTTCAGGAGGAATGACAGAATTGAAAATTAATCGCCCAACGGTCGTCTCCAACAGTACCCCGTCACGACGAACTTTAATACTGGCCTGCAAGTGAACTGCTTTTGAATCATAAGCCAATACTGCCTCGTCATAATCTTTGAAAATTTTCCCTTCTCCAAAAGCCCCCGGACGATCCATAGTTAGGTAATAGGAGCCCAAAACCATGTCTTGGGTCGGCGTTTGTACAGGCCTTCCATCTTTTGGGTTCAAGATATTATGTGATGCTAACATCAGCAATCTAGCTTCGGTCTGAGCCTCTGTAGACAATGGAACGTGCACTGCCATTTGGTCTCCGTCAAAGTCCGCGTTATACGCTGTACAAACCAACGGATGGATCTGCAAAGCGCGGCCCTCGACTAAGATTGGCTCAAACGCCTGAATTCCCAAGCGATGGAGAGTTGGAGCCCGATTCAGCAGGACCGGATGATCTGAGATAACTTCTTCTAGAACATCCCAAACTTCTGGGCGTACCCTCTCAACCATACGTTTTGCACTTTTAATATTATGTGCATGTCCCTCATTGACCAGCTTCTTCATCACGAACGGTTTAAATAGTTCTAAAGCCATTTCCTTAGGGAGACCACACTGATGAAGTTTCAGGTTCGGACCAACAACAATAACGGATCGTCCAGAATAATCCACGCGTTTTCCCAACAAGTTTTGCCTGAACCGGCCTTGTTTCCCCTTTAACATATCACTAAGGGATTTAAGGGGTCGGTTCCCAGGTCCGGTCACTGGCCTGCCGCGTCGGCCATTGTCAATCAAGGCATCCACTGCTTCTTGGAGCATTCTTTTTTCATTTCTCACAATAATGTCTGGTGCGCCAAGATCCAAAAGACGTTTTAAGCGGTTGTTTCTATTAATTACCCGTCGATAGAGATCATTGAGATCCGACGTAGCGAACCGACCACCATCCAACTGGACCATCGGCCGCAGTTCTGGCGGAATCACTGGAACAACATCCATAATCATCCATTCCGGACGGTTACCAGACGTTTTGAAAGCCTCGACAACTTCGAGCCGACGTATCGCTCGAATTTTTCGCTGTCCAGATACTTCTTTTAACTCTATTCGTAGTTCATCATTAAGCTTGTCTAAATCCATCTCGCCGAGCAATAGTTTAACAGATTCCGCTCCCATGCCAGCTTGAAAACGATCCCCGTACTTATCTCTATATTCCCTATATTCCGTTTCAGTCAGGAGCTGTTTCTTCATTAACGATGTATCCCCAGAATCTGTCACAATATACGAGACAAAATACAGCACTTTTTCCAATGCACGAGGAGACATGTCCAAAAGTAAACCCATGCGACTCGGGATCCCTTTGAAATACCAAATATGGGATACTGGAGCAGCGAGTACAATGTGTCCCATCCGCTCACGACGAACTTTAGAACGGGTCACTTCAACTCCGCAACGGTCACAAACGATTCCCTTATACCGAACGCGTTTATATTTCCCGCAGTGGCATTCCCAATCCCTAGTCGGTCCAAAGATTTTCTCACAAAATAAACCTTCACGTTCCGGCTTTAAGGTCCGATAGTTGATGGTCTCTGGCTTCTTTACTTCTCCGAATGACCACTCGCGAATAATATCGGGAGAAGCTAAGCCTATTCGCATGCGGTCGAAGTTATTGACGTCTAGCAATCTTAATCGCTCCTTTCGTCGGGGGAATTATTTGAGATCATCTAGATCTATATCTTCACCCTCAAGGGATTCTTCATTTGATTCATCAATTGATTCTTCCTCAGCCGCAATGCCATCATCCTCGTCGTCCTTTGTCGCAATTATGCGCTTGGCCGGTGGCTGAACTTCCTCGTGTAAATCAATGCCCAGTTCCTTTGCAGTTTCCTTAATATCCTCATCAGTGTCATGGATCTGAATTTCTCTATCATCTGCCGCTAAGACTCTAACATCAAGTCCTAAGCTCTGCATCTCCTTGATCAACACTTTAAAGGATTCTGGAATGCCTGGTTCTGGTATGTTTTCACCTTTGACGATGGCTTCATATGTCTTGACACGGCCCACTACATCATCTGACTTTACCGTTAAAATTTCTTGCAGAGTATAGGCTGCCCCATAGGCTTCTAACGCCCAAACTTCCATTTCTCCAAAGCGTTGCCCGCCGAATTGGGCTTTACCACCTAAAGGTTGCTGGGTCACGAGGGAGTACGGACCAGTAGAACGGGCATGAATCTTATCATCTACTAAATGGTGAAGCTTGAGTACATACATATATCCCACTGTGATCTTACTGTCAAACGGGTCACCTGTTCGTCCGTCATATAATACGGTCTTCCCATCCTTCGGGAGTCCAGCCTTCTCTAGAGTCTCAAAAATATCATCTTCCGTAGCCCCGTCAAAGACAGGAGTAGCAATGCGTATCCCTAGAGCTTTAGCTGCCAAGCCTAAGTGAGTTTCCAGAACCTGACCGATATTCATTCGGGAAGGAACTCCCAATGGATTGAGCACGATTTCGATAGGTGTTCCATCGGGCATAAACGGCATATCCTCTTGGCGCATGATGCGGGATATAACTCCTTTGTTACCATGACGTCCGGCCACTTTGTCACCAACAGAGATTTTCCGCTTTTGAGCAATGTAAACCCGAACCAATTCATTAACTCCAGGAGATAATTCATCTCCGTTCTCGCGTGTAAAGACCTTAACATCAACAATTTTGCCCG
The DNA here is from genome assembly GCA_035648155.1 of Desulfosporosinus sp. Classification (GTDB taxonomy): domain Bacteria; phylum Bacillota; class Desulfitobacteriia; order Desulfitobacteriales; family Desulfitobacteriaceae; genus Desulfosporosinus. Next base: position 12,515 of record DASRMA010000104.1, read on the forward strand.
CTTCTCCATGAGGTACTCGCAACGAGGTATCACGCACCTCACGTGCCTTTTCTCCAAAGATAGCACGCAGTAAGCGTTCTTCTGCAGTGAGTTCAGTCTCCCCCTTTGGGGTTACTTTTCCCACTAAGATATCTCCAGCACGAACTTCTGCACCGATTCGAATAATTCCTCGTTCATCAAGATCCTTTAAAACATCTTCTCCGACGTTGGGAATGTCACGAGTAATTTCTTCCGGTCCAAGCTTTGTATCACGTGCATCCGATTCATACTCTTCAATATGAATAGAGGTATAGTAATCTTCACGAATAAGCTTTTCGCTTATGAGAATCGCATCCTCATAATTATAACCTTCCCAAGTCATGAAGGCGACTAAAACGTTGTGACCCAAAGCTAGTTCTCCATGGTCAATCGACGGACCATCTGCGATAATCTGATTCGCATCAACCCGTTCGCCCTTGGTAACAATGGGACGCTGGGTAATACATGTACCTTGGTTCGACCGTGAATATTTGAGCAACTTGTGCTTCTCTGTCGTTCCATCATCGTGAAGAACAATAATTTCATCTGCGGTTGACCGCTCCACAATTCCAGCGTCTTTAGAAATTGCACAAACGCCAGAATCCTTGGCTGCCTTATATTCCATTCCTGTCCCTACATAAGGGGAATCAGTGCGCAAGAGCGGTACTGCTTGACGCTGCATATTAGAACCCATTAGGGCCCTGTTCGCATCATCATGTTCTAGAAATGGGATAAGAGCCGCCGCGATGGATACCATTTGTTTTGGGGAGACGTCCATGTAGTCTACTTGGTTTGGCGACACATGAACAAAGTCAGGGCCGTGACGACCGTCAATTTTTTCTCCCAGGAAGTTACCATCTTTGTCAAGCGGAGCATTTGCCTGCGCAACGACATATTGTTCCTCTTCGTCAGCTGTTAAGTAATGGATCTCATCCGTAACTCTGCCATTTTCTTTATCCGCCATACGGTAGGGAGCTTCAATGAACCCATATGGATTAATACGTCCGAAAGTAGCTAAGGAGCCAATCAAACCAATGTTCGGGCCTTCTGGAGTCTCTACTGGACACATCCTTCCATAGTGGGAAAAGTGAACATCACGCACTTCGAAACCTGCACGCTCTCTGCTCAATCCTCCCGGTCCTAAAGCACTTAGACGGCGTTTATGTGTCAACTCTGCCAATGGATTGGTTTGGTCCATAAATTGAGATAACTGACTGCTACCGAAAAACTCCTTAATTGCTGCAACGACTGGGCGAATATTAATTAACACCTGGGGGGTAATCACTTCAACATCCTGAATAGTCATCCGCTCGCGAACCACGCGTTCCATTCGCGACAAACCTATGCGGAATTGATTCTGGAGAAGTTCTCCCACGGAGCGCAGTCGACGATTTCCTAAATGGTCGATATCATCTTTATGTCCCTGTCCTTCCATCAAGGCAAGCATTCGTTTAACGCAAGCCACGATATCCCCACGGGTCAGATGTCGAATATCCATCGGAGGTAAATCTTCAGGATTTTGGAAATCTATCAGTTTCTTATTGAGTTTATAGCGACCTACCTTAGCCAGATCATAGCGCTTGGCATCAAAGAAAAGCGCTTCGAGCAATGATCGCGCACTGTCGACGGTAGGAGGTTCACCGGGTCTTAACCTTTTATAAATCTCAACTAGAGCTTCTTCGGTTGACTCTGAGTTGTCTCTTTCCAAAGTAGCTCGAATATATTCATTATCGTTAAACAGCTCTAATATCTGGCCGTTGCTTGCATAGCCCAAAGCACGAATCAGAACAGTGCCCGGTAATTTCCGAGTTCGGTCAACCCTAACAAAGATATTATCGTTAACATCCGTTTCAAATTCTAGCCATGCACCACGATTTGGAATAACCGTCGCTCCATAGAGTTTCTTACCACTCGCATCGATGTGTTCTGCGTAATAGACTCCAGGAGAACGAACAAGCTGGCTAACGATAACACGTTCGGCTCCGTTAATAATAAACGTACCTTTGTCTGTCATCAACGGGAAATCCCCCATAAAGACTTCCTGCTCTTTTACTTCCCCTGTTTCCTTATTAATCAGTCGCACCTTTACGCGCAGAGGCGCAGCAAACGTAACATCGCGTTCCTTGCACTCCTCCACCGGGTATTTAGCTTCCCCTAAGTTATAATCGATAAATTCCAAGACTAGATTGCCTGTGAAATCCTGAATAGGGGAAATATCGCGAAACATATCGCGCAACCCTTCATCGAGAAACCACCGATAGGAGTTCTGCTGAATTTCAATTAAATTTGGCATGTCTAGGACTTCCCGGATTCTGGAATAAGTCCAACGTTCCCTTGTCCCTACCTTAACAGGATAGAACATAATGTTTCACCCCTCAGTGCGGTTTCCTCTCAGTGAGGTATAAATATATTGACATATACAGCCAAAAGCAAGGCCTTTTAATAGAACCTCGCTTCACTGTTTATGGAATTCGCCATCATTTCGACAAAATCAATCTAATGTCTCCTTAATATCCAATGCTTCCGATTTATTACCATAGCATGGACAGTTTAGATAATAATTCCAATCATATGCATAGTAACATTTATAAAGTATATCAAAGCAGAGGAACTCTGTCAAGTAATATTGTGGTAACAAGCTTTCCTATAAGTATAAGAAAGAAGGTACCTCCTCATGAGAGAATACCTTCTTAGATCTCCACTCCAATGCTTATTTCACTTCGGCGGTGGCACCAGCTTCAGTTAATTCAGCTTTCAAAGCTTCAGCATCGTCTTTTGAGATTTTTTCTTTAACAGCTTTTGGAGCGTTGTCAACGAGATCTTTAGCCTCTTTCAGACCTAAGCCAGTGGCTTCTCGAACAACTTTAATTACACTGATTTTGGATGCTCCGCAACTAAGAATTATAACATCAAACTCAGTTTTTTCTTCTACTTCATCAACTACAGGAGCTGCTGCTCCTCCAGCAACCGCTACTGGAGCAGAGGCGCTTACACCGAATTCTACTTCAAAAGCCTTAACAAGTTCAGATAATTCCAGGACAGTTAAACCTTTGACGGATTCGAGAATTTCATTTACTTTAGACATTTTTAATTTCCCCCTTATAATATGAATCAATTTTGTTATAACGAATGAGCATTAAATTATTGAGCAGCCTTGAGTTTACGCACTTCTTCCAAAGCATAGCCCATTTTACGTATTGGTCCTTGGAGAACGTTGGCCATACCAGTAAGAGGCGCTTGCATACCACGCAAGACCATAGCCAATAGCACTTCACGGGAAGGAAGATTAGCGAGAGCTTTGACGTCCTCTGGACCGATTACTTTCCCATCCAGAATCCCCGCTTTAATTTGGAACTTTTTTAGTTTATTTACTTTGGCAAACTCCATCAAAACTTTCGCAGGAGCAATAGGATCTGCACAAAAGGCAAGTGCAGTTGGTCCTTTGAGATAGGAATCCAAGCCTTCTATACCTAGTTCGACAGCAGCTCGACGCACGAGTGTGTTTTTCATAACTCTGTATTCGACACCTGCAAGACGCAGTTGTGCACGCAATTGCGTTACTTGAGCTACGGTCAAACCTCGGTAGTCAGCTAAGACAACTCCAGATGCTTGTTGGAATTTATTCTTAATTTCCGAGACTACTTGGCCTTTTTCCACAATATTTGGCATTATAGGTACCTCCTTCCTTCAGATAAACCCAGCAAAAAACCTCCGCGTTTGCAGAGGTTAAGAATGCCAAATAACTATCCATCGGCGTATCTTCCAACCTCGGCAGGACATTAAGCCTTACAGCTCCTGCTTTCTACAGCGGATTTATTTAGTTCCTAGTAAGTGTATCCCCTCAGCTGAACATTGTCAAGCACATACTTATATTAAAAAGCTTTTGCAGGGTTAATTCGTACGCCAGGTCCCATAGTAGAGGACACCGTAACACTTCGCACATATTGGCCCTTAGCAGCAGCAGGCTTAGCTTTAGACAAAGTCTCCGCTAACACAAGATAGTTTTCGAGCAGTTTTTCAGCTGTAAATGAGGCTTTACCGATCGGCGCTTGAATAATACCAGCCTTCTCCGCACGGTATTCTATCTTACCAGCTTTGATCTCTTTGATCGCACGAGTTACATCAAGCGTAACCGTACCAGTCTTCGGATTAGGCATAAGGCCTTTAGGTCCGAGAACACGGCCCAGTTTACCGACCATCCCCATCATATCAGGCGTTGCGACAACTACTTCAAAACCAAACCATCCTTGTTCGATCTTAGCAATCATGTCTTCAGCGCCGACAAAGTCTGCACCCGCTAATTCTGCTTCCTTAGCCTTATCCCCTTTAGCAAATACCAACACTGATCTAGTTTTTCCAGTACCGTTCGGGAGCACAATTGCGCCTCTAATTTGTTGATCTGCATGACGGGTGTCAATACCCAACTTAAATGCGACTTCTACTGTCTCGTCGAACTTTGCTTTTGCGTTAGTAATAACTATTGATAGAGCCTCTAAGGGTTCGTACTGAGCACTACGATCAAAAGATTTTACAGCCTCTTGATACTTCTTACCTACTTTTGCCATTCTATTAACCTCCTTGTGGTAATTCGGGCTTCGCCCTCCCACAGCATAATTTTAGCCTTCGACAATATCGATTCCCATACTCCGCGCTGTACCTTCGACCATACGCATTGCTGCTTCAATACTTGCTGCATTCAGATCCTTCATCTTAATGTCCGCAATCTCGCGGACCTTTGATTTAGGTACTGCCGCCACTTTTTTGCGATTTGGTTCGGAAGAACCCGAAGTGATATTTGCCGCTTTTTTTAGCAATACAGCAGCCGGCGGGGTTTTAGTGATAAATGTAAACGACCGATCTTCATAAACTGTAATTTCAACAGGAATAATCAGTCCTGCTTGATCCTTGGTTCGCTCATTGTATTCTTTGCAGAAAGCCATAATGTTGACACCATGTTGACCTAGAGCAGGTCCAATTGGAGGTGCCGGTGTAGCTTTTCCTGCTGTAATGGCTAATTTAACCAATCCAATAACTTTTTTTGCCATTGTTATCTTGCCTCCCGGTTAGGATATCTGTTACCTTTAGTCTATTTTCTGAACCTGAGCAAACTCCAATTCAACTGGAGTTTCTCTGCCGAACATTGACACTTCTACTCGCAACTTGCCTTTGTCAGCAAGAATTTCGCGAACGACTCCCACGAAGTCCTTAAACGGCCCCTCAATGACTTGCACGCTCTGATTAATCTCAAAATCAATTCGAGTGTGAACCTCATCCATACCCATTTGCTGAAGAATTTTCTCAACCTCTTCATCCAGCAACGGAATAGGCTTGGTTCCAGTGCCGACGAACCCAGTTACGCCAGGCGTATTACGCACAACATACCATGAATCGTCTGTCATTTCCATTTCAACGATTACATAACCCGGATACACCTTACGTTTAATGACTTTTTGTTTCCCATTCTTGAACTCAATTTCATCTTCCATGGGAACAAGTACACGAAAAATCTTTTCTTCCATACTCATGTTCTCGACTCTTTTTTCGAGATTCATCTTCACTTTGTTCTCATAGCCGGAATAAGTATGAATAACATACCAGTCTTTTGCCATTTCTCAGGGACCTCCTCAGACACTGCCGTAGAATCGATCAGGGCAGCAGCATGGTCAAGGCCGCACTTAAACCGCTATCCACAATCCACATCATAATGGATACAATCGCCACCGCAAAAAACACAACTCCGGTGTAGGTGAACAATTGTCTACGGTTTGGCCAGTGAACTTTCTTTAACTCGCTCAAAACCCCGTTTAAATACTCTGCTGCCTTTTCGGTTTGCCGCTGAGTATTGGCCGGTTTCTTCAACGCGCCCATCTCTTCACATCCTTACACGACATCGAATGTCATCGATACTGTGACAACGCTTCCTGGCGTACAGCCTAATCCAGTGCAAAAAAAAAATTACTTTGTTTCCTTATGGAGAGTATGGCTTTTACAAAACTTGCAGAACTTTTGAGTTTCCAAGCGATCGGGGTTATTTCTCTTATTCTTCATAGTAGCGTAATTACGGCGCTTGCAATCCGTACACGCTAATATAATGCCAACACGCATTCTCGAACACCTCCCGGACAACGGTAAGACGCTGTATTTTAATCCATTACTCAAAATACTTTATCATAAGATAATTTAGCTGTCAAGAATAACATCTTATGATAAAGAAAACCCACTATCACAAAGCCATAAGCCGCTAGCCAAGGCTCGAACAGGACGTTCGAGGTTTTGCGCATCCCAAGGATAGGATGGCAAGGTAACCAAGCAACATTATAACGAAGGATAGCAAGAAGTAATCCTCCAGAAAGTATAAAAAGACAGCCTTGCTGTCCGATCGCACTTGGTTGCGGGGGCCGGATTTGAACCGACGACCTTCGGGTTATGAGCCCGACGAGCTACCACTGCTCCACCCCGCGATGTTAATTAATTTAATTTTCCGTTCTGTCAACTAATCCACATTCAATGGAGCCGAAGATAGGATTCGAACCTACGACCTGATGATTACAAATCATCTGCTCTACCAACTGAGCTACTTCGGCATCATTTTTGCCTTAATCTGTTCTCATTTCTAGGCACTAGTGTAGTTTACCATTTTTCATAGTCTATTGCAAGTGTTTCATCTGTGAGAACTATAGAATATTATTCATCACGGCGTTCTAAATAGCGTTCAAGCTTTCTTTTAACCCTCTGTAACGCGTTATCAATCGATTTTACATGTCTCCTCAATTCAACAGCAATCTCCTGATAGGATTTCCCTTCCAAGTAAGACATCAGTACTTTCCATTCCAAAGAACTGAGGATCTCACACATCTTTTCCTCAATGTCGTCGAATTCTTCCCGACTGATAATGAGTTCTTCTGGATCTGTGATTCGAGTTCCCGAGATTACGTCAAGAAGAGTCCGATCAGAATCTTCGTCGTAGATCGGCTTATTTAATGAAACATATGAGTTAAGTGGAATGTGTTTCTGTCGAGTGGCTGTTTTAATCGCTGTGATTATTTGGCGAGTAATACATAATTCGGCAAAAGCTCGAAAGGAAGAAAGTTTGTCGCCACGAAAATCTCGAATAGCCTTATAAAGTCCGATCATGCCTTCTTGGATAATATCTTCACGATCAGCTCCAATCAGAAAATACGAACGTGCTTTTGCCCTAACGAAGTTCTTGTATTTGTTGATTAAGTACTCTAGTGCAGTATCGTTGCCTTCTTTGGCAAGCTCAACCACCTGTTCATCCACTAGAACATCAATGCTTTCGCACTCTGGTAGTTCTTGTTGGGCTTGAAGAGTCAAGTTTATACCCCCTACAATGTCGTCATGAAGAAGCCCCAAATCTCGCTCACCCTTGTCCACGAGAACATTCTTATTATACTCGACCCTAAAGAAAAGCGTCAAGGCGAAGTTTTGGTTGTTCTGTCGCTATTCGCGTACGATCAGCCATGACATCTCTGTCTAAGAACTTCATAAAGCATGACAGACCCTGCGACGCTGGCGTTGAGCGAACTGACCTTACCCCTCATCGGTAAACTTACAAGTTCATCACAATTTTCTCGCAGTAAACGGCTTATGCCTTTTCCTTCGCTACCAATGACAATCACTCGGGCTCCGGTGAGGTCCGCTTCAAAAGCTTCTTTCCCCCCTGCTTCAGCCCCAGACACCCAGCATCCCTTCTTCTTCAGATCCTGTAAAGTTTGGACTAGATTACTCACTCGCGCTACCAGCACATACTCAACAGCTCCCGCAGAAGTTTTGGCTACAGTGCCTGTTAAGGCAACGCTTCTTCTTTTTGGAATTATCACTCCATGAGCACCGACCGCGTCTACTGTCCTCAGCAACGCTCCCAAATTATGAGGGTCTTCGATCTCATCCAACATTAGGATAAAAGGTGCTTCTTGCCTTTCTTCAGCCAAGGCAAGCATATCCTCTACGCTAGCATACTCTCGGGCAGCAATATAGGCAAGCATTCCCTGGTGGCGTTCTCGGTTCGTTAATCGATCAAGGGTCTGACGGTCCACAAATTGATAGGGTATGCTTCGTTCATGCAATAACGAAATGACTTCTTTATTGCGCCCACCTGGTCCTTCCGTTACAAAGAGCACTTTATTAACGGGCTTTCCGCTTTTTAAAAGCTCTAAAACAAGATTTTTCCCATAAACCATTTCATCGTCCAAGTCGATCATCTCTTTCCTTCTAGGATTTTCATTCTCCCACAACTATACTTACCCTGACGACAAATCCCCTGAGTTACGCAAGTTGGTCCAGCCTCACTAAAAAGATTGGGGGCGACGACACGCACCAACTCCAACATCTTCTCTGCTAAAGCCCGTATCTCCCACTGAGCTCTCATACAAGTACGATGCTCAAAGAAATTCAGTAATGATCGGGCATTGAACGTAGCCATCAAAGAAGTTGTACAGCCATTTGGCAAGACATAACGGGCATCCTCTGCAGGGACACACTTCAGGAGTTCCTGATAGTCTTCCTGTAGGCGTGCCATCACCGATTCAAAGCGAACTAACGCCTCAGAATTCTGCTTTACGCTTGGAGGAATAACAAACTCAAACCCTTTTTCTTCAACATAGCGTTGGGAACGTTGAGAATAACTTGCGATTCGATGGCGAACAAGCTGGTGGGATAGGGCCCTTGAAACACCATCTAT
>DASRMA010000105.1:0-29534 GCA_035648155.1 Desulfosporosinus sp.
CTAATTCCTTAATGGCTTGCCTTTGGCGAGCATGTATCGAATACGATCCTGGGTCTTCGCTTCACCGACTAAACTCATAAAAGCTTCACGTTCAACATCCAAGAGATATTGCTCATCCACGAGCATGCCTGCTGGTCTATCTCCACCAGTCATGGCAAAGGCTAGTTTTTTGCCCAAATACATATCATACTCTGAGATATAATTTCCTTGGTGCATTCCATATAAGGCAAGCTCCAAGGTAGCTCGCACTCCAGCCCCTCCCATTTTAACCTTCGTTGGTAAATTAGGCCGGAAGTTACGTGCCAAATCAATGACCCGTGCCTTAGCATCCAAGATGATATGCTCGGGACTCATACTATACCGGTCATGGTCACGCAAGAAGCCAAGCTGACGCGCTTTTTCTGCACTTGTCGAGACTTGGGCCATAGCAACTGCTTCAAACCGCTTGGCAAAGAAATAATCGGGAGCAACTTGCACGCCAGGAAGAATCCCTTCCATCGCCCGAACAGCCATTTCTTTGGTTCCACCACCGCCAGGAATTAAGCCAACTCCCAGTTCCACGAGACCCATGTAGGTTTCTGAAGAGGCTTGGATGGCATGAGAATGGAGACATATTTCGGTCCCACCGCCAAGTGTCATTCCAAAAGGAGCTGCAACGACTGGTTTATTAGCATATTTCAAGGCCATGGTCGCATTCTGGAATTGACGCACCATGAAATCAAGATCATCCCAGTTTTCTTCTTCAGCTTCTAACAGAATCTGCATAAGGTTTGCACCCACACAGAAATTCTTTCCTTGATTACCGATCACCAGTCCTAGATAGTTTTTCTCCACTTCTTCCAACGACTTATGAATCATGTTGACAATATCCGGACCGATGGAATTACTCGGTGAGTGGAATTCCAAACAGGCTACGCCATCTCCAAGATCAATCAGACTTGCTCCAGCATTACCCGAGATAACCTTACCTTCCTTATGCGCTTGTTTCAACGAGAATGTATAGGGACTAACTGCTTTTTGATGAAAAGCTCCGCCATCATAATAAGCAGTCTGTCCCGCCTCGTTCTTCTGATAGAAGCTCTTATGCCCTTTAGCAAGTAATTCTTCCACGAGAGGGGGCAGTATGCCACCTTCAGCGACGATACGACCCGCTGTTGCCTTTACACCCAGTGCATCCCATAGTTCAAACGGACCCATTTCCCAGTTGTAACCCCAACGCATAGCTTCGTCGATTCCAGTAATGTCTTCCGCTATATCCTTGACTATTGTAGCTGCATAAAGCAGAGATGCTTTTAAAACATTCCAAGCAAACTCTGCCCCAATGTCATCCCCGCTTACTAAAGTGCGAAGCTTCTCAGGCAGACTGTTTGCCGCTTTTGCCTTTTCTAGAGAAGCAAATTTGACACTTTTTTGTGGCCCATAGGTCATCGTTTGAGTATCTAGAACTTCAATAACTTTACCTTTAGGACCTTTGGACTTTTTGTAGAAGCCTTGCTTTGTTTTATCTCCCAACCAACCATTTTTCAGCATAGTTTGGATAAATTCTGGCAAAACAAAGCTATCTTTTTCCGAAGGTACTCCATTCGCTACATTATTATTGGAATGGATAAAAGTATCCAAGCCAACGAGATCTATTGTCCGAAACGATGCGCTCCGCGGACGTCCCATGACGGGCCCCGTTAAAGCATCCACTTCGTCAACGGTTAGCCCAGTACGGAGCATTTCCTTAAGAATCACTGGAGAGCCGATGGCACCAATCCGATTCGCTATAAAATTAGGCGTATCTTTGGCTATGACTACCCCTTTGCCCAAGACTCTCTCTCCAAATTGGCATATAAATGCTATAACGTCTGGGTCAGTATCGGGCCCTGGGATAATTTCTAAGAGTTTCATATAACGTGGGGGGTTAAAAAAATGCGTCCCTAAGAAATACCGAGTGAAACTTTCAGGGAGCCCCTCTACCATAGATTTCAACGAAATCCCCGAGGTATTAGAAGTGACAATCGTACCTGGGCGGACCTCAGCAGCAATTTTTTTGAAGAGATCTACTTTGATGTCAAGACGCTCCACAACAACCTCAATCACCCAATCGACTTCACTTAAACGCCCTAAATCATCACTTAGGTTCCCAACTTCAATCCGGTCTGCAAACTCTGGGACTAAAAACGGGGCGGGATTCATTTTTAATAATTTCCCCTTATTGATTTGGGCGATGCTATTTCGGACCAATCGATCCTCCAGGGTAAGACCAGCGGCTTCTTCTTTCGCCGATAGTTTGGAAGGGACAATATCCAACAATAGACTTGGGATTCCGGCATTGGCCAAATGTGCAGCGATGGTACCCCCCATTACACCTGACCCTATTACCGCTACTTTATGAATTTGCATTTCCATCCTCCTTTATTTCTGTTCATTGGCTTACTCCGGTCGATTTTTTTAACCGAAGTGTGCCTTCAAACAAAGCTAACACGGCAACACCAATCTATTTCACAGACCAGTCGGCGAGATTAAACCCCTCGCTTTCCTTATACCGACCGAACAGGTAGTGACGGAAGCGTACATACTCGTTATAATCACATTTGATTTCCTCATTAGCCAACACTTCAACTAATTTTTTCAAATCAGGCGGACATCCCCAGAGCGGAATAGCCTTTTTGATATTGGGATTATTCTTATTAAAGTGACAAGCGCACTTCCCAAAGAGCACTGTATTGTCAAAACCTTCGGCGGCCAATTGTTGTTTGCCGCATACTACTTCAACATTCGGAAAAGGCTCTCCTTTAAAGGCCGAAGAGAGAAGGATCAACATTGGATTATATTGTACCGAACAGCCCGTACACAGACTACTATCATACTTACGGATTGCGAGCCCGGTGATGCCACGTTTTTCAAACCCGGCCGGGCCAGTATTTTCTTCCGACCACTCCCAATCATACGTTACATACTCCTGATGATCTGCCACGCGCTCCCCTTTCACTTCATAATCTGCCAATTCCAAACTGCGCCCGTGGCTTTTGGCATAATTGGTCAAGTGGGCCACCTCTTCAGCTGGATAGCCAAGGATAGCCGCTCCTACAAGATCGCAGGCAAAGGGATCACGAGAAGTTATCAATAGATCCTTTCTAAAGGCTTTCCCCGTAGGACCAGGGCCTTTTTCCAGGGTATACAGTCCATCGATAATGGTCAAAGCCACTGGGAGCTTATCGATGATTCGGGGGAACATATGACTCAGTTCCTCATCGCCTACGCCGTGGCAAGACTGTTTTGACCTTTTATTTAGACATCCTTTGAGGTTTTTAATCCCTAAAGACACTTTGACCTGGTTGTGCGTTTTCAACACAGGGACGTTAATGATTTTGTCAGCATCTAAAGCCTGCTTGGCAATATCAAGCTTAAATCCGTCGCCATAATCTATTGGCACAAACTCTTCCTTGTTAAAGTCCACTAATTTGACTCCGTAGCGCTCTTGCAATTTCTTGTATCCTAAAGTTTCGTACACGATATCCCCTTCAGGGCTTAAGCCCGGCAGGGCACCTTCGCCAATTGTTAAGTTTTTAAAACCATGTTCTACCAGGATGCGGACTAGAGCACTGATCACGACACTGGTAGTCACTACGCCATAGGGAGGAAATGGTAGGTCATAATCCCAACTAACAATGTTGGGCTTTATCAAGATCTTGTCATTAATGTTCAAGCCCGCTAGCCCATCGCTTAATCTTAGACTCTCCTGAAGAGACTCGTAGACATCTGTTACTTTTACAATTGAAACGGATGCTTTTGTCATCGAAACTCCCTCTATTCCTTATAATCCTTTATCACTCGTATGAGTAAAAACCCTTCTTTGTTTTCCTGCCCCATTCTCCTTTGGCAAACTTCTCGACGATTAACGGTGAGGGTTTGTCTTTAGGGTCGTGAGTTTCTTGGTAGCGCTCCATTCCGATATAATAGGCAAGATCGATGCCCGTAAAATCCATTAAGCGGAAGGGGCCCATCGGATGCCCCAAAGCATTGGTTACTGCCATGTCAATCTCTTCAGGCTCGGCAATCCCAATGTCGACGAGAAATTGTGCTTCATTGAGAAGCGCAGCAAGAATCCGATTCACTAAAAAACCATAAATTTCTTTCTTAAGCCAAGCCCCGCTCTTGCCCATTTTTTCGCACAAATCCATAGTTACTTGAGCAGTCTCAGTGGAAGTATGGGGTCCTTGCACAACCTCAACCAGTTTCATCATCAGTGCAGGATTAAAGAAGTGCATGTTACATACTTTATCCGGACGCTTCGTAGCATCGGCAATCTTTGAACTGACTATAAAGGAACTGTTAGTAGCCAAAATAGCATGAGGAGGAGCAATCCTGTCCAAGTCTGCAAAGAGCTTCCGCTTTATGTCAATTTTTTCTACTGCCGCCTCAATTACAAAATCAGCGTCTCCCGCTGCCTCTTCTAGGTTTTGGGTAAAAGAAATCTTTGTCATGGCCAAGTCTGCCTGTTCCTGCGTCAGTTTCCCTTTAGCAACCCGCTCTGGCAAATAGGTGCGTGCAAAGTTTTCCGCTTTGTTCAGCATGTCTTGGCTAATATCCGTACAACTGACCTTATAACCAGCTAAAGCAGCACTCAAGGCAATCTGATGCCCCATGTTGCCGGCCCCAACCACACAAATCTTCTTAATGTCTTCAACTTTCAATATATGGCACCTCCCTCTAATTCCCTTTAGTCAATCACTTTATAGACAATGTCCTCAACACTAACCCGAGGGCGAGGTGGCGGGTTCTGATCTGGAAAGCCTACAGGCATCAAGCCTGTGATCACCAATTGCTCAGGCAACTCCAAGATCTGGGTAATCTGCTTAGCCTTCATTAATTGTACCCAGCAGGTACCTAGACCCAACGAAACAGCGCGTAAGGCGATATGTTCCATAGCAAGGCCCACATTTAACATGGCATGTGGGATGAAAGCCTTTAAGGTGTTGGCATCTTTAGGTTTATCAATGCCTGGATAACTATCGAACGCTTCTGGCCCGAAGACTCCCGCATCAATCAGTTCCTGTAATCTTTTCTTAGTATCGTGGGCATAGGTCGTGAGGTCGGCACAACAGACCAATAGCATGGGTGCCTGGCTAAGGAATTTTTGATTAAACGCTGCTGCTTGAATCTGTTCTTTTACGTCCTGATTCTTGACAACTATAAAACGCCAGGGTTGATGATTCGTTCCAGATGGAGCTAAACGGGCTGCTTCCAGTAATTCCTGTAACATGTCGTCTGGTACTGGATCCGACTTATATTTGCGGATGCTCCGCCGCTCCATCATAGCCATCTTAATCTCCAAGACTTCTAACCACCTCTCAGGCATAAGCCTTATATTTTTGATTTTGTTTGACGAAGACCTTCCCCTGGCTCAATAAGCTATCCAGGTGTTTTTCAAGCATAACCCCTTCGAAAAAACGGTAAAGCCTTTGGGGTTCCGGAAAGCGACGATATATTATTTTCATATCCACCAGATCTGCTAGCGTCTTAGAAGCACTTAAGTGCTGTAAAATTTGTTCATCACGAAGATCAAGCTTATCCGCGTATCTTCTTAGCCGCCCCTGAATATTATCTGAAATGATTCCACTATGGCCTGTCACTATTACCTTGGGATCCAGCTCAATAAGACGTTTGATTGAACGTCTAAACTCCTCGAGGTTGGAACGTAAATTGCCATACCAAGGCCCAAAAGGAGACAGATCAATATCCCCGGAAAACAAAATACCTGCCTTTGGTTCAAAGAGGGAAATGTGCCCCGGGGTATGACCTGGAGTGTGTATCACCTTTAGTACAATCTCTCCAAAATCTAGAACTTCCCCGTCCACCAATTCTCTAGCTACGACTTGGGCTGGGGATCCCCCAGGAAAGTCAGGAAAGTCAGGAAATTCACGGATCGATGGAAATCCGGTATATGCCCTAAATTGATCCGGAGAACGTAACGCAGGAGCATCTAGGGCATGGGCCCAAATCTGGGCTTCAGGAAAGAATTGGTTACCGTAAGCATGATCCATATGAAAATGAGTATTAACGATTACGTCTACTTTGCCGGCCGCCTTCACTGCTTCCCTACGACTGGGTCCAAATCCCGTATCAACCAGCACCCTCATCCCGGTTTCAAGCATTAACCCGTTGCTGAAGGGAAACTGCCCGTTTTGTTCTCCTGACACAAAGTAAAATTTCGGTAGCAATTCAGTAAATATCTTGTCACTCATACACTATAACTCCCTATTAAAAAGCCTCTTCAGGAATGTCGATAGCCGAGGTGTCGGCTTCTTTAACAATCCGCATAGTCGCTGCCACATCTGGAACAATATTGAGTACATAGAATTTGGCGCTATAGACTTTGCCAGCATAGAAATCTTTGTCTACATTCCCTTGATCCAGTTTTTCTTGAGCCACTAAAGCCTGTTGCATCAGCAGGTAGCCGCCATAGAGTTCGGCCGTAATCCTCAAAATTCTCGTACTATACAATGGAACCAGTCTGATATTTTCCTTAAAGTAGCCTAAGACGGTACCCATGAGTTCCTGGTAGGACAATAATGCTTTACCTAGCACCTCGAACTCACGAGCGAAGACTTTATGATTCTGGTTTGTTTGGACAAAGGTAGCCATCTCCATCATCCATTCTTTGAAGACGCTTCCTTTATCCAGACTCCACTTCCGGCCTACTAGGTCCATCGACTGAATAAAATTGGTACCCTCCCAGATAGAATAAATCTTGACATCCCTGGCTTGACGGGCTACTGGGTATTCCTCGGTAAACCCATAGCCTGCGAAGACTTGAATGGCTTCGGTAATCATCAACCATCCTTGGTCAGAGCAATACGCTTTGACCAAAGGGGTGATGACTTCAATAGAGCGTTTAGCGGCACTAACATCTGCAGGATCATCCCCGAATTCGATCAAGTCTAAATAGTAGTAGCCCTGAAAAATCATGGCCCGCATTGCTTCCAACGTGGCTTTCTGGGTGAGGAGCATGCGACGGACATCTTCATGTTGGATGATAGGGACCCTATTCCCTTTGGGATTGTGAATAGGTCGGCCTTGAATGCGCTCCTTGGCATAATGAACTGCATTGTTATAGGCTACAGTAGCCACGGCCAGGGCACTGTGCCCAGTATCCATCCGCGATCCATTGATCATCTTAAACATTTGGGCTATGCCCTGCCCTATCCCTTTTTCATCGGGCGGGCTGCCTAACAAGATGCCGCGACATTGACTTTCTTCCCCAAAGCTAAGCACGGCCGTGGATGAACCCTTGAGCCCCATCTTATGTTCTATACCTACAGTAGAAACATCATTAGATTCTCCCAAGTTGCCGTCTTCATTGACCCAGACCTTGGGTACAATGAATAATGACAATCCTTTGGTACCAGGGGCCGCTCCATCCGCTCGAGCTAGCACCAGGTGAATAATATTTTCCGTGAGGTCATGATCCCCTCCGGTAATGAAGCATTTTGTCCCTTTAACCTTGTAAATTAAGGGGTTATCTGTGGGGTAGGCCTTGGTCGTCATATCCCCCACATCAGAACCGCCACCGGGTTCCGTTAGGCACATAGTGCCTTCCCAAACGCCTTCAAACATTTTCGGGGTGTAGAGGGCAATCTGTTCGGGTGAGCCAAACGCCTTGATCACGGACGCTATGCCACCACACAACCCGATATAAGGTGACATAGATGGATTAGCAGCAATAATATACTCCCGAACAGCTTCGTTCAAAATCTCAGGAAGGGCATCTTCTCCTTCAACGTCACTGTTACTGGCACCCCAGCCATTTTCTTGAATAAACTTAAAGGCCTTATGGAAGGATGGTGGAACTGTAACCTTCCCATCCTTGAAAGTCGCTCCGATTGTGTCACCGTCATCATTAGTAGGAGCTACGATTTCTCGACTCATTTTTAAGGATTGATCCAGTATTCCATCAACATCCTCGAGACTGAGATTATCTTGAAAACGCTTCAATCCCAGGATTTTCTTTCCATCCAGCCATTCTTTAATAATGAATTTGTGGTCGCGGTTACTGTACATAAACTTGCTTGCCATAAATATTTCCTCCTTTTAGCTATTTCTTTTTCGATCTAGGTTTCATTCCTGCGATTGCCCGGACAATATCTTTCTTGGACTCCATGTCATACTGGGAGGTGATGGCGATCTGTTCCATAATTGGGGAACCACCGCCATGATAAGCACCATACAGCGTGGCGGGAGCAGAACCAGAGAGACCGAAATCGATGAAGTTCATCCAAAACTTAATTTGTTCTTCAATGGGGATTTTGGGATTGCGATTCAGGTACTTTTCCAACAGATTTTTGATTTCAGGGTTTGTCAGGTCATTTTCATACGGGAAAGTGGCGGGCATACCCCCAGCAATGTCACACAGGATCTCTTGCTCATGGAACACGGCCTCACCGGTCAAGCACCTGCCCACATTGGCATAAATAGAATTAGGAATATAACTGCCGGGGCCATACGGTACAATCCCCAAACCAGGCATATAGACTTCTGGCTTACTCAGGGCGGAGGCCGTATAGCCAGCGGCATAGCCGAGTTCGCCAGTCATGATCAGCTTAGATAGCTTTTCACGCACATGAGGGGTCTTTTCAATGCCATTAATTTCCGCTGCCAGAGCACCCATACCAATAACATAGTCGAGCATGGCTGGCTTACAACCAGAATAGGAATGACGGTGGAACAGGGCAAATAGCAGGGCTGCCATGCCGCCGTGCTGAGTTTCCCCACACAGAAATACGCGTTCCCAAGGAATGAAGCAGTCATCAAAGATGACATAAGAGTCTGTGTAACCGTATTCAATACCCCGATCATAGGTGTCGCGTTTACGGTAATTGTGGAAATGGACAATTTGCTTTACCCCTTCATAGTCTGAAGGAACTGCAAAGGCCAGTGCATAAGCTTCTTCTCCCTTTTGTAGGGCACGGTTCGGTACTACCAG
This sequence comes from Desulfosporosinus sp., assembly GCA_035648155.1. GTDB lineage: Bacteria > Bacillota > Desulfitobacteriia > Desulfitobacteriales > Desulfitobacteriaceae > Desulfosporosinus. The sequence continues at coordinate 8,972 of DASRMA010000105.1, forward strand.
GATCTCATCAGAGATTGAGGCTTCAGAGATGTGGACCTTGCAGCCACGGACGACAATGCCGTCGCTGCGCTCTTCCACCACGTGTACATACATGTCAGGGTCATCCTGTTCGGCTGGTCGCTTCATACGCTCGCCCTTAACATCGGTCTGTGCGCAGCTTGCCACGAGATCTTCTCTCTGGAAACGTTCTAGCCACTTAAGCCAGTTGTCATGGTAAGCAGTTTTGGCTTTGGGAGATTTCTGAGCTTCGAAGGACACTGCATGGATTGCATTGGAAGCGTCAATACCCATGCACCGTTGGATGCACTGCCCAACTTTGTTGACCATGAAACGCGTCATGTCTTGCTTTTTGTGCAAGTCTTCTGCATTTTGGTGAATGTGATTAAAGCGGTTGATGGTTTCTCCAGTAATGTGCGATGTAGCTGTGCATAGATCCTTACTAGCGGGATCCCAAGCTGCATCAAAGGTCAAGCCCATGACGTTCAGGGCACCTTCTTGAAGTGGATCTAACCTATCAATCATTCCACCATTAAAGTAGAGGTTCTTGTTCATCTTACTTAACCCCTCGCGATACTGAGCTCTTGTTCTCATAGTCATTTCTCCTTTTCTTCTAATCACTATTATCGAACCTCGGGCGTTTTCCGAACGCTAACGTCCCTGGAATTTAGCAGGACGTTTTTCAAGAAAAGCTCTCATGCCTTCTTTTTGATCTTCAGTAGCAAACAACAGACTAAAGCATTTATGCTCATATTCCAGGCCTGCCTCCAAATCCATCCTTAGTCCCTCATTCACTGACGATTTAGCCAAGCGTAAAGCTACCGCACCTCGAGCTACAAACTTCCTCGCCATTCTTTTGGCTTCTTCGCTCAACTGATCAGTAGGTACTACTTTATTTACAAGACCTATGCGCAAGGCCTCATCCGCTTTAATAAAATCTCCGCTAAAAATTAATTCCTTTGCCCTACCCTGACCAATCAGACGAGGCAAGCGCTGTGTTCCCCCGGCACCAGGCAAGATACCCAGTTTAATTTCTGGTAAGCCGAATTGGGCATTCTCCGCTGCAATACGTATATCCGCTACCAACGTTAGCTCACACCCACCTCCTAGGGCGTAGCCAGCGATCGAAGCGATGACCGGCTTAGGCATTGTTTCAATTAGTTTGAAAGCTCGGTGCGAGGGTTTATCGCTGATCGTTACGTCCACAGCCGTAGCAGTAGCCATTTGAGCGATGTCCGCCCCTGCTGCAAATACTTTCTCACCACCTGTGATGATGACTACCCGCACGGAAGGATCAGCAGCGAGTTTTAAAGCCGCTTCCGCCAACTCATTGAAGACCTGGTCATTCAGTGCGTTTAGCACCTCAGGGCGATTCAGCGTGACCGTAGCGATTCCTTCCTCAATTTCTACAATTATTGTTTCATAAACCATTCCTACTACCTCCTAGCTAGCGTTCATTGACTTCCCTCACAAAGACACACGATACAGAAAATACTCTCCTTTGAAAGAGTTTTAAAACTGCCTATTTTAAATAATCTGATATCTCTACTTAATGCAAATCCTATGCCAACTTTTTTGAATAACAAAAAAACCCTCCTGTCTGGCAAACCAGTCCACAGAGGGTTTTTCTATGTGTGGAATTAGATACAATCCTACGCTTTTTCCTAAATTTTTGTGCGTAAAGCGCACGCGCTTCCACTGAAGTAATATTGGTAAATTCACTACCAAGTAATTTAGTAATTACCAACTATTCTATGCCATATCGGAGTAACTTATCGTAAAATACCCGCCTAGAAAATCCTAAGGCCTTCATAGCATTGGTACGGTTGTTCTTATAAGTGTCCAAAGCTGACAATATTAGTTCCTTTTCCATTCTGGCAAGTATCTCCTTGACAGCGTAAGGCTTATCGTCGAATTCTATGTTAGCATTGTCGGCGGGAATTATACGGGCAGGTAAGTGCTGAATTTCTATGGTCCTGCCACCACAAACTATACTTGCATGTTCTAAGACATTTTGTAATTCTCGAATATTACCTGGCCATTCATACTCTTCAAAAAGCCTCATCACTTTGGGAGAAAGAGTCAGCTCATGACCAACTTCGAGCGAGAACTTATCAAGGAATGTCTTAGCAAGTGCCAATAAATCATCTTTACGCTCGCGCAGCGGGGTCAGTGTGAGTGGAACGATATTTAGACGGTAGTACAGATCAATTCTGAAGGCACCTTGTTCGATCATGCTTTCTAAATCTCGGTTAGTGGCCGCGATCACTCGAATATCGACTTTGACGGTCTTACAACCACCTACCCGTTCAAATTCCTTTTCTTGCAATACACGTAATAACTTAGCCTGCATGGTGAGACTCATATCCCCAATTTCATCTAAAAAAATAGTACCGCAATGGGCCAGTTCAAACTTACCAAGTTTGCCTCCCTTTTTAGCCCCTGTAAACGCTCCGTCTTCATATCCGAACAGCTCACTCTCGATTAAATCCTCAGGCATTGCGGCACAATTCACCTTGATCATAGGCATATCCTTACGTCGACTACTATTATGAACGGCCCTAGCTAATACCTCTTTGCCAACTCCACTTTCCCCGAGGATTAACACCGTACTATCTGTACGTGCTACTTTAGCCGCTAATACTAAGGTTTCCTTCACTCTACTATTTTGCCCCACATACTCCTTGAAGGACAGCGGCAGATGTTCCCATTGTTCTAACTGCTCTTTCAAATAATCTGCTACACCCTTTGTCTGTTGTAACTCACGGCTTAGTTCAACAACGTCAGTTACATTTTTAAAAATCGAGACACAACCAATGATGTCGTTGCCATCGTATAAAAGAAATGAACTTCCTACCACATTTATACCAAGCGAATCCAGATGCTCCCCGCCCATTTGGTATGGCTTGCCCGTACGCAGTACGTTAATTGCCGCAGCCTTAGGTTCAATTTTATCTAGCCTGCGTCCTAAAACCTTGACCACGGGCACTCCTAAAATCCTCGCATAGGCCTCGTTAGCATAAACAATCGTCGTTTCGGAATCAATGACCATCACCACATCATGAATCTTATTGAGGATTTCAAATAACAGTTTTCGATCCCATCGCGGAAAAGCATTCGTTATCACAGCATGGGCTCCATCACTCATGTAAATCCCCCAATTTTGATCTTTTGTCGTATTATACAGGTTCATTATACAGTTTCCGTCTAATTGAAGTAAATACAAACGTCTATGGTATTTTAATAATTCTTAATATAACTAATTCCTTTAGCACTGGAATATATTATATAGTTTACCTATATTTCGCTCCTTATAGCCCAAATATACCCTTGTCGTAGTATCATCTTTTACATCTGATACTCTAAGAATTTTGCCTGAGTTAAATAGCTCAATTCCATGCATCCTAGTTTCCCATTCTGTTTCTTCATTCAAACAATCCTGCAGAAAAGGTAAGGTGTTAAACGCTTCTTCCTGACTATCAAAATAAACCCTTGTTTCGATTTCATACAGCATTCTTTTTTGCATAATAAGACTCCTCTTGAACTTTAATTTGTTTCTAAAAAACCCTATCCTATGATAAATTCGCTTTTTTTAACAATTTACCTTCATTTTTGATCCTTGGAAACTAGGGGCATGAGGCTAAGCCTTTTAGTTTGGCGTTAAAAACTCCCTGCATGTTAAGATATAAAAAAGGGGCTGTCTCAAAATGATGTTTTCGGACATTGCCTAGAAAAGGGACTGCCTCTCCATAGAAGTTAAATTTCTATGGAGAGGCAGTCCCTTTTCAATTCTGGCGGGTAAATTGGACGTCATCAATGCCACAAAGCTGGATACAAAACTTCCAGAAGGCCAACTTGAATCGATTCATTGTTAATTACACTAAGCGGGAAAGGTGCGTTGTTTAAGGCATATGAAAGAAAATAACAAGTCAAAGATGCCAAGGATATTTTGCGTCAGACAAGGAGATATGTCTCCAGAGGCCCGATGACAGAGATCAGAGATCAGAGATCAGAGATCAGAGATCAGAGATCAGAGATCAGAAAAGAATACCCCAATCTGATACCATCCGGTTTCTGACCTCTGACTTCTGGGTTTAGGTGAACATGCCGACGCGGTATGGCTCGAAATAAACCGGCATACTGACTGGTTATTTTCTTGAATGTGCCTAAGTTGCGACTGCCTAGTTGTTGAAACACTATGCCCATTTCCGTCCTTAATTTCGCTTAAAGGATAGAATTAATATCCTCTCCCTTTTTCTCAAGCTCAGTAATTAATCGATTGGGCAGTATCGGAAATAGTTGGTTGATATTTCTCCTGTGCTAGGGGAGCTCACCATACTTTATCTATTTCTGCATGATATGAGCCACCCCCCCTAAGACTATCTCCTCTTTATCATTAGTGGCCTCTATATCGCACACAATAATGTTTTCCGAACGTGCTCTAATAGAACCGCCGAACGTTATCTTGTCCCCTTGACGAACCACCTGTACGAAGCGCACATCAAGTTTAATGATTCTCCCCTCTTTGCGGATCCATTCCGATAGCATAGCTGCCATTTGAGCCATAGTTAGCATTCCATGCGCGATCATGCCCCCCAGACCAACCTGGCGTGCGTAGTTGTCATCCAGGTGAATAGGATTAAAATCTCCAGAAGCTTCAGCATATTGACGAATTTGCACGTTGTTAGGTACCCATTCTCGGATAGGAAGACGCTCAGTTATCTGATAATTACACAGGCTCTTCATTAATTAGTAGCCCCCTTCACTGGGGTGATTAATGTCGAACTGCTGGAAAATACTAATTCCCCAGCCAGATCATAACCGCTCGTCTCGAGCACCACAAACCTTATCTTTCCCAGCTTACTAGTGCGTTCATAGACATCTTTGATGCACCGCTTATAAGTAAGGCTATCCCCTACAGACAGCGAACGTTCGTAGGATATTTTCTGTTCTCCGTGGATCATCCCGGGAGTGGTGAGTTCAAACCCTGGAATGTTACCCTGAAGTAACGTTCCTACATAAGTTACTGGTACCTCACCATCAAACGGAATTCCTATGGCCTCGGCAAACCTACGCACTTCCTCGAGCCTGATTTTCAAGACAACAGACTCACTCTCCCGACCAATAAATTCTTTCCCTATCATAAAACCTCACCTTCCTCTTCCTGCAGATAATCCTTCCGATCAGAGACCAAGCTTCTGTTTAAGGTCACTAATTTTTATCTGAGCCACTTCTAAGTGAGGATCCAAAACATTAGCCATCATGTACTCATTTAAAGCTTCTTGTAGATTGCCAGTACCTTCTTTAGCAATTCCCTCCCCTAAATGTCTCATAGCTAGGCTTTCATAATCTATATCATCTTGGTTATGTCCAATGTGCACAACACTAGCTCCCTTTTTGCAGGTGGAAAGCAAGTTCACATAATCCACTGCCCGATGCGTCCTTGCTATGAGTGATGTTTATCTTGATCCCCGCTTTTTCGGCAGCAACTTCATTGGCTGCCAAGCAGAATGTCTGACAATTGTTTATTCCTTTTTCTACGCACATCTTGCCAAGACTGCAGTTAAAACTACGTACTTTTAGGACCTTGGTAGTTGCTTCTGTAACAGTCCATGCATCTCGTGGACGTAAGGTTAATATACCAAGTTCAACATACCGTTCGAAGACATGGGGAAACCTAATTCCGGTTTGCTGGGCGACACGTTCTATCATGTCGGCAGTTCTATCCCGGAAGGCTTCCGAATCTGCCTCTCTAATTAAAATGCTCATAAACTTTTTTCCCTGTTTTGCCAAAAAATCCTCGGTGATCTTTCCATCCGTGTTGAACAGACTTTCAATTGGAAATTCTTTAAGGACAGTATAAATTAGTTCCTTAGGTATATCATAAGCATAATTTTGCCCGGGGTTTATCTTCAAGCGACGGTCAGCTGCTACTTCAGTGCTGGGGTTTCCTTTGACTTTTTGCAAGATCTTAAAATCCAAGGCCATACTTAACTCCCCTTCGTTTTTGTAATTGTCCTCACATGCTTATAATGTTAGGAATTGCGTTCTTTCAATTGGGCTGCCCTTTCCTCTCTGAACTTCTGAGCTAACTGCTCCCGGGGTACGAAATTCAGTTGAATCGCGTTAGTAGGACAAACCTTAACGCAGTCACCACAACCAGAACACTTGTCGAAATAGCGTCCTACAATTCGATACTCACTGGGATCGCTCTCTCTTCCTTTCCAGACCCTTGTAGGTCCGCACACGAAAACAACCGATGGACACACACTTAAACACTTGCGACAGTCCAAGGGATCTGTGCATAAATTGTAGTCAAAGCCAATTTGAGCAATCATTTGGTTCCCCCCTTACCAGTTCTCAGCTAATCCAGGCATACTTTGCCTGTCTATTAATTCAATTGCCTCACTTGGGCAAGCTGTGACACAGAGTCCGCAGCCAAAACATTGATCCATATCGATATAGGCCTTGCTCGTGTAGACCTCCAGATTAAGCGCCTTAAACTGGCAGCGACCCAAACAACTTTTACACCCTGTGCATTTCGCTCGATCTACTTTAGCCACCGTATGCCCTTTTAATAAAAATTTAAAGTCATAGTCAATCCGGTTGCGGACCGCAACGCACCCAGGATACTCGCATTGGCAGAGTCCCCCGATGTAAGGCGTACCAAATACATCGACCGTCTGCACCCGTCCTTCTTTGTGGTTCATCATGGCCCATTCTTTGGCCTCTTCTGTGGTGACAAACTCTACCCCGCCATGATACGTCTCAGGCCAACGTTCCCACTTGTACATACCAGGTCCAATGCCCATGCACGTAAAATTTTCTTCATCAGGCATACCTCTCTGTACTCGTCGACAACCGCACGTCATTTTCGCCAAGGGATAGGCTATATCCAAAATCTGCAAATACTCATCTAACGTGACAACCTGCCCGAAGTGAGTTTGGTAGGCCTGTTCTAAGGCATCTCGTTTAATTTCGTCTTCCCATTCTTGGTCTCCACTAATGCGTGCTTTAACTAACTCTGCTACTACTCCCGCGCCCATCCCCGCAGCCTGTGGATCAGCATCTGCGCCCGCTGATTCTTTGCCTTCCTTGCGGACCTTATAAAGGCGTCTTGCATAGTTTTCCGGATTGAGATACCATTTCTCCCCGTTACCATATTTCTCACATACCCAACACATTGCGCAATACCTCCTTATTCTTTGCCTGAGAACTTCCATTTCGCAATTGGGCCGATTCTTCTTCTTACCCAATTCTCACCTGAAATTTTCTCGATTTCTATTCTTTTAATGCAAGAACTATGCCATCGAGAATGGATGTTCTTAATTGAATATTAAAATGACTCTTCCGGAATTTCAAGAGCTGATGTATCGGCTAGTTTGAAAATCTCGGCCAGATTGTTGATTACCGGTACCACGTTCTTGATGTAATACCTAGCTGACGAAACCTTTCCTATGTAAAAAGCATAGTCAGCGCTTCCGTGCTTAACTTCTACAAGCTTACGTTGAGCGATTATAGCTTGCTCAGCAATCAACCGCCCACAATATAACATGGCGGTGCTGTGCAAGACACGGGTAGAATAAAACGGTACCAAGTGAGGATTGCTTGTGGCATAATTACCTATGGTGACGTAAATTTCCTTATAACTGCGAACGGCATCTTTGAGCAGAAAAAACTCCTCTTCCAGACCAGGTGAACTCTGGTTACTTAAAATATAATCCTCTACTTCCGTTAGCCATTCCTTGAACACCAGCCCGTTGTCCATCAACCATTTCCTGCCTACCAAATCCATGGACTGGATATAGTTGGTTCCTTCCCAAATGGAATGAATCTTACAATCTCTGGCCTGCCTGGCCACCGGGTATTCTTCAGTAAAGCCATACCCTCCGTACACTTGGATTGCCTCTGCAATTAGCGGCCAGGCCATATCGGATGGGTAGGCCTTCGCTAGCGGGTTTAAGATTTCGATCCTACGCTGGGCCATCTTTTGTTCTTCTTTATCGGAACTGTGGGCGGCTAGCTCTTGATAATACACACTCATAAAGATTAATGCCCGCATGGCTTCCAGGGTGGCTTTCTGATCCAAAAGCATTCTTCGAATGTCTTCGTGTTCTATAATGCGTACCCGCTTCCCTCTTGAATCTGTTAATGGCCTGCCCTGTACTCGACTTTTTGCATATTCAACGGCGTTATGATAGGCTACGGCGGCGACAGCCACAGCAGAGTGACCAGTCCCGTTTCTAGCCTCATTCATCATTTGAAACATTTGTGCCATTCCTTCTCCAATACCCTTTTCGTTAGGTGAGTTGCCCAACAAAATCCCCCGACAATTCTCTTCGTCGCCAAAACTTAACATTGCAGTAGCGGAACCTTTGATGCCCATCTTATGTTCGAGTGACACAGTTGTAACATCATTAGATTCCAGATTCCCGTCTTCATTAACCCAAAGCTTAGGCACAATGAACAAGGATAGACCTTTAGTACCTGCAATCGCTCCCTCCACACGGGCCAGCAGCAAATGGATGATATTCTCAGTTATATCTTGATCTCCGCCAGTAATAAAACACTTGGTGCCTTTAATTTTAAATATACGTGGGTTTTCCGTAGGGAAAGCCTTGCTTTGTGCATCTCCTACATCACTGCCGGATTGGGGCTCTGTTAAACACATAGTGCCGCTCCATTGACCGCCGTACAGTTTTGGCAGAAATCTCGCTTTGTCTTCTGATCTGCCAAAATTGGCAATTAGCTTGGCGGCACCTTTCGTCAAACCGATGTACGGTAAAATGGAAGGGTTAGCTGCAATAAAATATTCGTTCGAGGCAAAGCGGACAAGATCTGGCATAATGCCTTCTTCTTCTGGGTCATACATGCTCCAGCCATTCTCCTGCATGAACTTGAAAACAGCGTGAAATGATGGCGGTACCTTAGTCTGTCCGTCAACAAGCTTTACTCCAATCGTATCCCCCTCGTCGTTGGATGGGGCAATAATGTCCTTGGCCACTCTCAAAGCTTGATCAAGGATGGCATCGATATCCTCAACCACATACACATCCCTATATTTTGGAAAGTTCAAAATTTTCTGCGTGTCAAGCCATTCTTTTAGGATAAACTTATGATCTCTTGTCGAGTAAAGAAAATTACTTGCCATTTAAACATTCCTTCCAACCCATTTCAACCTGAACAATTTGCACATCTGGCCTCAAATCAAACATTAGATTTTTAGATAGGACAACTGACTTACCGCAAACCCCTCAAGCAGAACCCTTATTATTTTTCAAAAGCTTATACTATGTGTTATAGCAAAAACGGTGCCAACTATTAACGAAACAAAAAAGCCTCCCGTCGGACGATTAATCCGAAGGAGGAAACTACACATGTATGGAATCAGATACAAAGCCATCATTTTATACTGAATTCAGTGCGCAATGCATACAGCGACAATTAACTATCATTGACGCAATGTTCACTTACCCAATATTTTTCGAGGGTCTTCCTTCTTCTTTGCATGGTAGCTCCCATTACGCAATTGAGCTAGCAGTTGAGCTTCGTTCTTAATTGGATCATCAAATATAGTCACACACGAGCCGACGCTGAGTACGCTATGGGCGTCGCTTCCTCCTGTTCCTTTTCTACCCAAGATGACTGCGGCTTTTCGGGCAGCTTGAATTTCCTGCCAAATGCTCCGCCCATTATAGACTTCTAAAGTATCAACAAAGTCAAACACCGACCTCTTGCACATCTCCTCCACCTGTATCGGTTCCATACCACATTCTTCCCTAGAGAGAGAAGATAACGCAAACTCGGTTCTAAAAGGGTGGGCAGCGACCATAAAGCCTCCCAACCCACGCACTAATTGAACTAATTTTGGAAGGTCATCTCTAAGATGTAACAAGGTCTGATGAACACCATATATTAATATTTCACCCATAGACGTGCTCAATTCAACCCCACTGTAAACTTGTATCCCGCTTTCTCTGTGCAGTTTAACCAACTCCCCTGGATCCCAGCAATAATCATGATCTGTGATGCAGATCCCCTCAAGACCTTTCTGACACGCTGCTTGAACTAAGTCCCAGATGTGCATACGACTGCAAGCAGAACCCTGACTGGAATGAGTATGCAAATCAAACTCCATGTTAGCCTTCTCCATATCGCTTCCCCAATTTATTTTCACTAAAACCTAAACCCTTTATATAAGCAAATTCCATGCCAATGAATTTGCCCACGTGCCTGTTCCAGATTGATTAATTCACTAATCATGGTAATAATTGTGATGCACTAAACCTTGAAGCGTTCCACTTCTTTTTGAAGCTGATTCGCGTTTTGCGCTAGGGACTGAGCAGCTCTCGCTACGACTAGCATCGTTGCAGACACTTCCGTGGTGGATTCCTCAATATTCTCTGCAGTTACAGCGGCTTGTTCCGAAACTTGTATAACCGCATTGACATATAATTTCATCTCGTCCATACTTCCCAGCATTTGCTCACTAGAGGCCGCAATATCTGAAATGTCGACGGACACTGTTTTCGTAGCATGCGCAATAACAGTTAAAGCTTCCTGCGCCTCATGAATCGAAACCACACTGTCTTTGACCTTAGAATCTGTCTGCATCATTCCTTGAACCGCATCATTAATACTATGTTGGATCAGGGTGGTAATTTCAGTGACTTCGCGGGTTGAAGAGGCTACATTTTCCGCGAGTTTACGGATCTCGTCAGCAACAACGGCAAAGCCCCTTCCATGTTCACCTGCCCTTGCAGCTTCTATCGCGGCATTGAGTGCCAATAGATTCGTTTGCTGAGCCACTTGGGAAATGGTCTCCGTTATCGAACCGATTCGATTTGATTGATTGGCTAAATCCTCAATTATCTTCACCGATTTATTTACAGAATTATTTGTTTCCTCCATCGTAGCCAGAATTATTGAAAGTTTAGTTAATCCCTCTTCTGAATGTTTGTCTGAGTTTACGGCTTCTAGGGAAACAGACAAGGCCCTCTCAGTGATCATTTGAGCAGCATTGACGAGTTCGATGACCATCTTTTTCATCTGATGCAGTGTTTGAGCCTGGTTTCGAGCCTCTGAGGCCATTTGACTCGTATGATCAGCTACACTGCTATTCGTCGCAGTCACTTCTTCAGAGCTGGCCGATAATTCTTCGGACGAAATAACCCAAGAATTTGCCATCTCGCGAATTTTACGAATAATACCATCAAAATTCTCCATCATAAGGTTAAACGCCCGCCCTAATTCAGCAACATCACTATTTTTTGAAATCTCAATTCTTTGTGTTAAATCCCCTTGAGCTACCTGAATAATTCCTTGTTCCATTACATAAATGGGTTTCAAATAGCGCCTATAATTTTTCAAAGAAGCAACGATTCCAATGATAATACCGGCTAGTAAAAAACAAATAAGGATGGTGACGGAATTTCTCCAATCAAGCCCCATGAAAAAAGCAATACCAACTCCCATAACTGATACCATAGGGACAACCGTAACTAAGGTTTGACCAATATACTTGCCTATACTGATATTTTGCTTGCCCGTTTTATGCCTTTCTGTGCTAGATTTCATGTTTAATCTATCCCCCTTCACTCATCTACATACTTTATTATAGCCATATTATAGCCATATTATATCATATAATTTTGATTTTTCTGATAATTTTTTATAACACTAACCTCAGCTACAGTTCAATTTAACTTCACCTAAGTGAGTTTTTTTAGCCAATGGACCGTCAACCTACCCGTTTCTTGAGCTGCTCCCATCCGTAAGCATAGTGTAATCACAAGTAGCTATGTACTCAAAAAGGCCATGTCCTAACCAGACTATGACCTTTTCTCGTATACTTTTTTACTTTTTCAATTTAGTAGTTAATTGGATAGTGTTCCTTTTCAATAATATATTTAGCGATTTCCTGGCGCATCCCGATCATATCAACATTTGGACGACGAACAAGCTTACGCATGCCAGCCAAAACAGTACTCAGGGTATCCCCTTTCTCTACTGCACAAAGAACTTCTTTAGCCTGTTGCTCGAGAATTACAAACGCTTCGAAGGCGCCTAGTGTTGCGGCCTTCTCAACGAATGCTTTATGCTCATCAGAAACATCAAGGGTTTGAACCTTCTGAGCCCGTAGAACACCACTTTCCATCGCGTAGACTTGGAGAACCATTTCAGCCAATCCAGTAAGGACATATTGATTGTCTTTCAAGCCAACCCCCAAGTTTTGAGCGGCAAGTCCTGCGGCCATTAAGCATAACTTCTTGGCCTTCTGTGTCATTTGATTGAGTCCTGCTAATCCTTCTGCAGCACTCATCCCAAGAGAGACTAGATCCTTGCTGACCGCTTGAGCCGCTTGAAGCAACGGAAGTTCACCAGTCATAGCTCGTTTCAGAAGAGTTCCTGGCACCAGCAGACGGTTGATTTCATTCGTTCCCTCAAATAAGCGATTGATGCGGGAATCTCTATACATCCGTTCAATCGGATATTCCTTAATGAATCCGTAACCACCATGAATCTGAAGGCCTTCATCCACGGCATAATCCAAAACTTCAGAGGCATACACTTTGTTAAGGGAACATTCAATAGCATACTCTTCTAAAGCCTTGCCAGCCTCTTTACGACAATCAGTGGTTAGATCGAGGCCATGAAAACCATTTTCCATAAGACCAGAGGTACGATAAACAACGCTCTCAGCCATATAATTCTTAGTGGCGATTTGGGCAATCTTATTTTGAATAGCTCCAAATGTGTTGAGTGCAACTCCGAATTGCTTACGCTCTGAGGCATACTTTAAAGCGGTCTCCAAGACGACTTCTACAGCTCCGATAGCGCCAGCTGCCAGTTTGAAACGACCAACATTTAAGATATTAAAGGCAACAACATGTCCTCGCCCGAGTTCGCCTACTATATTCTCGACAGGTACCAAAACATCTTCTAAGATAACTTGACGCGTAGAAGACCCTTTAATTCCCATCTTCTGCTCTTCCGGTCCAAATGAGAGACCTGGAGTTTCGCGCTCCACAATGAAATTGGTCATTTTTCCGTCAACTTTTGCATAGACGAGAAAAATATCGGCAAAACCAGCATTGGTAATAAACTGTTTTGTTCCGTTCAGACAATAATGGGTTCCCTCTGCATTAAGAACAGCTGTGGATTTTGCACCCAAAGCATCTGATCCTGAACCAGGCTCGGTTAAACAGTAAGCCGCAATTTTGCTCCCATCTGCAAGCCCCGGGAGATATTTGGCCTTTTGCTCAGGTGTACCAAAATAAACGATTGGCAAGGTTCCAATCCCTGTATGCGCAGCATACGCAACTGCAAACGATCCTCCGAGGGGAACCTCTTCACCAACAACCACAGTAGCTGCTTTATCCATTGCCAGACCACCGAATTCTTCAGGAACTTCCAGCCCTAGCAATCCTAATTCTCCAGCCTGACGCATGTACTCTCGAACTACGCCTTCTTCTTGCGCCTCCATTTGTTCTATCTTAGGAGCAACCTCTTTGGACATGAAATTATGCGCCATCCGTTTGAGTTGCATATGATCTTCGTTTAATTCCTCACGGACGTATACTTGCTCTGGGGAAACTTCAGCAAGTAAAAACCCGCCTCCCTTTAATTCTAATTCCATTATATTATCCTCCTCCATATTCGTAGTTCGATGTTCGATAATCGTTGTTCGAACGAGAGAGTCGACCAACCTATCCCCCCTGCCCAGTGACCAGAAACAAAGGGGACTTTGCTAAGTGAACACGTTAGTGAATTTCGCGCTACAGCGAGTCCGATGCTGAAGCATTATCACGCCTTGGTTCACTTCCTGCGCTACCCAGAGGTTGGCAGTGATAGCTTCAGCATCCAACTCGCTAGCGAACTTAACTCGTGTGTACGTGCAAAAGCTCCTTACTTTCAGAGACCCTACAGTAACTCGAACACTCCAGCTGCTCCCATACCTCCGCCAATGCACATGGTCACTATGCCGTATTTCAGCTTACGTTTTGTCATTTCACTCAAGAGAGTTGCTGTGAGCTTAGCTCCAGTACATCCAAGCGGATGTCCGAAGGCCACGGCCCCGCCGTTTACGTTGACTTTTGCAATATCTATGTCCAGCGTCTTAATGATTGCCAGCGATTGTGATGCAAAAGCTTCATTTAACTCGAATAAATCAATATCTGCAAGGGTCAAGCCGACTTGTTTTAATACTTTAGGAATGGCCTTGATCGGGCCAATGCCCATTAATTCAGGGTCCACACCAGCGACAGCAAACCCACGCCATACTGCTATAGGTTTAAGACCCAACTCCTTGAATTTCAGTTCAGACATCAGAAGTGTGATGGCTGCACCGTCACTGGTCTGGGATGAGTTCCCCGCCGTAACTGTGCCCCCGTTTAGGAAGGCGGGCTTGAGTCTCGCTAATGATTCTAGCGTGGTCTCTGCACGAATTCCCTCATCTTTGCTGAACCATTTTTCACCCGGTTTTCCCCAATTAGGGAGAAGAACTGGCACAATCTCGTCATCAAAGCGACCGCTGGTCTGAGCTGCCCATGCTTTTTGATGGCTGTTGACTGCAAAGGCATCTTGTTGATCACGAGTTATTTCGTATTTTTTAGCCACATTCTCAGCGGTTATACCCATCGACACATAAGCTTCTGGCATATTTTCCACTAAGAAGAGGTTAGGTGCTGGTTTTGAACCACCTAGCGGAACTGCAGACATGCTCTCCGCTCCACCAGCGATCATAACATCCGCTTCGCCTAAACGAATCCGGTCTGCCGCCATGGAAATTGCCTGAAGCCCTGAAGAGCAAAAGCGATTGACTGTCATGCCTGGGACGTCGAAGGGAAGACCGGCGCGCATAGCCATAATTTTGCCAATATTCATCCCCTGTTCCCCTTCTGGAAACGAACAACCAATAACGCAGTCATCAATCTCTACTGGTTTAAGAGAAGGAACCCTTTTGAGAATATCCTGGATGACATAAGCACCTAAATCATCGGGACGTACCTGTGCCAAGGACCCTTTGACCGCTTTGCCTATTGCTGTCCTCTTGGCCTGTATAATGTAGGCTTCTTGCATCTTTTCTTCCCCCTAATTCCGTAATGGCTTGCCTTTTGCGAGCATATGGCGGATACGATCCTGAGTCCTCGCTTCACCAACTAAGCTCATAAAGGCTTCTCGTTCAAGATCCAAGAGATATTGCTCATCGACGAGCATTCCTGCTGGACGATCCCCACCTGTCATGGCATAGGCTAATTTTTTGCCCAGATACTGATCATACTCTGAGATATAATTCCCTACACGCATTCCATATAAGGCAAGCTCCAAGGTAGCACGGACTCCAGATCCTCCCATTTTGACCTTCGTTGGTAGATTAGGTCTGAAGTTACGAGCCAAGTCAATGACCCGTGCTTTAGCATCCAATATGACATGCCCGAGGTTCATGCTAATACGGTCATGGTCACGCAAGAAACCAAGTTGACGCGCTTTTTCTGCGCTAGTGGAGACTTGAGCCATAGCAACTGCTTCAAAACGTTTGGCAAAGAAGTAATCGGGAGCCACTTGAATACCGGGTAGAACACCTTCCATAGCACGAACTGCCATTTCTTTGGTACCGCCACCCCCAGGAATTAGGCCAACTCCGAGTTCGACGAGACCCATGTACGTTTCAGCAGAGGCTTGAATGGCGTGGGAGTGCATACAAATTTCTGCTCCGCCACCAAGAGTCATTCCGAAAGGAGCTGCCACGACCGGTTTCTTGGCAAATTTAAGGGCCATGGTTCCATTCTGGAATTCACGGATCATGTGATCAATGTCATCCCAGTTTTCTTCTTCAGCTTCTAAGAGAATTTGCATGAGGTTTGCACCCACACAGAAATTTTTTCCTTGATTGCCGACGACCATTCCTAGGTAATTTTTCTCAACTTCTGCCAATGACTTATGAATCATGTTCAGAATATCCGCGCCAATGGAATTACTCGGAGAATGGAATTCCAAGCAGGCTACTCCGTCACCGAGGTCAATCAGACTTGCTCCGGCATTGCCCAAGATTTCCTTGCCTTCTTTATGGGCTTGCTTAATGGAGAACGCGTAAGGGCTAACTGCTTTTTGAATATACTCTCCAGCCTCGTAATATGAGACTTGGCCAGATTCACTCTTTTGATAGAAGCGCCCATTCCCTTTAGCGAGCAATTCTTCAACGAGAGGAGGCAATGTTCCCCCTTCTGCGATAACGCGATCAGCAATCGTTTTAACTCCTAGAGCATCCCAAAGTTCAAACGGTCCCATTTCCCAGTTAAAACCCCAACGCATGCCTTCGTCGATTCCGGAAATGTTATCGGCAATGTCTTTAGCAATCGTAGCTGCATATAGCAAGACTGGCTTTAAGACATTCCAAGCAAACTCTGACCCAGCATCTTTACCGCTGACTAAGGTGCGAATTTTCTCAGTTAAGCCTCCTGCCACTTTGGCTTTATCCAGGGAAGCAAATTTTACGACTTTTTTCGGGCCATAGGTCATCGTATGTGGGTCGAGAACTTCAATAACTCTACCTTGTGGTCCTTTGGATTTTTTATAGAAACCTTGTTTTGTTTTATCTCCCAGCCAACCATTGGTCAACATAGTTTGCATAAACTCAGGTAATGTGAAATTCTCTTTTTCTGATGGTACTCCCACTGCGACGGTATTGGCAGTATGGATAAAAGTATCCAAACCAACAAGGTCAACCGTTCTAAAGGAGGCACTCTTCGGACGTCCCATAACTGGTCCAGTCAGAGCATCTACTTCATCGACTGTTAGGCCTGAACGAAGCATTTCCGTAAGTGTTGATGCTAAGCCGAAGACGCCGATGCGATTTGCAATGAAATTAGGCGTATCTTTGGCCATGACAACCCCTTTGCCCAAGACCCTCTCCCCAAACTCAGCTAGGAATGTAATGACTTCCTGGTCAGTGTTGGGCCCAGGGATTAGTTCTAAGAGTTTCATGTAGCGCGGAGGGTTAAAGAAGTGTGTTCCCAAGAAATACCGAGTAAAGCTCTCTGGTAGTTCCTCAACCATGGATTTCAAGGAAATTCCTGAGGTATTAGAACTGACAATCGTGCCTGTACGGACATGCGCGGCAATTTTTTTAAAGAGATCCGCCTTGATGTCGAGGCGTTCCACAACAACCTCAATCACCCAATCAACCTCGCTTAAGCGAGCTAAATCATCGCTTAGGTTTCCTACCTCAATTCGATCCGCAAATTCAGGGACAAAAAAAGGTGCGGGATTCATTTTTTTCAGGTTAGTCATATTAAGTTCGGCAATACTATTTCGAAACTTACGGTCCTCCATGGTCAATCCTGCTGCTTCTTGTTTAGCAGATAGTTTGGAAGGGACAATATCCAGCAACAGGCTCGAGATTCCTGCATTGGCCAAATGCGCTGCGATGGTACTCCCCATTACACCTGACCCTATTACCGCTACTTTATGAATCTGCATTTCCATCCTCCTCTCATTTCTGTTCATCGGCACTTCTTCTTATCTCATTCGGTTTTCTTAACCGAAGTGCGCCTATAAATAATGCTAACATTGGCTCAACACTACTCACGAGGGTCCGTGGGCTACGAGCCATCACCCAATCGGTTGTGGCCTCATCTAGGGACCCAAAGATCATTTGACGAGCTACCCATGGATCAGTTTCCGGAACTTCTTCCCGCTCTATTCCTTGCTGGATCACCCCCTCAATGAGATGAAAATATTCCAATAAAGGACCGTTAATGGATTGGCGAATACGCGGATTAGACTGTCTAAGCTCCAGTTGCGTTACGATGGCCAGCGACCGATTTTGTTCCATATAGGCAAAATGTGTTCTAACAATCGTCCGCAAGTGCGCTTCTGTCGTTTCTTCTCGCGAGAGTTCCTGACGCATATTGGTGATAAAGGCACCCATCCGTTCCTGAAAAATCCGTGTAAGGACTTCCTCTTTGTTTTTGAAGTATAGATAGATCGTGCCTTCAGCTACTCCCGCTAAGTTGGCAATTTTAGATACCGGGCATTGATGGAATCCCGATTCTGCAAAAGCATTAATGGCAGCCTCGAGAATTCGTTCAAATTTTCCCTCGCGCTGCGCGTCCATGACAGCAACACACCCCTTTTAGAACTAAAGTCTTGAATGAATGCTCATTCATAAAGTCATCATATCATAGACGCGCCAAAGAATAAATAGATTTTTCAGTATTTTTTAGATAATTAATGAATATTATTAAAACCATTCATTCTTGGTACACTCCACAGAGTAAGTTTACTTTATAAGGGCTGGAAGATATCTTGACAATCCTTGCGTCTCCCGTATGATAAGAGATAGAAATAACGGCCAGAAAGGACGAGCTTGAAAATGAAAGTTAAGATTTTTAGTTCCCTGGATTCTCGAATTTTAGATAAAGAAATTAATCAATGGTTAGAGGACAACAGCTGGCTCAAGGTGGTCAACCTCACTCAAAGCACTGGAACTGCTACCGTCATCTCCATCTGGTACAATGAACCGAACGTCCCTATACTCGGATAATTCCATGAAAAAGAAAAAGAGAAGTTAAGACATATAGTCTATAACTTCTCTTTTTCTTTTTCATGGAATAAAGCACTCAGATGAAGTATTCAACCTGTGCTAATGGGAAATAAGTCTGTGCCTGCTCTTTAAAAAACTCTTTCATTTCCTTCATCTCATCCGGTTGATAGACATATTTTCCATAGCCAAATTGTCCGTACTTGAACTTTCGCTCATCCTCTTCCATTGGTAAGGAGGAGTTCGGGAAAACCTCTAAGATTGTAGCTTTAGCTTTCGCAGTAAAGCGATGCGAGATAAATTCAAGCGTTAATTGCTCTGAAGACCAACCGGACGGAGCTCTTTTCGCCAATTCTTCCGCTGAGCGTTCCATGAGCTGTCGATATGCCTCTTGCCATCCTTCAAACCGAAAAATTGGGGCAATGATAAAACCTAAGGGGTACTCAGCTTTTAGTACTTTCCCTGCGGCTATAATCCGTTTTTCTGGAGACGGAGTTCCATGTTCATACTTCTTCACGACCTCAGCACAATTCAAACTAAAGCGAAAACGAGTATGTCCTTCATGTTTCGCCCCAAGAAGACTTTCTACATCCGTATACTTCGTGACAAAGCGGATTCGGCCATTAGCCTCACGTCCAAAAAATTCAACAACCTGCTTCAAGGCCCCTGTATAGTGCTCCACAGGAATTGGATCTGAGGTTGCGGCTCCTTCAAACTGAGTGATCTCTGGCAATCGATCCTGAATAAGGTTTGACGCTATGCCTAAGATCTCATCTAAATTGACATAAATCCTTACATAGGGTTTTCTTCCTAATGTGGTAGCCAAATAACAATATTCGCACATACCTGGGCAACTGGTGACGAGGGGCAACTGATAATGCGCAGAGGGTTTACACGTTTGAAATTCCTTACTGCGACGCACCCCGATCACTAAAGTCCTCTTAGCTTCCCGATACGCTATTTCTGCGGTTTCACCAGTAATTCCTGTAATCCGATTATGGGAGGTAGTGGGAATCACCGGCATCCCCATCTGCCGAAAACTTTCCACTAAAGTTTTTCCTAAAGGATAATCAAGGGCACCTGGCTCGTAAAATACGCGAGAAGGTATGAATTCTAACGTCATCTTTGTTCACCTCAGGGATAGCTTTCCCCAATTGTACGGAACTAAAACTTGCCTGATTTAAAAATAGAAATAAACAGCCAAAGCAACATGAGGGCAGCCATCGAAAAACCCACTTCAATCGCGGGGATATGCCAAAGTAAGATGGGCTGGTGGCCCAAAGCTGAAGCAATAACGATCCCCGCCATAACAATACTAAACGCCAGCAAAACAATGCTAAAGGAAATCTGATTGGTGATACGGTCCAATTTCCTCAGAAATATATCAAGCTCTGGTACGCTAACTTCTAATCGAATCCTACCTTTTACTAATTTTCCCATTAGATCCTTCAATTGTTTGGGAAGATCCACCAGTAGATCACTATAATCCGTGAGATTGTGCCATATTCTGTCCGCAATCGTGCCTGGCCGGTAGCGTTCCTTCAGGAGCCTAATACCAAACGGTTGCGCCATATCCATCATGCTCAGTTGGGGATCGAGTTTTTCCACGATCCCTTCCAGAGTGAGAAAGCACTTTGCCAGTAAGGTGAAATCTGAGGGAATACGGATCCGATGACGAAGGGCGACTGTAAATAGGTCGCTAATTGCCTCTCCTAGACTAATACGACTCATGGGGACATCCACGTATTTTTCCCTTAGCTCATCCACATCATTGGTCAGAAGTGGTAGATTGACCTCATCTGGAACTATCCCAATTCGCAATATTGCTTTAATCATACTCTCCGTATTCTGGCGCATCATAGCGATGATCATGGATGCGAAATTTTCTTTCATGTCTAACGTGAGTCTTCCGACCATACCAAAATCGATAAAGGAGATCACACCATTACGTAATAAGAAGATATTTCCGGGATGTGGATCTGCATGGAAAAATCCCTCAATTAAGACCTGATGAAAGAGAGC
>DASRMA010000106.1:0-19780 GCA_035648155.1 Desulfosporosinus sp.
GGCAACTTCGCTCATGGTCGGTGGGTTATCAAATAAGTTGTCAATCGTAGCAGATAAAAACCATTGTTTCGTTGTGATATCAAATCGATTAAATTCTCTTTGATCATTTAAGCTGCTGATTATTCCGAGAAAAATCTTGCCATGGGTCATTGCCGCCGATCCTCCGGAGCGCCTCCGCCATATTGACACCGTTAGGAGCTACCGTGTCCAGTTCATCCCACGCGATTGGCATGGACACCCCGGCCCCTTTCCTCGCTCTCAGCGAATAGGGGGCAATGCTGGTAGCGCCTCTGCCGTTGCGAATCCAGTCTATGAAAATCTTGTTGGTACGCTTAGCCTTTCTCACATTACTTGTGTAGCGGTCTGGCCACTTCTGCTCCATCACTTCGGCAACGCGCCTTGCAAAATTGTGAAACCCATCCCAGGCAACGGCAGGTTTTAAAGGGACGACGACATGGTACCCTTTGCCGCCGCTGGTCTTTAGGTACGAGGTCAGGGAAAGTTCAGCAAGAATACCTTTCACATCCCGCACACCCTGGCGCACCCTGCTCAGCTCCATTCCTTCATCCGGATCCAGATCAAATACCATCAGATCCGGCTTTTCCAGCTCATTGACACGGCTTCCCCAGGTATGAAATTCCACTGTGCCCATTTGTGCTTCCGCGATCAGCCCGGATGTATTCTCAATATAGAAGTAGTCTTCCATTTCTCCGTCACTGGTGGAAATAGGAATGGTCACGATCCCTTTGCTGCCCGGATTAGGATGCTTCTTATAAAAGCATGTCTGGGAGATGCCCTTAGGACAGCGAACAGTGCTGAGAATCCTGAGGCTCACATAAGGAAGCATGCGCTCTGCCACCTGGGAATAATACCTGATCACATCCCCTTTGGTAATTTTCAGGTCGGGAAAGATCACCTTGTCCGGGTTGCTAATCTTAATTCCTTCCATGATCATACCGTTGGTATTTACTTCCACGACTCTCTCCGTTTCTTGAGCGGCTGATTGAGTCTGTATTTCTTCATCCGCTTTTTCCTTTTTGATATCCCTGCGATTCTTATCCGTGCGCAAACCCTTAAAACTGGCCTGTCTTAACAAATTCTCTTCGGTCCATTCGGCAAATTTGATTTCCGCCACCAGTTCAGGTTCAAGCCAGGTGATCTTTTCCTTCGTCCTGGGCTTGGGCGCGAGTTGGAATGGGGGTTCCATTCTCTTTATGCCTGCAAATTTCCCCTCTAGCTCTTTCATGTCGGCTTCACTCATGCCGGTACCGGCACGTCCGGCATAGACTAACTCCCCGCCTGCATAGACGCCCAAGAGCAGGGAACTTACCCCGCTGGTTTTTTTATCAGTTAGCGTATATCCACCGATGACAAATTCCTGCCTTTGATCGCATTTAAGTTTGATCCAGTCACCGTTTCTTGCGCCACTGTAGATGGAATCGGCTTTTTTGCCGACAATTCCTTCCATGCCTGCTTCACAGGTCGCGCGGAAACTTTCCTTGCCGTTTCCTCTCACATGCCGGCTGTAGTGGAGATTTTTGGGGGCATCCTTCAGCAAAGCTTCAAGCGTATCCTTTCTGTCAATCAGGCGGTGTCCCCGAAGGTCCGCTCCATCCAGCGCCAGAAGATCAAAGACGATATAGGTCAGGTTTTTGGTATGGGGATTTTTTAGATAGTTCTGCAGTGCCTGAAAATCCGTCTTGCCCGCTGCGTCTGTGATGGTCATTTCGCCGTCGAAGATCATCGCCCTACTGCCAGCCCATTCAAGTAGGGAAGAGGCGACATCCTGGAACCGTTCCGTATAATCATTGCCGTTCCTGGTGATAAGCCGGACGCTGTTGTCTTCTATATAGGCCAGTATCCTGTAGCCGTCGAATTTCATCTCATAAAGCCAATCCTCACCCTTAGGAGGCGTATGGACTAATTGGGCCAGCTGCACGCCGGTACTACTGTAGGGGTTGCTCGTGATCTTTTCGTCTTCCCCTTCTTCAATTTCCATCATGGAGCGTCCGGTTCTGATGCTGGTGGTAAATTCAGAAATCCAGTCGTCAGTTTTGGCGTACTCATCTTTTTCTTTAAGTAACAGCCAGTTATCCTGCTTCTCACCAGCTTTCCCTTTCAATCGAACCAGAGCCCACTTTCCCTTAAGTCTTCTTCCCTTCAGAACAAACTTCACCATACCTGCAAGGAGTCCGCCCTCCACCTCCCCGTAGGGTTCCCAGTACCCTTCATCCCAGAGCATGACCACACCGCCACCATATTGCCCCGTGGGAATCGTCCCCTCAAAGTTTCTGTATTCCAGAGGATGCTCCTCGACCCGTACGGCGAGCCTTTTGTCCCGTGTATTATAGGAAGGGCCCTTGGGCACTGCCCAGCTCAATAGAGCTCCGTTCCATTCCAGGCGGAAATCGTAGTGATCTCCACGTGCCAGATGGTGCTGGACAACATATCTCAGACCCTCTTGGGCAACTTCTGTTACCCCTTCCGGTTCCAAGGTTCTGGCAAAATTCCTTTTTTGGTTGTACTCGTTGATTTTTGCAGTCATAATCACACCAGTTCCTTCCCTTTTTCCCTGGGATCGCAACCATGCCAAAAGTTACGAACAATTTACGCGATATCATTGTGAAAACACCTTCGGAGCTATTGTTTCCAATCATACATGACATGATTCTTACCCTTCCTCATCGGCTTCTTTTCTCACACACAAAAATATTTCATGGTATAATGATTTTGTAAGACTTCCGTGGCGAGTGGGTCATTAAATGAGTATGATAGATTTTAATAACCATTTAATAGAATTTATCATGTGATATTGTGTATATGGTAGAATAGACAATTTTAACAGAAGTCCCCAATTGAAAGTTATCTTCAATAAAAGGAGAGTGTTATTATGCCAGTACCCCAAGAAGAAAGACAATACACGTATGCAGACTACCTAACATGGCCTGAAGATAAAAGAGTAGAAATTATTGATGGTGTTCCCTATATGCAAGCAACCCCTTCACCAGAGCATCAGGAGATATCAATGAATCTATCCACACAGATTTCAGTCTACTTAAAGGGAAAACTTTGTAAAGTTTATGCTGCACCATTCTCTGTTAGGTTAACTAAAGGTGACGAGAAAAAAGACGAAGACATTAAGAACGTTTTTGAGCCTGATATTACCGTTGTATGTGACAAAACTAAAATTGATGGACAAGGCTGTAAGGGTATACCCGACTTAATAATTGAAATCATTTCTCCATCTTCGATTAAACATGACAGGGTTACCAAGTTTAATCAGTATGAAAAAGCTGGAGTTATAGAATACTGGATTGTAGAACCGGAAGGTAAGCTTGTAAGTGTATTTATATTGCAAAGCAACGGTAGGTATGGCAGACCAGAAATATACACAGAAGAGGGAAAAATAACTGTATCAATATTTCC
This sequence comes from Desulfosporosinus sp., assembly GCA_035648155.1. Taxonomy (GTDB): domain Bacteria; phylum Bacillota; class Desulfitobacteriia; order Desulfitobacteriales; family Desulfitobacteriaceae; genus Desulfosporosinus. Next base: position 3,427 of record DASRMA010000106.1, read on the forward strand.
AGATTTAACTATAGATTTGAGCACGGTGTTTCCTTCTATTTACTAAAGGACCCACAAGCGTTCGGCGAGTAATAGACTCTATAGTATACATATTAAAGGGAAGGGCAGTTTTGTTGCCCTTCCCTTTTCTGACCTCTTATCATTTCAGTAGTTGGCCCATTAGATCGCAGCTACTTGTGATCATCCATAAATTGATTATAACGCAATTGCTAGTGTGAGCCAAAAATTACCGCCAGTTTACTCCAAGATAGCTCACAGCATTACATGTGAGGAGCTTTTCCATCGTCATGACATTCTGTACAATTTGCGAGACCTTGCTCATTGTCGAGCTGACTTGCAGCGCCATTATGGCAGGATAAGCAACTGGCGAATTCAGCGGCGGGCACATAGACCCCACTGAAAGTTCCGGCTTTCCAAGCATTCATTAATTCTGCTGCTTTTACCGCCGTATCTGCCGCTACTTTAGCACAGCGATCCTTCTTCTCGTCTGAGTTTATTTCGTAATGTGTCAAATCAGCCCATTTACCGACTGAAATATGACACAGCGGGGAATCAGCAACAGATTGCTTCACCGCTGTGAATCTCGCGTAAAAATCCATTAAATTACTCGGGAATGCATTGGTTGTGTACCAACCGATTAGCTCCGGCCCTAACTGGTCCACTGAGGTACCAGTTGCGAGATTTATCACATAGAGTGATCCATTTAATGCACCACAAAGTGTTCCCCAGTTAAAGGCTCCGCCTTTACCATACTTAAACATGTCGGCTGGAATCGAGTTCCAAGGAGCGCCTGACGTCTCATAAAGGGTATCGAGAAGAGCCTTTGCTGATGCATACATGCAACCACTAATCCAATAGTTGTCATAAGCTCTTCTTCTGATCACCGCCGTATCAAGCGTTGCAAAAGCCCAAGGGAGCGCGGGGGCAGCTGCCTGCACAGTTTTTGGGCTAACCAAACTTCCCACACCCGTTGATACAACTGCTCCAGCCGCTAAAAGGCCAAGATTTTTTAGAAAATTTCTTCTATCGTAATTCTTTAGTTCTAAAGACATAATGAACACCTCCATCTAACGAATTATTTTCCTCTTCTTAGTTGGTGATTTACGCGATCCGTATGGCATTCTAAGCAGTCCATTTGAGCTTGAACATTATCTTTACGACTTGTTGGTCCAACATGGCAGGGGAAACAACGTGCGGTGTCAGCATCAGGCTTGTAGCCTGCAACAAACGTTCCCAATTTCCACTGATTTAATAACTCAGCTGCTTTTGCGGCGGTATCCCCTGCCAGTTTAGCACAGCGATCTTTCTTTTCTGCGCTGCTGATTCTGTCACCGGCTGCCACACTCCACTGAGTGACTGACTGATGACATAACGGAGAATCAGAAATCGTGGTAATCTGGTTGGGAACCTTGCAGTAACCTTCGTGCGCACTACTCGGGAACGGGAACGTACCATACCAACCCAGTAACTCTGGTCCAATCGTTTCTGCATCGTTTCCTGTCGCTAATTCAATGATCGCTAAGCATCCGTTCAACGCGCCACATAGGGTGCCCCAGTTTTCAGCTCCGCCTTTACCGAACTTAAACATATCAGCGGGAATAGTATCCCAAGGAGCGCCCACCGTTTCAACTAATGTATCCATTAATGCCTTTGCCACAGTATACATACAACCGCCAGTGAAGTAGTAATCATAACCCCTTCTTCGGACCAGATCTACATCAAGAATTTGATATGGAAACGGTAATGGGGGGGCTGCAGCAGCAACAACCTTTGGATTAATTGCCACCGTGGCTCCTGCAGCAACTGCTCCGACTGCAAATGCTGCTGATCCAATAAAGAACTTCCGCCGAGATAAGTTTGCTTGTTCCTTAACCTCTGACATTGAATAACACCTCCAAATTTCTTAAGATATTACATCGTTTAATGAATATTTAGATAATTTTTAGTGCTAAACAACTCCCTTCAGTTGTTTACATAATATAATATTAGCATATATTGGTTAAAATTAGGGCGTTGTCCATATTGCATGTACTTATATGCTCATAGTCATTTCGAATATAAACTATTGTTAATTCCAACACCCTCCCGCCGGAATTTGACAAGATCGTTGTTTCGAATAACCCTGCAAATGGTGAGATATTGGGTATCTTACGCTTAGCTCAAGGCGGAATCCGTTGAATATAGAAAGAAAACAGCCTCTTTTAAATAAAGAGTAGCAGCCAAATAGCAGATGTTAAACATCTGCTATTTGGCTGCTAAAACCTAACTATAGTTCGACTATTTTACTTAAACAGTCGAATCCTTTATTTGTAATAATCTTCCAATTGGTAATCAGTAGTATTAACCCTCTTCAAAACTTGTATGAATTTCAAAAAGTATCTTCATAAAATCCTGCCGTTCATTTAGAGCTCTGACAATCTTCACTATATTACCTTCGATTCTGTAAAACACATAATTCCTTTCAGTGAAGATATACATATAATCTGTAGGAACATCAATCGTTTTTCCCAACGACATCCCTAATACTGGATATTCTTCTAATCTCCTAACGCTGGCTGTAATCTTACCTAGAGCCTTTTGGGCATTATCAACTCCAAAATTCTCAATAATGTATGCCTTGATTCTCTGTAAATCCTCCAGAGCCTTCGGTGAATATTCCACTTTTCCCATACTATAATCCTAATGAAGCTTCTACTTCATCAGCAGAGAGCCACCCTTTCTCTCTAACTGATTTTTCCCCTTCCTCAAGCTGTGCCATAAGCCTTACCATTGCGCGGAGCTTATCGAGTTCTTCCACTTTAATAATTGCATATTCACCTCTTCCATTTCTGGTAAGGTATACTGGTTTATTGTAGGATACCTCTTTTAATACTTCTGTATAATTTCTCAAATCTGATATTGGTTTAATATTTGGCATTTTCATCACTCCTTATAAATATTATAAAGCAAACAGCCTAAAATAACAATGCATATTAACATGTTAATATGCAGCATTTAATTGGGTGTTTTTCAAAAAAAAAGCACCTTTTCGTTCTAGCATCACCATCACGATGAATGTGGGAATCAATTGACGAGATCAGCTTATGCGATTCTTTCTATTGAGTTCCTTGAAGAAGGTATTCTGTAACGTATAGCTTCAAGAAAGTGAACTCATTTAGCTTTAACATGCTTATACTGGAACTGTTATTCGTAACATATATTTCAAATAGATATAATTAATGGGCAGGATACTTCCCACTTTTGTCGAAGACTTTAGTTGAAAGGGAGTGATATATATGTATTGCGATCTATTAAATAAGGACGTTCAAATTGATGTGTGGAAAGAATTCAGAGACGAGAAGGATAAGGATAAGGATAAAGATAAGGATACTATCTTAAAAACAGTATATAAGTGTAGCGCATGTTACGTAGAAATTCCAGGTACTGCTGGAAAAAAAATGTTTGAATACTGCGGAAAAATAAGTGATGAAAAATGTTTATTGAAATCTAATCAATATAAATATTATTAAGAGCTGAAAGGCTCTTTTTTTAATAAGACATTAATACCGTAAGCAAGCTTCAAGTTTTCCTCTGTGGCCACTTCATCCACACTACCTACAATAATGACATTATGTTTTTGCATAAGGGCGTCCTTAGTGGAACAGAGAAAAACATGATCTGGAAAATGCGAGATCATTATTACGCCCAGTCCCCTCTGGGCCAGACGATTGATCTGTTCCAGCACCCGGATTTCAAAGACAATAATTATCCTATTTGTTCTATAGCTACCTCAAAAATTTCGCGTGTCTGATAACCTGCTCGAAAATTAAGTCTTTTAATTTGGCACAAAAAATAGCTCCGCCTATAGAAAGTGGAGCCATGCCAAACAAAAGCCTAGCTGGCCTAGCCACCTCCTTTTCAATAATGAAGGCCTACCCGTTTCTGGGTACACCCTGAGGGCGTAAAGCCCTGGCCGGTTACCATAGATTACTCATTAGGTTTATTCCGGCTCGGAGATAGGGTTTATAAAGTTTTTTGTGAATCATGGGTATTCTAGAGCTTGTTTGGCTACTTTCTTCACTAATCTCAGTCTGGATTCTGTTAACTCGTCTTTGGGATACACTAATCTTAGAATGAATATCATTCTTCCTTCTGGTGATTCCATTTTCAGGTAGAATTCCGTCTAAGTACCAAAAACACAAAAACGGCTCCACAGGAAAGTGGAGCCGCCATGAAATCTAAATTAATTCATGCGACCTCCTCCTTTTCAAACGTGAAGGCATGCCCATTTCCAGACATACCCTGAGGGCGTTATAGCCCTGGCCGATGAACCATGAATTTCTCTTTAGGTTGATCGGCTCGGAGAGTAGACTATATTCAGTTAAAAGAAAAAATTTACCTTCTGTGATGATAATATGTATAGTTATGTTAACAAAACTAAATTACGTCATTATTATACGATATATTATAATACATTAGCAATACAATTTTCGTTCTATGCTTGATAAAGATTAAAAAAACATTCTGGAAGGACAGGTGCATTTGTCCAGTTGAGGGTGCTGATATTGAGAGTTATAAGCGAAAATCTAAGGGACTTAATCCTCTAGAAACCCCCTTAACATCCCCATTGAACTCCTTCCCACCGAACGAACGTTTAAATCATTGTTTTCAATCTGATGAAAGCTTAGTCATCTGTGGTCAAGATATTATCTTGGACATTTTAACCCGCTATTTGGAAAAACAATTTCCGCAGGGTCACTTCTTGCGTCGTTATATTTGGAAGCATCGGCGGTCTCATGGCCCTCTATCGCGGCCTTGCGAACGTTGTTACTGCACACTTATGGGATAGCGATACCGACGAATATAACACCCCCTATGTTCGAAGGCTTTTACTAGGTCACCCCACTTTTATTAATTTGGTTTATTAAGAGAACCTTGCATTTAATGAAGGTTCTCTTTACATCATTCCACTTGTCCCTCAAATAGTGCTGGGCTTGATTGCTGTGAACTTGATGCTAGCTACCTTCCCTTGCACAAGCGCAAGATCTTCCTTGTTAGGAGACGGAGTAAGTTCTTCACTTGGACAGCAAGCCATTGCTGCCAATACTTCTGACGTGAGTCGGTGATGTTCAATAATCTGGATCTCAGTAAACCCCGCTTTATTTATAATTTGTAGGTAGTCCTCTTCAGTAATAGACCCTCCCATACATCCTGCCCATGTTGCTTGGAAACGCCCCCGCAGTTCTGGATCAATCTTTTCTGTAAGGATAATATCCGAGATGGCTGGGCATAAGTTTATAACACAATTGGAGATCACGACGTCGACAGAACAGTCTTCAATCTGGGTTTTTTCCAAGTCAGCCGTCTGGAATTCGATATCTCTATCTTACAACCCTGCTTCAACAAGGACCTTCTTGGCTCGCTCGATCATTTGAGGAGCGAAATCTATTCCGATTACTCTTCCCTTGGGCCCAACTTTATGAGAGGCCAGGATGACGTCTAGTCCTCCTCCACAACCGAAATCAACAACCACTTCCCTTAGCGCAACTTTTGCGAAACCAAAATAGGGTTACCACAACCACGTGAGTAGTTAAGAGCGATTTCTGGCACTAATGAAAGCACTTCTTGGTCGTATAGCCCCTGTCCTACTGCGAAGCCCGAACTGGGCTCACTTATGCAATAATTTATGGGTAATGACTGCTGTTTTTATCAATGGCTTCTATGATTGGGGTATCATGACTTTAAAATGTAATTGACTGGTTTTCCAAGATATATCCTGTTTCATTGTCTACGAACTTCCTGAGAAAGTTGAACACTAATCGTATATTGCTCCTGCTATCCTACATCTGGTAGCTTTTCAGGATTGAGTGGTTGCCTTTGTAGTAGTCCTTATAGTTCTGCTTTGCTTGGGCATTTTTGGTTAGTTCGTTTAGGCATTTTAATATTAAGTTTTCGTTTATATGCAAAATATTACGTCCTTTCTAAAACTGGGCATAAAAATAGCCCTTACAGGACTTACTTTGGTTCCCAGTACATTCACTCTAGCGTAGTATATATTTGAATTCTAAGCATAATAAATCTATACTAGTTATTGTGAAGGATGTTTAATTAAGGCATATGAAAGAAAATAACAAGTCAAAGATGTCATGGATAGTTTGCGTCAGACAAGGAGGTACGTCTCCAGAGGTCAGTTGACAGGGGCCAGAGATCAGAAAAGAATACCCCAATCTGATACCATCCGGTTTCTGACCTCTGACTTCTGGGTTTAGGTGAATATGCCGACGCAGTATAACACAAAATAGACTGGCATACTGACTGGTTATTTTTTTGAATGTGCCTAAGCTAGAAAAATCTTGAGGAGCATGGAAATGAGCGAAAACGGCTGTAAACAAAGTTGTAAATTTATGATATCTGGAGATTCCATCTCTAAAGGAGTTATTTTTGATGAAGACAAAAATAAATATGTTATTTTGGAAGATAATTACATAGCTCTTCTACAAAGTAAACTCAATGGGATAATCCGTAATACTTCCAGATTTGGGAATACAATGATTAAAGGTATTCGTAAACTTAAAGAGGACGTATTGAGTGACAATCCGAATATAGTCCTTATGGAGTACGGAGGAAATGATTGTGATTTTAACTGGAATGAAGTTTCCAACAATCCCAATGCAGACCACAAACCTAAGACGGATTTTGATACATTTGGCAACAAACTCAAGGAGACTTTAAATTTTCTCAAAAGCAATAAAATAATACCTGTAGTAATGACTCTTCCCCCACTTAATGCCGACAGATATCTGAAATGGATTAGTAAAAACGACCCATTGGCTGAAACTAACATTCTCAAATACATTGGGAGTGTTACCAAGATTTACTGGTGGCAAGAAAAATATAGTTCTGCCGTTCTAAAAATTGCAGAAGAAACTAATACGAAATGGATAGACATAAGAGGGGCATTTCTCCAATATCCTGATTTCACTAAATTTATCTGTTTGGATGGTATACATCCTAACGAAGTCGGACATAAGATTATAGCCAACAAAATAATCGATTTTATTAAATTAGATTATGCTTACCTTTTAAAAGATAATGCTAATTCCTGCTTTAACCCAAATTAAATTTTCTTCTAAGCTCCATTTTCAGTAGATATAAAGTGCTGGTTTTCACGATGTAAAATTAAATGAAGTGGCTGGCAGGCAAATCTTGACAGCGACACTCACATCAGTCCTTTAAGACTGACCTTTTACTTCCTTGAAAAAACGCAAAAGCAGCTAATCTTCATGAGAGATTAGCTGCTTTTATTGGCTATGCCTTTTTGAATTATACGACAGGTTAGTTAATCCCTTATAATCTCTCAATAATCATAGCTTTACCCATTCCGCCGCCAACACACAACGAAGCGAGGCCATACCTCAAATTCCTACGTGTCATCTCATTCAAAAGAGTTATTACAATACGGGCCCCTGTACAACCCACCGGATGCCCTAACCCTATACCACTACCATTGACATTAACAATGGAACGATCTAAGCCTAATAATTTTTCGACAGCTAAATACTGAGCTGCAAACGCTTCGTTGATCTCAAATAGCTCAATATCTTCTAGCTTTAAGTTGGCTTTTAATAATGCTTTTTTAATCGCTGGTACTGGACCATAGCCCATAAGTTCAGGTTCTACGCCTGCCACGGCATGCGATACTATTCTAGCTAATGGTTTAACCCCCAGCTGACTTGTTTTTCGTTCTGAGGCGAGGACCATCGCAGCTGCTCCGTCGTTGAGGCCCGAACTGTTACCCGCGGTTACGGTACCATCTTTAATGAAAGCTGGTTTCAATTTCACTAAATCTTCCAGGATTAGGCCGTCTCTCGGATGCTCGTCTGTATCGACGACGATGGTTTTACCCTTTTTCCCGGCGAGAGTTACCGGTACAATTTCATCTTTAAACCGTCCGTTCTTTATGGCATCGATAGCATTTTGATGACTTCTCAGGGCGACTTCGTCTTGTTCGTTCCGAGTGATACCATACTTTACGGCCAAATTTTCAGCCGTTTCACCCATCATGATCTTACTAATTGGATCACTAAGCAATTCAAAAACCGAATCCCTTAGTTCATCATGCTGTAATCGGTAACCCCAGCGAGCTTTTTTCAGTACATAGGGAGAGGAACTCATACATTCCACGCCACCGGCAATGACTAGGTCCGAATCACCCAACCATATTTGTTGAGCACCAGACACAATGGCTTGCATTGCAGAACTACATTGTCTTTGGATTGTATAGGCCGTTACCTCCTTAGGAAAACCGGCTTTTAAGGAGACAACTCTTGCGACATTGCCTTCGTCTGATCTTTGAATGCAATTTCCCAAGATGACCTCATCAAATTCGCCTTTATCTATGTTCGCCCTTTTCACGGCTTCTTCAACGGGAAATAAAGCAAGTTCATTGGGTAGTAAGTCTTTAAAGGCACCGCCAAAATCTCCAATCGGTGTTCGGACCCCTGATAAGATCAAGACATCTTGCATTGCGTACAACTCCTTTTCATTGGTTACCTAGAAACAAGCGCTACTTTCCAACAAAAGCTGGTTTACGTTTGGAGAGGAACTCATCACCACCTTCTTTTTGATCGTCTGTACCGCAAAGACTAGCAAAGATGTCAGCTTCAAAGATCAGGCCTTCCTCAAAGGCCATGTCCATACCGGTAAGTATGGCCTTTTTCGCAGCTTGGACCGCCAAAGGCCCTCTACTCATGATCTTATTTGCTATATATTTAGCTTCATCAAGCACCTGACCAACAGGTGCAAGCTGATCAACTAACCCTATGGGAAAACCTTCGTCTGCTTTGATGGGGTCGCCAGTGCAGATTAAGGCCATCGCTCTGCTAGGACCGACTAATCTTAGTAGTCTTTGTGTTCCACCATAACTTGGAATGATTCCTAAACTTACTTCAGGTAGCCCTAAAAGTGCATTTCCACTGGCGATTCGAAGATCACAGGCTAAGGCTATTTCGCACCCTCCACCAAGCGCTAACCCATGAATCGCGGCAATTACTGGTTGATTTAATGCCTTGATCTTGGAAAGTATTTCATGTCCAAGACAGACTAATTCTTTCCCTGAAGCAGGGCGTTATACCCGTGAACTAGGTCGGTATAGGGATCGTCGATAACTTTGATTTTGGGATTATATTTGATAATATCTGAACCTAACTGGGATTTGGTCGACATGAAAGGGAGTCCCATGGACGCGGCCTGCCATCTCATGGCTGCACCGAGGTTGCTATATCCTCAACTTCCAGAGGTCTTGGTATCCCTTTTTCAACGGCACAGCTGGTATTGAGCCAGCATTACCGATCTATCCATTCCTTCCGGTAGGATAATTTCCAAGTGTTTATCGCTTGAAAGTATATCCTAAACAATATTTACTTTTTATTCATTTATAGCACCTTTTTAGTGTTTTAGCTACTACTATTTTCTAAATATTCACTTAGTTATAGTTGAAATAATAGTTCCAGTCATTCATAGGAAAGGATCATCACGACTTGAAGCCCGTTAGTTTAAGAGAAATTGCCGACAGATTGGATTCTATCATTAGATTGAATCTAGCCCCTGTCTACTTTCCCTTGCGTTCCGCGACTCCCTCTCCATCCAGAATTCCTGGTAAGGGATAGATGCCTTGTTTCTCTAAGAGCTTGCGCAGTTTTTCCGGTTCGCGGACGATCACCGCTGTAGGATTGTATAATCCAAGTACGTAATCCTTGTATTTACGGGCTGATGCTATGGAGGCCGCCTGTTCCGGTGTGATGCATTCTAAAAGACTAAGTTTTATAAATGTCGCTTGGCCGAAGGATTCTATCCATTGTTGGATTGTGATCACCAGATTTTCAGGCAATGGATTAGGGCTCAGCTTGGTGAGCAGGTTTAGTACATCGCCTGCCTGCAGACCGCGTTTGAGCGCATTCAAGAGGTACGTCTTGTCCAAGCGATAATTCAACATCTGGTCCTGCTGCCCAAGCACAGCGAATTGGCCAAGTTCCCAGCGTACCGCCCAAGATGCTGAATGTGGCACTAAAATTTCAAAGTTTGGTTGGACATAAGCCGTATCTGGACCATCCATCGGGTACGCAAGGTCCGTCAGAAGCTTAATTTCACGGCTATACTCAGCGAGCTTATGTCCACGTAACAACTTTGGAAACAGAAGCTGACCCAGAGGGGTGGTCCGCACCAAGATATCGTTATGATACTCGCCCCAATCCAGTAGCCCGACAAATCTCAGGGGATCAAGTATACTGATCACTCGATCTCGTCTGACTAGGTTACCCACATTGTCAACAGGAATTATACTTCTCACCATCTGAGCCCAGCTTGTCCACTCAGTACAGCGGTCTAGTATAGGTAATATTAAGAAAAATCCTTTGAGTGGAATGGAGCGAATGTGAGATGGATAGATTGTACAAAGTAAGTCTTCCACATGAATCTTTTTTGACAAGGCCTTTCCAGTCGATGACAATACCAAGTGGTCCCCTTTTGAACCGATTAGTTTAAGCATCTGAACAACGCTCAGCAACCAGTATAGATAGGTATCAGGATTAAAAATTTCAGGCCCAACGGGCTCAGTCAAGGAAGCCCTGATGCGCTTCATAGAATGCTTGTTGATCTCACGGGTTCGAGTCACCAATACTTCTCCGTGATCAATCATCACCAGCAAATTCAGAAGGTTATCCAAGGTGCCTGATAAGTGTGAGGGGTAGATCTTTTCCGGTTCGAAGTCGAAACTCTCTGGAGGAGCCTGCTTACTCAACCACTGCCAGTATGCTTCGGACACCCCTTCCTTAAGACGGTACGAATGATACAAACGTCCCGCCTCTAAGAGGCCTACCTTTTTCCAATGTGTCAGTAGACGTTCAACTTCGGCATAGTCGAGGTCGGGCAGATCCTTATCCAATAAGCTAATACGCTCTGCGTTATAATTGTAAAAGTCATTCATCCCCAAGTCTTCAGGTTGACGATAGACTATATACCCTAAGAGAATTCGTTCGGTTGACTCCAACTTCGCAAAATAATCAGGCCAAGACACGAGTTTAAGCTTCTTCTGAGCAGAACCAGTGTTTTGCAGATCTTTATTGGCCGATGTTTGATGGGTCGTGTTCGTTTCGGGATTAACAATTTCTATAGCTTTTGTACCAAATACTGGTCGGAACTTGGGAGTTGTTGGTTCCTTCATCTCACCGTCGCCCTGCTTGGGACGCAATATTCGACCAAGCCTTTGCGCTTCTTCCTGGCGAGAACCAAACGTTCCAGAGATTTGAATCGCCACATTGGCATCCGGCAAATCAATGGCAAAGTTGGCCACTTTGGACACCACTAAGCGGCGCAGCCGGCCGCTGCGAAATTCTTCATAGAGGCGATCCCGTTCCCGTTGCGGAGTTTTCCCTGTGATTAAGGGGGCATTTAGCTCACAAGCCATCATTTCTAGTTGACGTACATACTGTCCAATCACCAACACTAGATCATCCCGATGTTGCTCCAACAGCTCCAACACCCGCTCCAGCTTGCGCGGGTTTTCTGCCGCTAACCGGAATTTCTCCCTTTCTTCCGCTAAAGCATAGTCCATGCGGCGAGATTGGCTCATGGGAATTCGCCACTCCGTGCACTCGGCAGTGGCAATCCAGCCTTGAGCTTCCAAAAGCCTCCAAGGAACATCCACCTTCTTGGGTCCGATCAGGCTAAAGACTTCTTCTTCTTTGCCATCTTCCCGTACTAAAGTCGCCGTCAAGCCCAAGCGACGCTTGGCTTGCAAATCGGCGGTTGCGCGAAAAACAGGCGCTGGTAAAAGGTGCACCTCGTCATAAATAATGAGGCCCCAGTTCTTTTCATTAAATACGTGGAAATGACTGAAATCCCCTGTCGTGGACGTTGTTAGAATCAGGGTCTCGCACTGCAATTCCGCCATTACACCCATCCCGATCACCGTCTTACCCGCCCCACAAGGCAAGACTAAAACACCACTACCTCCGCGTACCGACCCTTGCTGATGGAAGCTTGCGACAGCCTCTTGCTGGTAGGAGCGCAGAGCAAACGGATCACTCTCTAACTTTTCGGTACGCCAAGCAATCGCTAAAGGCGTACCCTCGCTATAACCCGCTAAGTCTTCGACTGGATAAAAGAGTTTCATGAGGAGCTGTTTTAATTAGCCACGTGCTTCTGGATTTATCTCGACTCGCTTGACAGACGGGTTTGGGGAGTCGTAGTTTATTTCCCTTGTACCGAATGCTAGCAATAGTTTAACTTCCTTATGACGGATAATTTCCAACAAGATCAGCGGATCCTCCGCTATTAGACAGAGCTTCTCTTCGTCTCGAATTAACTTAACTAAGCCATATCGTCCCATGAGCTGCTGAATTTCCGTGTGAACCGCAGCGGAGAAACTTGCTATATTGCTCTAGACCGGTTAATACGTCAACAACAGTAACCCCACTGGAGGCAGCATACCATAAGGATAATGGGGTATGCTAACCATTCCTCAATTGGCGGTAACCACTGGACTATCATTGGGTTTCATCAGTCAGGTAGTGAATGACAAGGTTTCCCTTTCCTTGGAAAGTCGAGTAAAGTTTTGTTAGCTTTGACGCCTCCTGCGATGGTCCCACTTTCTAAAACAGCATAGGACTATTTATTAACTAAGGGAGCGATGATTAACATAAAAATCCATCATCTACGGAAATCTCGAAGGAACAGAAAGAACAACTGATCATGGATATTTTTCGTCAGACAAGGAGGTATGTTCACCTCATAGCGGGCTATTAGGTGAACATGCTGACGCAGTATTCCGTAAAATAGACTTGCAGACTGACTGGTTATTTTTTTGAATGTGCCTAATTTAAGGCTACCACCTTTTCAGGTGATAGCCACTCAAAAGAAGTTTTTAGAAAATCACGCCTAAAGCAATAAGAATCAAAATTGCAACAGCAATAACTCCTACACCTACGCCATAACCAGCACTTTGACCGTAGCCTTGACCAGCTCCATAACCGTACATGAAAACACCTCCATACTTAATTTTTTTTTATATATTATAATCTAGAATACGATTCCCATAGCGATCAGGAGAAGAATTATTACAACAATTGCAGCGATTCCTGTACTCATGCCTCTTCCACTTCCTTCACAACCACAATTTTGCCCATTTTCATTGCCAAATGCCATTTGTGTTTCCTCCTTTTTCTGGTGATACCTAATAATATGCACGGCCTGACTAATGTGGAACAATATGGTAAAATAATCTCGCTATGAACAATGACATTTTTAGTTTGGCACTAGCGTTCAGTAGGATTCTTTTCTTCTATTTGGGTTGCAAATTTCCCGGGTAACGATATTACAAAGAATAATTTTCCATCATATTAAAAATACTAAGTTAAACTCTTAAAAATGGATAGACTTTTGTATAAAAGGAGGGCAAGCATTTTATGAACATAGACATTTGGATTCAAGTCGGGGCCTTAATCACCACGGCCATCATACTATTTTTGTTCATCCCCAAAGAAAAGAAAAGGGAGGCCCAACTTGTTTTTTTGTTTAAATTACTAATCACTTGGTTTGTCGGTCTGATCGTGGTTGAATTGAGATTGATAGAATATCCGATTCGATTCTTCCCCTATGCAACAAGGTCAAGCTTTACATTTGAATACTTTGTGTATCCTGCAATCTGTGTTGTGTTCAATATCCGTTACCCAGTTGGAAAAGGGTGGTTTCGTGGGTTCCTACATTATTCACTCTTCTGTTCAATAATGACTGGGATTGAAGTGCTTTGCCTTAATTACACTCACATCATCGTTTATCTCCATTGGACTTGGTATGTTACGTGGATCACTCTCTTTGTAACATTCTTTATCTCTAGGAAATACTACCTTTGGTTCTTCAGCTACAACAAGTACAAAGAAGGAGAATCACTCATAGATAGATTGATGAGGTAGAGCCAACAGTCAAATCTTACTTTGAGAGTCACTTTAATTTGCCCATTTCTTCGTATTTACTTTTCTTTAGTCCCATTTGAGTCTTTGTAGTTAGCTTTCCACCTTGAAATATTAACTGAACATTGGCGCTTTTAAACATGTCAAGACATTCTTTCTCGCCTTTGAACTGATAAGTTACGGTAAAAAACTGATTGCCAGGAGTACCTGTTTCAGCGAATATTTCACCAGTTGCACCAACAATCTGGGTTACTTGTTCGTAAGTCATACCATTTTTAATTTGTTCGAATTCATCCATAGGCATATTCGGCATATTCTTTGCTGATAAAGGGTATTGGGCTGTAACCTTCATTGATGATGCAGGGTCAGATGGCTCCTTTGTAGCTACTGCGGTTCCGCATCCTAGCAAGGCAAACATAACCCCAATAAATAATAAGTACGAGGTTTTCTGCATTTCCTCAAACCTCTTTCTTAATGTTTATACTTACGATAATAAACTGTATATACATTATCTTATCTTCAATTACTTTGTCTTAATTAAGGCTTAGCTTTCTAACACCAAGAGCATGATGTTCCCAAAGTAAATCTTTTACTATTTCCAACTGATTTTCTTTACACTCAATGATTAATACAACTTCTGTGGCCTTTTGATTTTTCTGCCTATGCTTGTATTTCTTGGTGGTTATCAACTTAATAATTAGACCTAAACTAAAACCAACCAGCATGCCGATTATTCCCCATATAATTGGTCCCCATGTTAGTAAAAATCCGTAAAGGCTTGCAAAGAGACAAAATATAGCTGCTAAGATAACAGGCAAATCGAACAAACTTAAGCCATCCGCTGAATGAATAGAATCAAAGAGCTTTGTGTCTTCCACTTTTTTATCCATTGGTACACCAAGAATCTTTTCTTTGGCAATGCCTTTCATTTGAATGGCAGTAATTGCTAATTCTAGATAATTTGAATGGTCAAATGTTGAGATAATATACATACGTTCACCGCTTTCATCCGGTATATTAAAAGGCATTATAAAGTTTTTATTTTGATAATTCTTCTTTAAGAATTTGCTTTGTTCCCAATCGAAAAGATTATTATTTGATACAGTATTAACATAAGCATCATAAATAGCAAAGAAGTAGATACTAGGTATATTTAGTAACCATTGTGGATTAAGAAGTGATGTAGAGTACTCAAACTGTCCCAGAAAAGAGAAATGGATAGCGGGAAGTACTTTGGCCTGCTGGGAAATCGCAATCGACGCAATCATAATAAACAGAGCAACAGGTGTACGATGAATCAAAACTTGTCCCAAGCCTGGCATCATTGCTGACCACGCAGCCGAATTCCAGGGAGTTCTCTTATCTAAATAATTAACTTCAAGTTGGCCTATGTTGAACATTTTAATTTCGGCATCTTCTCTGGCTGCTAATATATATTGATAATTAAGGTCAACTGTGGTTCTATAGGCATCCCAAACGGAGACAATATAAGTTGGAATATAAAGCAGTACCCAATTTATATCAAGAACGTCTTTCGCCATTTGAAATCTGCCTGTAAAGGAGTATATAATTGCCAGGTTAATATGTGCATTCAAATTAATGAAAATTTCCCAAATAAATAATAGATATCCTCTTAGGTATTGGTCTAACAATAAGTGACCTAAGCCAGGAAATGCAATAGACCACCCAGCAATCACGAAGGGGTTTCTTAAATGAAGTTGGGTTGTACCCAATATGCCAACATATGCTAGGTAACGTCGTACAGGTGAACTTGATTCGGGACGATCCACTTCATACCCCCCTTGTGAATTATTTATCTATAATTTTGTCTATTTATAGTATACATACCTATAATTAC
Organism: Desulfosporosinus sp.; assembly: GCA_035648155.1. Lineage (GTDB taxonomy): Bacteria > Bacillota > Desulfitobacteriia > Desulfitobacteriales > Desulfitobacteriaceae > Desulfosporosinus. Next base: position 19,231 of record DASRMA010000106.1, read on the forward strand.
CATAAATAGGCGGGATTAGACACTTACCCCTAAATAGGCGGGATCACCTTTCCAAAACGTTCAAACCCAATAGCACCAGCGTCCATTTTGGATTTGCTGGTGCTATTGGTGCCCATTTGAGCCCATCCTGCCAAAACTTATGGGCGGTTTTAACTCGATGGTCAAGATTCTAAATAGAGGAGGTATCGAATAGCGAGGAACCGTTTTATTAAAAATTTCTTTGCTTTGCCCAAGTCATTTTCTCCAAAGTGGAAATGGAGAGTGTGTAGCTTTTCTACTCCTTAATATTCATGTTCAATGTTCCCTATAACAAAAAAGAGTATGACAGTAGCACAGAATTCATAATATTAGAAGTGGAAGCTCTGAGGGTTACCTCGGAGCTTCCACTTCTAATTCGTAACTTTTAATAAACTTGACAGTCAAAAGTTCTACGATAAAAATCGCCCATAAAAATCCACACTATATCGGTAAACACAGTTAAACAGTCTTGAAAGAATCCCGTAATTTTTAAAAGAGTACAAGGGAACCGAGAACTCGAACATTTTTGGAA
>DASRMA010000107.1:0-11334 GCA_035648155.1 Desulfosporosinus sp.
TTTTAATGATCAAAAACTACGAACAGCTGTTTCTCAATCAATCAATGTCGCAGAAATGGTAAAGAGCCTCTATCAGGGTTACTCTGAGCCTGCCACTTCCATTCTGCCGACCTTTATGGATGGTTATGATAAGAGTGTCACTCAAGTAGCCTATGATGCAGAGGCTGCTACAAAGGCAATCAAAGAATCTGGATTGAAAACTGTAAAAGTGATGACGTATACCAATCCTAGACCCTATAATTCTGCTACGGGACAGTCGCTTGCTGAAGCCGTCCAAGGGTATCTTGCCAAAGTTGGTATTACTGCTACGATTGATTCCTATGACTGGACAACCTACAAGCAAAAGATAAAAGCAGGCGATTATGATATCTGCTTCTATGGCTGGATTGGAGATAACGGAGATCCAGATAACTTTATGTATCTGTTATCTCATGAAGATCCTACTATGAACGTAGCGCTCTACAAAAATCCTGAATTTAATAAATTAATTGCCAAAGGTGTGGAAACGCCTGCTGGTCCTGAGCGTAATGCGATTTACACCCAAATGGAAAAAATTGCTGCTGCTGACTCAGCATGGCTCCCGATTTCCCATGCCGAAACACTTTGTGCCTACAGACCAGATATCCATGATTTCTACTTTCATATGACCGGTATCACCCCGCTTGCCGGCGTTTCCAAAAGTTAAAGAACCCTTGTAATGTTTATTTAATTTAGACTGCCGAGAACTGGTTTCAAAAACTGGTTCCCGGTTTGTTTTTTGCGGAAAGGTTGTTGCAGATGCTCAAATATATCCTTAAACGAATCTTGATGTTAATTCCCGTCATGCTCGGTGTATCCGTTATTGTGTTTCTCATTATGCGCGTCTTTTCGCCGGATCCCGCTCCGATTGTTTTGGGTCAGCACGCAACACAGGTAGCGGTTGAGGCTTGGCGGCAGGCAAACGGACTGAACGATCCAATTTTACTACAGTATTTTCATTTTATTACAGGTGCCTTAACCGGTGATCTTGGTACCTCATATTATACCAAGATGCCCGTCACAAAAGAAATTTTTGCCCGCTTTCCAGCCACCATTGAGCTGGCTTTCCTGGCTATAATACTTGCTTCGTTTTTCGGTATCATTATCGGCGTGGTTTCTGCGGTAAAGAAGAACTCCATTTTCGATAATGCTGGTATGATGGTTGCGCTAATTGGCGTTTCCATGCCAATTTTTTGGCTTGGTATTTTGCTCATAATTTTCTTTTCAGGTACGTTGCATTGGCTTCCGTCTAGCGGCAGGCTCAACCCTTTGTTGCAGCCTGGGGATGTTACGGGTTTTTATCTTATTGATAGCCTGATTGCAGGCAATAGGGCCGCTTTTATTGATACCTTGAGGCATCTTGTCTTGCCGGCAACGGCCTTGGCGATGTATTCTATGGCCATCATTGCTCGGATGACCCGTTCCAGTATGCTGGAAACCTTACAACAGGATTATATTCGTACCGCCAGAGCTAAAGGGATCTCCGAGAGTCGGGTGATTATTAAACATGGCCTCCGCAACGGACTGATTCCCATTGTCACTGTTATTGGGATACAGCTTGGCAGTCTTCTCGGAGGTGCAGTGCTGACGGAAACAGTGTTCTCCTGGCCTGGGATCGGCGCTTATACTGTGGCCTGCATCCTAAAGTCAGACTTTCCTGTGGTGCAAGGTGTGGTATTGCTCATCGCTGCTATTTTCGTGTTTATGAACTTACTGGTCGATGTGGTCTATGCATTCCTTGATCCACGTATTAAATATTCCGAAAATGGGAGGTAGCATGTATGGCTAAAGATTATGATTCCAATTCAGATAAGAAGCTGATACAGGCTGAAGAATATGTGGAAAAACCGGAATCGCAGCTAGCAGAAATGTGGGGAACGCTCAGGCAGAATAAGGCTGCTGTTGCTGGTCTATTGAGCATTGGGTTTATGACATTGATTGCTGTGACAATATGGGTGAGCCAATTAATGGGATTGCAAATTTTGCCTTATGATCCCAATTATTCCGACATGACCAAGAGCTTTATCTGGCCAAATGCCCAGCACTGGTTTGGAACCGATCAATTAGGCAGGGATGTCTTTAGTAGAGTCCTTGACGGTACGAAGATCTCCCTGTCTGTGGGAGTTGCGGCCGTTACAATCTCGCTTTCTACCGGCGTTTTCTTAGGGGCACTTGCCGGGTACCGGGGCGGAAAGACCGATGCTGTCGTTATGCGCATCATGGATATGATGCTGGCCATCCCGTCTATTTTGCTCGCTATCGCCTTTATGGCGGCACTGGGAAAAGGTTTGGACAAAGCGGTTATCGCTATCGGACTAGTGTCCATTCCGGAGTATGCGCGTCTAGTGCGCGGTAGTATTCTTTCTGTCAAAGAAAATGATTACGTTCAGGCGGCGAGAGTCATCGGCAACAGAGACTTTCGTATAATTTTTAAGCACATTTTGCCTAATATCATGTCCCTCATCGTTGTCCGAGCCACCTTGGGAATTTCCACAGCTGTGTTGGACACATCGGCGCTTGGCTTTCTGGGTTTGGGCGTTCAGCCCCCGTTTGCGGAGTGGGGCGATATGTTGGGTAGGTCAAGGGGCTTTATTTTCAACGCACCCTATACCCTGATTTTCCCCGGCATAGCCATTACCCTTACAGTGCTGGCCTTTAACCTGCTTGGCGATGGGCTTAGAGATGCACTTGATCCGAAATCCCGAATAAAATAAGGGCGGTGAATAGGTTGTTGCTGGAAGTAAAGAATTTAACCACTGAATTTAAACTGAAACGGGGCACTGTTAAGGCCGTCGATGATATCAGTTTTACCATAGACAAGGGCGAGATTCTGGCAATTGTTGGCGAATCGGGCTCAGGGAAAAGTGTAACATCCCTTTCTATTATGGGACTTTTACAGCACCCAGGCAGGATTTCCGGCGGAAATATCTCATTTAAATCCCAGAGTTTGGACAAGATGAGCCAAAAAGAATTGCAAAAGATCCGTGGTAACCAGATTTCCATGATTTTTCAAGAACCGATGACTTCTTTAAATCCGGTTTCACGAATCAAGGTTCAGATTATGGAAAACATCTTAGCGCATATGAAGATTTCTAAAAAACAAGCCTTGGCACGAACTATTGAAATGCTGGATACCGTTGGAATACCTTCTCCGTCTGAACGAGCCAACGACTATCCCCACCAAATGAGTGGGGGCATGCGACAGAGAGTCATGACCGCCATGGCACTTTCCTGCGACCCTGAGCTGTTGATTGCCGACGAACCGACTACGGCACTTGACGTAACAATACAGGCACAGATTCTGGAGTTGCTTTATCGTATGAGGGAAAAATTCAATATGGCTGTTCTGCTCATCACCCACGATTTAGGCGTTGTTTCCGAAGCAACCGACCGCGTCATCGTTATGTACTGCGGTAAAATTGTGGAGGAAGCCGACGTGAAGAGCCTGTTTAAGAAGCCCCTGCATCCTTACACAGTGGGCTTGCTGCAATCCATTCCTCAAATTGATGATGACAGTGATGAACGTTTATATATGATCAAGGGTATGGTACCCAACCCGCTGCGTATGCCCCCAGGCTGTCCCTTTTCCGACCGCTGCAACAGTTGCATGGAATGTTGCACTAAAGAAATGCCGGAGCTACAAGAGATTGATGGACATAAAGTGCGCTGCTTTCTATATGACAAAGTCAAGGAGGGGGAATTGAACGCAAAATGAAAAACGGAGTATTGATGGAGGTTCAAGACCTTTCTAAACATTTTACCGTTCAGACCAATATATTGGGTAAGCCTGTTTCCGTTTTAAAAGCAGTTGATGGGGTGTCCTTTACCATTGCCAAAGGGGAGGCTTTTGGTCTGGTTGGCGAATCCGGTTGCGGCAAAACAACCCTGGGTAAAATACTGGTTAATCTTCACAGTCCTACAAACGGGAAAATATTTTTTGAGGGAAACGAACTAACTGCTTTAAATGAAAAGCAACGTCGTTCCTATTGTAAGGATATTCAGATGATTTTTCAGGATCCTTACGCTTCTTTAAACCCGAGAATGACGATCGGAGATATCATCGCCGAACCCATCATCATCAATAGTCTGCTGCCGAAGAGTGAAGTAGAAGAACGGGTGATCTATTTATTAAACTGTGTGGGCCTGGCAAGGCATCAACGCAACCGCTACCCGCATGAGTTTTCCGGCGGTCAGCGGCAGCGCGTGGGTATTGCCCGTGCACTCGCCGTGGAGCCCAAGCTCATCGTATGTGATGAACCGGTTTCTGCACTGGATGTTTCTATTCAGGCCCAGGTATTGAATCTGATGGGTGATCTTAAGACGGAGTTCGGGCTTACCTACCTGTTTATTGCCCATGGCTTAAACGTAGTCAAACACATCAGCGACCGGGTGGGTGTCATGTATCTGGGAAAGCTGGTAGAAATTGCACCTAAAAGGGAGCTTTATGCCAACCCCCTGCACCCTTACACTCAGGCTCTGCTCTCCGCAATCCCCATCATTAATCCGGAGAAGAAAAAGGAACGCATTATTTTAAAGGGCGACGTGCCGAGTCCGATTAACCCACCCCCGGGCTGCCGCTTTTGTTCCCGCTGTTTTAAGGAGTTTGAGGGTTGCAAACTAGATGAACCGTTATTGAAAGAGGTTTCTCCGAACCATTGGGTTTCCTGCCACTTGTTTTAATATTTGGCAGAGGGAAAATTTATCCTATTAAAGAACCCCTGAAAGCCTCAGAAATGAGGAATTTCAGGGGTTCTTTAACGGCTGATCGGGAGTACCCGACGCTACGCCTTCGCCAAAGTGTCATATTTTTTCTTATATTTCTCATCTTGTTCCCGTTCGATCCAGACCAGCGCCTTATGCTTTACCTCTTCATCCTTTGTGGAATCAAACAGTTTTCTCATCATTATTTTCTTTCTTAATTGAACTTAAATATAATAGGGGATCACTTTTATCAAATTCAGTCAATTGACCCCAATAACGTTTCGGCATGAGAGTCATACGACACCGTGGGTTATTTCTACCTTCAATGGCAATCGTTTTATAGAATTGCTTCCATAAACGGCGGTACTCAATTTCAGTTACATCGACTTCTGGTAACGTCAATTCATCGACATAGATCAGCTCTGCTTTTTGTGACTGATAAATTAAGGCCATACCATGGGTCTTATCATATATCATAAAGTCTTCATTATAGAATCGGTCACTAAAATGCGGTGATAAAAGAGGCAACACGAAGTTTTTGGGCTCTATCACAGCCACAAGGACCTCTCCATAAATGGAAAACCGAACAAATCCCATGAACTTATGGCTTTCTCTAGCTAAGTGGCGTACTGCTTTTTGGAGAGAAGAAACCGTATCATCCGTGAGCATGGTCATAACCTTGCTTCCAACCTTAAACCCCAAACGTAGGAAATGAAAGATTAACATTTCTTTGTTCGGTGCACAGGTTAGAAATCCGAGCTTAACCAACTTCTGGGCCTGGGACGAAATTTTCAAAGGAATTGAGTTAAAGACCCTATCCGCCTTCTGTTGGTCTGCCTCAATCCACTTCGCGGTATCAAAAAGGCTGTGCTGGACACCTGGAGGCCGGATGGAACTAGGCATCTCCTTTAGCTCGTAGCTTTCGAAAACGCAACACATTAGTCCTTCAAAACTACCATCATAAGCGTAGATTAAATCTGTCCTGTCAGGCATTGCTGCACATCCTCTCTGGTAATAGGAGGCTCATTGAAAAGGGACAGCTGTTCAGGACCTAGATACGCAGGCTTGTGCTGATTCGCCATGAGTGCTTTAACGGCTCCATCTGACGTTATTTTTAGGCCCTCCATGATCTTTCCCTTACAGGTAACAAAATACTGCGCGCGTTTCAGTACAATCCCTAGCTTTTTAAGCCCTGAAAAATCGATTGAGCCGCTTCGCCTAGCCGTAAGAATACGTTTGGCACTTGTCACGCCGATGCCCGGTACGCGTAAAAGCACTTCGTACGACGCTTTGTTAATCTCGATAGGGAACTGGTCCAAATGGTTGAGTGCCCAATTGCACTTAGGATCAACCTCTAAATTAAAATTGGGATGCTGCTCATCCAGCAGTTCATTTGCCTCAAAGCCGTAAAACCGCAAGAGCCAGTCAGCCTGATAAAGCCGATGCTCACGCAAGAGTGGTGGTTTAATATCTAAAGAAGGCAGCAGTGAATGCTCAGCCACTGGCATATAAGCAGAGAAAAAAACCCTTTTGAGGCTGTACTTTTTGTATAGAGCTTCGGTTAGGGTTATTATTTTATGGTCTGTATCAGGCGTTGCTCCCACGATGAGCTGGGTGCTCTGTCCAGCTGGTACAAATTTGGAAGCGTGACGGAATTTCACAAGATCCGAACTGTTTTCCTGGATTTTAGAACTGATGAGTCCCATAGGGCGTATGATGGACTCCTTTGTCTTGTTCGGAGCTAAAAGTGCTAAACTCTCCTGAGAGGGTAGCTCAATGTTAATACTCATTCGATCGGCTAAAAGCCCCAAGCGGGTAATGAGGTCGTTATCTGCTCCAGGTATGGCCTTGACATGAATATAACCACCGAAGTGGTAAACGTTTCGCAATAACTCTAGCGTCTTAATCATTTGCTCAACCGTATGGTTGGGGCTGATTATTACCCCGGAACTAAGAAATAAACCTTCTATGTAATTGCGGCGATAGAAGTTGATTGTAAGTTCTGCTAGTTCAGCCGGTGTAAAGCCCGCTCTAACAATATCGTTTGATTCACGATTAATACAGTATTTGCAATTAAAGATGCAGACATTCGTCAACAATACTTTTAATAAGGAGATGCATCGACCATCGGCAGAGAAACTATGACAAATGCCGGATTTAGAAGCATTACCGATGCTGCCTAGTTTGCCACTTCTGTCGACACCACTGGAGGTGCAAGCCACATCATATTTAGCTGAGTCTGACAATATCGTCAATTTATCATAAATATCGATCGTTAACACCGCCTAACTGTGTACTATTAAATACTATAATATAAAACGTATGTTCTTGTCAAAGAGAAATTATGCGAACAATTGTAACGGCTACTCAAAATGATATAACAAGAGGAAGAATGTAAAATTATTGGGCAGGGTAGGCAGTGACTGGCAGGGTTTAGCGGAAAAATGCAGAATTATTCATGAGTAGACTTTGCTATAGAGCTGATTGGATTGGCATGCTCAAGAATGAAGAATACAGGAGGAAAATTCAATGAGAGCCGTGTGTATAGATTTTGAAACAGCGAACGGATTTATTGGGAGTGCATGCTCAGTCGGAATTGCAGTGATTGAGAAGGGGAAGATCATCGATACCAAGTATTGGCTTATAAAACCACATCCGAAGTATCGTTACTTTGACCCGTTCAATGTCAGGATCCATGGAATTATGGAGAAAGATGTAAAGGATGCCCCAGAATTTGATCTCATTTACGCTCAAATTAGTCCGCTTTTTGAAAATGCCTATGTTATTGCTCACAATGCTTCCTTTGATATGTCAGTTTTACGTCATGTATTGGATTTATACAAAATCCCGTATCCTGAAGTAGACTATTTATGTACTTACAAAACGGCACTTAAGACGTGGAGCGGCTTAGATAACTACACACTTGATACCGTTTGTAAATTTCTAAAACATGATTTTGCACATCATAACGCCTTAGAAGATGCTATTGCCTGTGGCAATGTTTTATTGTCTGCCTTATCTGCAAGGGGAGTGTCTACAATAGAAGAGCTCGCTTCTTTGGTGGGAATGCGGCTTGGTAAATTGTACACAGGGGGATATAACCCATGTAGCATTTCGAAGCAAAAAGGTAAAAAAGCTTTTATCAGCGGGTAAGTAGGTGACATTTAGGCAATCAGAAGAATATAATATAACCCATACACTATTACAAGTTAATTTGTCATGTTCCCATTAAAGGGTTATACTTAAGTACAGCTCGTTAATACTAGTGGATTTTAGCAAACCTTCTCTTTTGCCTAAGGCTTCAGGAAGTTGTGAACTTGCCATGGTGCACGGGTAATATATAAGTGGAGGTTTTTATATAATGTTTACTGACAAAACTTTACATTGCAAAGAATGTGACCAGGATTTCGAATTTTTAGTAGCTGAACAAGAGTTATTTGCTAAAAAAGGGTTCACGAACGTACCAGGCCGTTGCACGGAGTGCCGTGCAGCTAGAAAAAAACAATCCAGGAACCAAGGTGGCGGTGGCGGCTATGTCCGTCAAGAACGCCAAATGTTCCCCGCTGTTTGTGCTACTTGTGGAAAAGAAACCACGGTTCCTTTCCAACCCTCTGGTGACAAACCAGTCTATTGTCGCGAGTGTTTTGTACCCAAACCACGCAATGATTATTAAATCGTTCATCGCAGAAACCTTCCGGGCCGTAAGAGCCTGGGAGTTTTTTTGTTACTAGGGGAGGAAGTAGAACTTTAAAATCATGAATTAGAAGACAACTATTAGTTTTTTCAACGCTAGCCTGGATGCCGAGGAGATTCATGCTTTTGGAACACTTTGCTGGCAGCTAAGCGAGCAAGCCAAGAAACAGAAGTTTAGCTCAACCAAGCAGAAGGAAGCAACCAACGAGCGTTATGCCTTCCGCTGCTTTCTCTTGAAGTTGGGATTTGTCGGCGCGGAATATAAGGTAGCGCGAAAAATACTCCTTAGCAGACTCGATGGGAACGCTGCCTACCGCACGGTTGAAGCCCAACGAGACGCAGAAGAGAAACGAAAACATAGTTCAACAGTTCTCACTGAAGGGAGTAGGAACTAATGAAAAAGAAGTTATCACCAGTATGCTCGCTCGATTTGTGACAACGTAAATCCTTTTGGTTAACTATTGCCCACGTCATCGGCGTTAGTTATCGGATACCTTGATGGATCTATTCGTCTGGACGGTTCTATCGGTGTAGCTTTGGGCATATTATGGGTACTATTATTGAGCAAGTGTTCGAAAGGTGGTACAATATGGACAAGGAAGAGTTAGAGAGAAAAAATGAGGAGGGGAAGAATATGCGAGCTGCTCGAAAAGAGAGTGAACCTTCTTTTGCGGATTTTATAAATTCTAACAAAAACGTTATTCGCAAAATTGTTGGCGCTAATTCAACTAACAATAGAGATGGATTAGCCGTAATTACTAAAGATGATCCTTGGAGAGATGAATCAGAATGGGATCAATTAGATAGAGATTTAAAAGATAGGTAAATGCATATTTTAGTAGGAGATGTGTGGTTCGCCGAATTTCCACTTGAAGAAGACTCTACTCATTTCCTTAGACCAGTTATAGTTCTTAATGTGGATACATTAGATGTTCTGTCTGTAAAAGTTACGAAAACGAACCCACGAGCTGAAGATAATTACGATACTCCCATAATTTTTTGGCAAACGGCTAACCTTAGATGTAAATCAACAGCGAGAGTTACTAAGACAATAGCTATTGACAAATCTCAGTTTAAACGAAGAATAGGAACATTGCATCCTGACGATTTGATTATAATTCAGAATTTATTTATACATTTCATTCAAAGCAAGTCATAAAGACCCTATCAAGGGTCTTTTCTTATATAGTGACCATTTAATAAGTAGCTGACCCAAGAATCGCAGTTAGTCTTGACTTCTTTGCCATGCTGAGCAAGCGTGTAACCAATTTATTGAGGAACTTCGAAAGGGGTTCCTTTTTTGTTGCCCACTTTAAGGAGGGATTGCCCTTATGTTTCGTCACGCTTGCCTGTGTTGCAACCATTTATACCACTGGGGCAAGTGTTCAGAATGGGGTTGTGGAGCATAACGGAGCCAAAGGTTCCGATGTATCTAGGTCGTAAGACCCCAATCCTTATAAATTCACAGTTCTCCGCGCGGGCCCTACCTCGTATATAGGGGACCTATTTTTGAATGGGCCCGGGTTGGCAAAAGAATTAACTTGATGTTCTGTTCGTTTAGAGTGATGAATGGTCTACCCAAAACGAACAGGAGGCAAAAACGCAATGAGAAAGATAAATGTTTTAGCAAGAGTCAACGTGGTGACGATTCAATTAGTGAAGGAAAAAAGTCTTGCATACGGATCGAAAAAAATTAATTCTCCTAAGGATGCTGCTATCATAGCGGGAAAATTTTTGGCGGAAGCTGACAGAGAACATTTTGTAGTAATCTGTCTGGATACTAAGAATAACGTTAATGCGCTCAATACTGTTTCCATAGGACGCTGAACTCTTCCTTGGTCCATCCGCGTGAAGTATTCAAAGCCGCGATCTTAGCCAATAGTAATTCCATAATTCTCATCCATAATCACCTGTCAGGTGACCCAACTCCCAGCAGAGAGGATTTGGAGATCACAAAGCGATTAGTTGAAGCAGGTAGTATCCTGGGAATTGAAGTAATGGACCATGTGGTCATTGGAGATAATGGCAGATAAGTTAGTCTAAAAGAACGTGGGGATATACCGCATACAGACTAAAACCTTGAGCGCCCCCTTGTCACGTTCAGATGATAGCTAGTTTCAGGTCACGATCTCAAAAGTAAATAGGAATAAGAATCGCCGAGAGGGACTTCACGAGGTTCCTTTTACTTCCAATCTCCCATTATGACGAGGCCAAAGCAGATTATGCTATCGCGTTTATTGAAAACCTCCGGCACATCAAAGGTGAATGGTATAATAAACCCTTCAAGCTACTTGATTGGCAAATAGAGATTATTCGTAACATTTTCGGGGTGGTAAAGGAGGACGGGAATCGTCAATTTAATACGGCGTATGTTGAGATCGCTAAGAAGCAGGGCAAGACAGAGCTTGGGGCGGCAATCGCCCTGCTTATGCTGGTGGCGGATGATGAGTATGGGGCAGAAATTTATAGTTGTGCAGCAGATCGAGCACAGGCCAGTCTGATTTATATGGTGGCTGTGGATATGATTGGTCTGTGTCCAGCACTTCAAAAACGGCTAAAGATCGTGGCATCACAGAAACGGATTGTTTATCCAGAGAAGAACTCATTTTACCAGGTTTTATCAAGTGAAGCGTTTTCCAAACACGGAATCAATCCCCATGCCGTTTTGTATGATGAGCTGCACGTTGCGAATCGAGAAATGGTTCGGGTTATGCTTCAAGGCGCCTCAGACGCGAGACGCCAGCCCCTGAATTTTCTGATCACCACCGCAGGCAACGATATAATGAAGTTGAGCTGTCTCTAAACTTAAATCATGCTACGACAAACAAACCCTAAGCGGGTCATTCGATTATTTTGAAACTGAAATTCTACGATGAGAGACCTAGCTTGCTAATCTCCACTGGTAAATTTCATCATTAACAA
>DASRMA010000108.1:0-5966 GCA_035648155.1 Desulfosporosinus sp.
TCTAAAAACCAGTGAGGCAGCCTCTTTCCCTATTCTGCAATTCCTTTTGCAAGCTACATTGTTCCGTTATTACTGATAACTAAATTGATCTGTTGCATCATACTGATAGTTTATAGTCGCGCTGACATTCGACATGGTAGATCTGGCTGTTGCCATTGCATTGTATTTGAAATCCCATTTTTTAGCTACATTTAATTGGTTCTGCAAAGAAATAGCGTAAGAACCACTGGTCGCACTGGAAACAGTAGATGTATACCAGATTCCTGTTTGCTCACCCATTATCTTATGGTGTACATTTCCCTGGGATGGTGATTGAGTACCAGATGTAGTTACAGACTTTAAAATTGCATATTTTGGGATAGTATTATTGTTTGTTAAATCCATCGTAATGACAGAGGAATCCACACCTGCAGGGTTTAAATTAACGTTTCCAGCATTAACTGCCGATCCTGAAAAATTAAACTTTCCGGATCCCAATTTAATTCGGTCAAGAATAGAAACTGTAAAATACATATCTCCTGTATAACTTCCCCTACTAACTCTGATATAAAAAGTTTGAGGACTTGAAGATGCATTGGCGTTTGCAAAAATAAACGGTATAAGCGAATTAGGGTCAACAACTAATGTTCCCTCAGAAATAGGCACCCTGTTTGTATCTAATATTTCTATCTTCATGCCTGCATATTGACTTTGATATGAACTTCTGGCATAAACTTTATCACCGGCATTCGCTGTAAAAGTATAATAGGCTTCAGTATTGTTTGCAGGCAAGATTGTAGTACTCATATTACTGTATTTCCAATTTCCTGCCGCATAGGCTGTTTCAAAGCTGTTATTACCAGTAATCTCGCCGGCTGCATATGCCGGTATACTTAGCGAAAACACCATCAGCATTAATAAGGTTAATCCTAGTAGTTTTTTTAAAGCACCTCTCAACATATTCTTCCTCCTTAAAATTAATCTATTATTATTATTAGCGCCAACTAAATGGCGTAAGACCAACGCTAAACTAATTTATATGTTACTAAGGTGGGCAGTACCCTACAGATTCTGATTGCATCACTCCTTTTCAACCTTTTAAAACATTTTTAACCATAATTACCTAAATTTTTATATTTAGTTGAAGCATAACATTTATATATTTATTATTCTATAGAGCACTTGTCCTATTTTACTAGACTGTAGTCCTAGGGATAAATAATATAGAAATATATTAAAGCAAAATAGTTTTAATTATTTATATGATTACTAAAATACTCTCAATTTATTTCCATTTATAGCCGATATATTAACAAATAGATTATTTAACTCTGAAAATAAACGGAGGATTTTTCATGAATATAAATTCTATTAGTACCCCAACCATTACGCCAAATTCCATAAATCAAACAACACAAGGTAAGACCATCATTCAAACCAATAACGGCTGGGTAAGTGAAGCAGATAAAAGAATACAAGCATTAACGGATAATTACAGGAAAATTAACGAACAAAATAAGCAGTTTAACGATCCGATGCAGCACATTCAAGACAAATACGTAAACATAAATTCCCCTTATTTCAGGAGTGACTTGACCGAGACAGAGCGTGATATCTCCCTTCATACAGAGGGATCCTGGTTACATAATGGAGGTGCTGGCTGTTATTACTTTGGGGATTCGTTCTTTCGCAGTGACTCCCCTTCCACTTTTAATGGTGACGTAGAAGTCGCAGAACGAAAAGGATTTAACCGTCAAAAAGTGAACGACCAGTTAAAACAGCTGCTTGATAAATATCAAATCAACATTCCAAATGATACGTTATTGACGTTTACGATTGATCCCAACAATTACAAGTTAACTGTAAGCGGGACTGATGATATTGAGCTGAGCAGACAGTTAGAACAGGCACTAAATACCGCTGATAATGTCAAGGAGTTGTTTGTGCATATTATTCAAAGTAGATCCTATAACAACACACAATTTACTCGTGAAAAGAGTGAAAAGAATGATCTTGTCACGGTCATAAAAAATAGTACAGGTTATGATCTGAAAAACCTGGCGGTCGTTAATGGGAAGTTTGTTACGAAAGACGGAATTGATATACTTGAACTATATAAAAATAGTCTCCTCAAAAATAATCCTTATGCTGGAATTTTAATAGAACATTATGGATCTCAGCTAAGTGACCTTGCTAAAAACGGCTTTGATTCAATTCCTGATTTATTTTTATCCATAGGTTACGGAAACGGTTCCTTACAAGATATTGGGCAAAAAGAAAACTATGGAACTGGAAAAAAAGATTGGATAAAAGAATTGAAAGCGAGTGTTGATTCTCTGAATAAATAATTTCTTTCTTTTTTTAATACTAAATTACCATTAAAAAGTGCTTTAACTATCCAAGCCCATCCCGTGATTGACTTTCTATTGAGTCCGATAACGGCTATTACGTACAGTAACAAAAACATTATTTGTTCATATTCGTTCAAATTTGTACGTGAGCGACGATTTAGGTGTTTTTATTTTCTTCTTTTAGCTCCCTAAAAACGTGTTTTTGATGAGATCGTCGAAGTTCGTTTTTCTCGTGCTTACGTCGTTTTTCTATCGTGTTTGTTTCCAGTGTTCTATTCGTTGTCCTGGATGCGCGGACAGCAGCCACTACTATTATTTAATTAGCTCCAAGTCATTTCCATCCCAGGGCTATACCCTTCGGTGCTGTCTTCGTTCGCTGTTGCGAACTCGGCCAGTGTTTATTATCACGTGGATTATATTTATATCAAAGGTAGAAACCATCATATTTGTTTGGATTTGTTTTCGGTTGCCTTGCTGTAAGAGTAGAATGTGATTTTGTTGAAGGCTTCAGATCTTTCTTGATTTTTGGTCTGCTTGCAAGCTCCCTGTCGACTACTTCATTTTTCAGTGCTTTTTGCAACCATGCACTATGGTTCTTTATATCTGGCTCAGAATCCATTTTCGTTAACGCGACTTCTAGATCTGCTTTACTAGCTCCTACTTTTAACGCCATTTCAATATATTGTTTTGGGAACTTTTCAGTTTGCTCTTCTTCTTCTTCTTCTATGGATAGTTCATTGGATAGTTTGGGTGAACTAGGTTCACTACCCCAGTGAACTAGGTTCACTACCCCCCCTAGTGAACTAGGTTCACTACCCCTAGTTTTAAAATATAAGGAATATAAGTTTGAAGTTTGATTTATATTCCCATCTTTGGACTTTTGATAAACCTCTTTTTTCACAATGTAACCTTTATCAATCAATCGTTTGACGCTATTAATACATGCTCTTCTTGAGAATCCAGATCTATCTGCTATGGTCTGATAACTTGGAAATGCCGTATTCGTGTGAGCGTTTGTGTAAGTAAATAATATTGTTAAGATCCATCTCTCCGTAGAGTCTAAATTTTCATCATACATAATATCTGCGGGGAATACTGCTGGGGCAAATTTACTGTTAATTCCTGACTCCTGCTCTTTCATAAATAAAAAACCCTCTTTCTTTAATGCATAACAAATAGCACTAGCAGAAAGAGAGCTTTCGTGTTAAACTAAAATCAAAGTTCACATGAAAGAAAATCTCCTGACTAATGGGTGACCCCTTAAAGCGAAAAGTTTGCCGCCAGACGCTTGAGGGGTTTTGTTATGTTCTTTTTTATGTATTTCTTCATTCATCATACTATAAATTCGACATACTTTGTTAATTTTTACTAAAATACGTTTATGTAAAAATGCAGCCACCTTTAGGGGTAGGCTGTTTTTGTTTGTTCGTTCAATATGCGAGTAACCTTTATTTTCCAAACATTCTACTCCAAAAACCCTTTTTAGGCTCTATAGAAAGTTCATTAAGGCGTTTGTCTACTAAATCAAAATGAGTGGCTTCACGCTCAACCTGACGTTTTTCCATGGCTTCTATTGAATCCATTAAGGCTTTATTTTCATTACCTAACGTAATAATCTGCTCTTGCATAGGAGCCGTGACCTCCTGCATGGCCCTTTTGAGTAATCCTGTTAGTTCTTCCGGTGTTAACATTGCCGCGACCGTAAGCTGCGACGACACGGATGTATGCGACTGCGACACTTGCGAGTCCTGCGACTCTACCGCGACTCCGAAACGTGCCTCCAGGGCGGATTCTATCTCTTCTTGTGGTATTCCTTCGCGGCTCATCGCCGCAACGATCCGCAACGCCTCCAATGCTTCCGCGGTATAGCGTTTCCCCCGTCCTTGGCCGTTTGTGGGCATATAATTAGGGAATCTGTCGCGATAGCCGCGCGAGGTGCTTTCTGGTATTCCTATCATTTTAGCCATATCAACCATGGTGTAATATTTCAAGATTAGTAAACAACTCCTTCACAATGTACAAGCTTAATATAATATTTAAAGTTGTACATAGCAATCTGGCACATAAAAAGACACTTCCTTTTCAGGTCGTGCCTTGTCTCTGCTCTGAGTTTATATTCCGCAACGTTTGGTGAGTTGTCCGGGTGCCCGAGGGATACCGCAGATCCGCAGGATCGAGGATATGCTCGCCGGCATCCCAGGGACAACCTGGCATAGATAAGCTGGAATCCGCAGGACTTTTCTACCGCAGTAGACAAAGTTCTGCTTGGCCTCGCCGAGAGACGTTCCCAGGGCTTCTATAATTCCGGTCCCCAATCCCGCCCCTTGCTTCTCGTCTTCTGAGAAGCTTTCATTTCCAGCTTTTCCTTCATGAGTTCAGCCTTCTCTTCCTTCTGAGAGGCTATCATCTCCAGCTTCTCTTTCATGAGTTCAGCCTTTAACTTTTCTTCCTGTCGAAATTTTTCGAAAGAGCTACCTAGTGCTTCAATAGCGTCATTAAGAGAATCACTAGTCTGAACGCTCCTAGAATTACGGTCGCTAGTCCGGCTGTTATCAGAAGTTGTGTCGCGTATTGCTTCGTCCTTTCCTTCCAGTTCGGGTTGGGAATAGTTTTCACCTGGTGCGCTAGCTCCATGACCTCGCGAATTATTTTGCTGTTGGTTTCGTGGCTCTTTTTCGCTTCCTCGTTGATGATCTCTGAAGCCTTCTCCAGCTTCTGATAATTCAGTTGTTGTAGCTCTTCCAGTTTCTTGTATATGGTCGAGACGAGTACGTCCAGTTGCTTGATTTGGAATTTCCGTTCCTGCTCGTTCGCCTCTAGTCTCTTGGTCAGGTCGGCTTTGTCCACGATGAACCGGCTGTTCATGATCATCTGTTCCGCTAGCAATTCCTTCATTCTCGATTCCAGCCCCGTTAAGACTAAGTTCGTCGATGCTTCGGGTTCTTTCGTGCTGGAGTTTAAGTTCTTGAGTTTTTCTAAATCCATGCTCCATAGCCTCCTTCAAATAGTTTGGGTCGTGTAGTTTGTTGTCGCGGACTTTATGGCCTTCGGGTGTGGAATAAGTGATGGACTTCCTTTCGTCGGTCCATTTCACGTGATAGCCCTTGCTTTCCATGGACTTGATGAAGCCCTTTTTACTTTGGCTAGTTTCCCTGGACTGGTCTATTTCACCCATCAATTTGAATTTCCAACTCTCACCTTTTACAGCGACCTGGTACTCGTTCATGCTCAAGGATTTGCCGGGTGTTTGCTCTTCTTTCTTCATAACGTGTAAGCCTTCACGCTCACAGATTTCGTTACTTAGTTCTTTGATATCCATAAGTTCACTAATACTCTGGCGATACTTCGCTCCGGTTTCGAAGTTAACGCTGTTGACAATAAAATGGTTATGTAGGTGGTCTTTATCGGTATGGGTGGCCACTAGGACTTCATAGCCTAGGAAAGCCTTCTGTGCCATCTCAAAGCCTATCTGGTGGGCTCGGGAGGGGTCAAGTTGATCATCTGGACTAAAGCTCTGGACAAAGTGCTTATATTGCCTTCCTTGCGTCTTACCGTACAATTCTTTCGTGGTCTGCATTTCCTCCAAGACTTGTTGAGCATCACAATCTTTTCCGCTAATGAGAACCTCTTCGGTTT
>DASRMA010000109.1:0-7531 GCA_035648155.1 Desulfosporosinus sp.
TTTATTTGTTTAATATCTTTGACAGAAATGACCGCACCTTCAACGACCCCATTATTTTTAATAGGTGCAACGTCACAATAAAGTTGTGTGGCAACCCGTTTTCCTTGGATCGGACCAGAAAACGCTTCTCCACGTTCCACGGCAAACCAGAGTTTTTTGTCATCCAATAATTGATGCAGAAACTGTTCCTGCAGTGAATCAATGTCCAGCAATTTGGCTGCTAACGTATTATAATGTGTCACTTGCTGCTGATCATTAATCAGTAAGATTCCATCATGCAAGAGATTCAGTACCGTGAGCAATTGGCTTGTGAGCAATTCTGATTCATGGTTTTGTCGGTTTTCAATGACCTTCCCTACGAGAAGTTCAGCCATCTTTTCCAGAAAGAGCAAGAGAGATTGTTTGTTATCCATCAATCGTTTCGTTTGCTCCTCATTAAAGCTCACTAGGCCAATTGCTCCGATAATTTGGTCCTCTACGCGTATGGGGATAGCTACCTCTGAATATTCCTGACACTTCCCTCTGGATGGACACGGCTGACAGAGTTCGTTGAATCCGGGATTATCAATAATAACTGATTCTCCCGTTTTCATCACATGCCTGTATACAAAGCCATCATCCATCGGAGAGCCGCACAGGCTTCTATACTCCCCTGTGCCCGCAACCCGTATGAGATCAGCATCCGCGATCTCTACTTCAATCTTTAAAGCTGCCGCAATCGCATCCGCCGTCTGTTGTACCGTGCTCTTAATGTCGCTCAGATGATACATACTTTACCCCTTAAATTAGATTAGAATTAACTATATTATATACAATTCTTCATATTTTTTCTTTCCTTTTTAAAAATGAGAATACTTAATTTTGGTAATAAAAAGTCGCCTATGAGATCAGCCCTTAATTTGGTTGATCTCATAGGCGACAGGGATTGTACGACTATTACTCTGGCATTACAGGTGGAGCAGGAGGTTTGCCCATTGCACGCTCAATGACGGAGACTAGGAAAAAGGCAATCGTACCGACTACAGAGCCGGCAATAACTGCCATGATGCCGTAAGGTTCTTTCATATACTGCCAGTATCCGCCGACGATACTTCCAATAACAATAGAGGCCAAACCTGCATTTTTCGTGGCATTCTTATAGTATAAGCCCAATATGAAGGCAGCGAATGGACCAGCAGAGCGCATGGTGAACGCAAAGACAAGCATAGGAATGATGGCTTTGGAGGCAAGGGAAATTCCGATTCCGATAATACCAGAAATTAAGACAACAGTGCGGGTTATTTTTAAAACCTGTTGGTCTGTTAAATCAGGACTCACATATTTCTGCCAAATGTCTTTGGTGAAGACGGTGGCTGCTCCCAAAAAATCGCCGGAAGCGGAAGAAAGGGTGGCCGAGATGACTGCCGCCAAGATAATACCAGCTATCCAGGGAGGAGTGAGTTGAACTGCAACGGTGGCTAACGCAGTATTGGGATCAATTTTCGGGAAGGTAGCAAGCGCGATAAGACCGATGACTGCAGGAATAAAGGCATAAATACACATTACACTACCAGCTAAAATTGAACCCATAACCGCAGTTTTTTCATTTTTTGCGGCAAAGTAACGTTGCACGGCCTCTTGTCCTGTCGAGAAGGTCATGAAATACATAACAATCAGTCCAAGAATCATTTTCCATCCCACTTTAGTAAAACCGAGCTGTCCTGGAGGGAGGTTGGAAACAACTTGGTCCCAGCCTCCAACGTTGTGTAAGGCAAAGGGAATGGCAATAGCAAAACCGAAGACAATAAAAAAGAATTGTACAAAGTCGGTTAAGGTTACAGCCCACATACCACCTTTCATGGTATAGAAGGTCACCACAACTCCGGAAATAATTATGGCAATATTGAAATTAACACCTAATAGAACACTGAGGATAGTCGCGGTTGCGGTAATTTGCACTCCTCCCAAGGTAATTAAGGAGACAATGGAGAGGAGACTGGAGATAACATAAGAACTAGTACCAAAGCGACGACCAATGATTTCAGGGACCGTAGTTGCCATAGCACGACGCAAAAGAGGGGCTATGAAAGAAACAAGGATTAGTCCGATTCCTGCTGCGACGACGTACCAACCAGCCGATAATCCCCAGGAACCATAAGCTTTAGCTGCGACACCAACGCTACTTCCCCCGCCGATTTCAGTAGCGGCTAAGGTTCCAGCCAACATGATGGGGCCAAGTTTTCGTCCGGCTAAGAGGTAATCTTCTGCGCCCTTTACGTGTTTTTTACTGGCATAAAGTCCGATGCTGATCATGGTTGCCATATAAATGGCTATGATAACCCAGATAATGATCAATTTTTTCGCCTCCGTTTATTTTATATTTCTAATATAACCCGTTTTGATAAAAAGTATTAAAATGGCTGTGAACAGCCAGTTAATATCACGATCAATTAAGTTGATAGATCTACTTACCAGTTGAGGGTAATTCCCCATCCCACACTATGCTGCGCCATTTATATGGGTCTGTATTTCCTTCTGTGTTAAAGATTAAGATGTGTGAGTTCTCATCCAGTCCTAATGCTTCCCTTGCCTCTTTGAAGTCTTGATCAAGCAAAATTAAGCTGAGCAGCCCGGCTGTCACTGCTCCGGATTCACCGGAAATGACTTTCAGATCTCCGTGTAAAGGACTAGCCAAAACTCGCATACCGCGTGCTGCTACCCAATCAGGGCAAGAAACGAACATGTCACTGTAATCGCGCAAAATATTCCACCCAATCAGATTGGGTTCTCCACAGGCTAAGCCTGCCATAACAGTGGCCATGTCGCCACCTACTATCCGGGGTTCACCATCCCCCGCGAGAGCTGATTGATACAAGCAGTCCGCTTGATTTGCTTCCACAATGACCGTTTTAGGGCGATCTTCTTTAAACAATGAAGCAAAATATCCTTGCACAGATCCCGCTAACGCTCCGACCCCTGCCTGAACAAAAATATGAGTCGGTTTCTCGACACCAAGGTTATTCATCTCTTCTAAGGCTTCCGCAGACATAGTCCCATAGCCCTGCATTATCCAGCTTGGAATCTCCTCATATCCTTCCCAGGAAGTATCTTGTACAATGACCCAACCTTTTTTTTTAGCCTCAACAGCCGTCATGCGCACGGCATCGTCGTAATTCATATCCGTGATCTCTGCTTCAGCGCCTTCTTCTCTGATTTTATCAAGCCTATACTGAGAAGAACCTTTCGGCATATAGACCACTGATTTTTGCCTTAATTGCCGTGCGGTCCACGCTATACCCCGGCCATGATTTCCGTCTGTGGTGGTAGCAAAGGTGATGTCCCCCAATTGTTCCTTGACCTCGGGGGATGTGAGAACATCGAACGGCAACTCACTAATATCTCTGTTAAGTCTCTGTGCAAGGTATCTGCCAATCGCATAGGAACCACCTAAAGCCTTGAACGCATTCAACCCAAAACGATAAGATTCATCTTTAACATAGATACCACCTACACCTAAATTCTTAGCTAATTTCTTGAGTTGGCGTAAAGGGGTTGGCAGATAATCAGGGAACGTGCGGTGGAAATTCATAGCCTTATCTATTTCAGATTTACTAAAAAGTTCGGTCGAAACACCTGTCCCATTTTCCTTTTGCATATTGTTTTGTATCCACTTGATTTTTTCACTCATATTAATCTCTCCCATTCCTTGATATTTTGTCGTTATACATGGTTTTTAATACGCTATAAAAACAATTTCTTGTTTTACATGTTAGTTTTGGTATCTCCTCCTAAACGAATTAATGGGTGGCCCTATGCTTTAATGCAATTACTGTGCCAATATCTCCATATTTGACATTTAATTTTATTTCTTTTTTATGTGTGTAGGGGCACGGCGCATCGTTCCCCTACACACATAAAAAAACTTCCCTGAACCATTATCTGATTCAGGGAGGTTGACCGTTTTATAATTATCCTCATTTCTAGAGTACTAGTCGTTACTCTGGAATAAATAAGAGATAATAATGATACCAGTGGGAATTCACGAAGTCATCCGTTAATTGAACACCTTCCACTATACTGCGAGGAATGCGCGATCACTTGAGCACTGTCTTTATTAAAACCACATGCTCGACAAAACGCTAAAACGGCGTAGTAATGAGCATCTCTTTGCAAGATGTTCCCCCTCCTTCAATATTTTCAACAAATATTAATAATCTATGCACCATTGTATGCATCGACTAAATAATATGTACTGGAGGGGGGATTCGTATGTCCGTTCAGATAATAAACTCTAAAGTCGAATCAGTCATCATGAAAAACGGTGACGAATTCAGTGTCATACCTGTGGGGTCAGGAAATGATGAACTGGATAAAGCCATAGAAAATGCTGGTTATTCTTATGATCAAAAACAGGATATTTTTTATTCAAACATGAATCCATGGCAGAGAGATATTGGGTATTGTCGTCTGTATGATGAAGCATCGGCACCTTTTGGTATGATCATTGACTGTGAACCAATCCACTTTGACTATCTCGAGAAAAATTGGATGATTGGCTTTTGGAAAGGTCAGTATGATTTACTCTGCGGTGCCGAGATAGGTCTTTACACAAGAACAGATGATATAAATATTCTTGGTCTATTTAGGGGAGCTTATTATGATTGTGTGAGTAATGCTGATCTTTTGAATATGTCCTATACTTTAAAGAAGAACGGTAAGACTCTTTTTACAAGAGAGGGAAAGCACTGGTGGCTAACAGGTTTTAAACTTGGTGAGTTTTCAAACCCTTCAGAATTAACGATGGATATATCTATTACCTTGCATAACGTAAGTATGCGTGATGCGTTTGTGACCGGATTATGGAATGCCGGATATCAGCTCGATGAATTTACTCGACATGACAATACAGTAAGTTTCACATTCGCTAGCCCTCATACGCCATCACCTTTTACACGAATACCCGCAACAGATCTGATCATACAAAGAAACAATGAACTTTTGTGTGAAAAGTATCAAGAAATCACGGAATCATCTAATAGTTTTCGGGATAAAGTGAAAGCCATTGAGGAACAAGCTCCTAAGATGTATAATAAGATCATTAGGACGGGGAAATCAAAGCCATTATTTGAAACGCTGTCTTCTTGGTTAACAAATGGTGTGAAACAATAATAGATTGAACAATGATTCGATCCTTTCATTAAGATAGAGGCAGTAGTTCTTACGCGGAACTACTGCCTCTATTCAACTATTTCCTCAGCAATATCTTGCAATATCTTCTGTTAAGCGGTTATTATAAGATGAGATGTGTTCATTAAGGAGCGAATTATGATGGAATTAATGGATTGGTTAAAAATACAGACTCTATACGAGTCTGAGGCACAAGCGCTAAAAATCGCAAACATTGTTGAAACAACGGAGGCAAGGTTAGCCAATCAGAAAAGCGGACCGCAGTATGAAGTAGAGAGCAAAGTGGAGCAAGTAGAAGACAAATGGCAGATATCTTGGCGCAAAGTATTTATCGGAAATAAAACTGGTTGTGGTGGAGGATGTGAATCTTGCAGTAGCGAGCCTGATCCAGAACCCAAGAAAAATATGGCCAAGATACTACCTTTTAGAAGGCCCACTGTTTAAGCAAATTCATTAGTTAGAGGTTCAGTAAACTCGTTCAACTAAAAATCAAACTTTAATCCAGCCAGGCTGGCGCCTTTAACAAAGAATCGCTCGATGTTCTTCTCTACAGTTGGATCTGAGATTAATGGGGGCGCTTGGTGAGGTTTGATCCGAGCATCAATAATAATATTATTACACGCCCAATGCTTATTCTCATAATAACTATTCACACCATAAATGTCATGTGAAGGATTGCTGCGTGTGAACGTAGCCCAAAGAAAGTTATTGAAGGTAGCACTCATGAAGGTGCTGTCATCACACAGGATAATCATCGGACAGGACGGAATCGGACCCTTTCCCTCAATAGCGTCACTTAAACCTTGTAACTCCTGTTGTGCTTGAGCATAATCGATGAATTTAGGGCCTTGGATCGCTACAATACCGGGCATTACCAACCGTGAATCTCCAAATCCCCGTGAGCCTTCTAAACCTTCAGGTATCTCTTTGCATAAATCCCTTATTTTATCGCCATAAGCTGCAAAAATAACTTTGCTGCCTCTATTTAACCCAGTCCCTGAATAATCAAGAGTATCGATGGTCGTATTTGTTTGAAAATGAATGTCTCGATGTAGATCGATACGTTCTAAGATATAAGTTAAAAAGTCCACTTCCTGATGAGTATCGACGGGTTGATTCTCTTCTGCTGTTATGAACAAATACTTAGCCAAACTCAACTGTCCTGTTCCTAAAATGCGATTGGCGATCGTGAGCAGTTCAGTCGGTTGTTTTACTTGTTGATAGGGGGTATACCGTTCACTTCCTATTACAAATAGCAAGGGGTGTACACCCGCAGCATCGACTGCGTGAACTTCTTTGACGCCAGGAATTGCTTGTTTGATCGCGTCACCTGTTAAATCATGTATAAGCTTACCGAAGGTGGTGTCTTCTTGCGGCGGACGCCCAACAACAGTAAACGGCCATATGGCATTGGGTTTAGCATACACTTTATGAACTTTCATTACTGGAAAAGGATGTGTAAGGCTATAATAACCTAAATGATCGCCAAACGGACCCTCTGGTTTAGTTTCGTTCGAGTAAATTTCTCCCGTTATTACGAAATCAGCATCATTACTTATACAGAATCCATCGATATAGCTATAGTGAAAACGGCGTCCTGCGAGCAAGCCAGCAAAGGTCATCTCGCTCATTCCTTCTGGCAAAGGCATCACGGCTGACAAGGTATGTGCTGGGGGACCACCAATAAAAATACTCACTTTTAGAGGAACTCCCAGTTTGTTCGCTTTGTCCTGATGAACTCCGATACCACGGTGAATCTGGTAATGCATACCAATTTCCTCATTAATTACATAGTCATTACCACTGAGCTGAACACGGTACATACCTAAATTAGAATTCATAATTCCTGGCTTATGGGGATCTTCAGAATATACTTGGGGTAACGTGATAAACGCTCCGCCATCTATTGGCCAGTGTTGTATGAGCGGAAGGTCGGATATTTTAATTTCTTGGGCCGTAATTGGTGAGCTTACCGATCTTTTTAAAGGTAGGGCTTTCCAGGCTGCTAACCCCGTTTTAACATTCTTAAACGGATGCTTTAAGGCTTTCATTGGATCGTTACGCAGAGCCATTATGCTCTGTACATCTTCCCATGTACTTCGGAAGATAAACTTGCTGCGCTCAAATGTCCCAAAAAGATTGGATACGGCCCGATATTTTGAACCTTTTACATGTTCGAATAGCAACGCAGGACCACCAGCGGCATAGACCTTCATGTGAATCGCAGCCATCTCAAGATAGGGATCCACCTCTTCTTGGATACGGATTAAATGTCCATTCTTTTCTAAATCTATTATGCAATCTTCTAGATTACGATACATATTTTTCTGTCTCCAATCTCTAGACATTGTTGTTGCAAACACGT
>DASRMA010000110.1:0-5265 GCA_035648155.1 Desulfosporosinus sp.
TCCTCCTCCATCCGTTTTTGATTGTGTGGGCATACTTCCTGGCAGGTGTCACATCCAAATAGTCTTAAGCCAAGTCTCTCGCATTCCTCCGACGTGAGCAGCTCTTTACTCTGGGTAAGGTAAGAGACGCAGTGTTTGGCCGCAAACGGGTCTTTCCCGAGGATTTGCGCGGGACATGCTTGAACACATCTTTGACAGGTTCCACATTGGTTTGACATGGAGGGAAGATCTGGTTGTATATCTTGATCCAATAGGAGTAGCGCTAAGGTCACAAAAGAACCGTAGCCCGGAACTATAAGTTGTTGGTTTCTTCCGATCCAGCCGATACCCGCTCGAAGCGCAAAGGCGCGCTCCACTAGAGGTCCAGTATCTACTTGCCGCCGCGTTGTTCCCGACCATTCATGGATAGTCATGATCTCCACCAGACAATCTATCTTCTGATTCACAAAGTGATGATAATCGTCCCCCACAGCAGAGCGGGCAATAACACCCTCTCCTTCCTTCGCAACGGACGAATAAGGAAGCGGATATGCCAAGGCCACGACAGTCTGACAGCTTGTCCAAACTGCTTTGGGATCAATCCGTGACTTACCTTCCTTGCTTTCAAAAGGGGTCGAAAACCCCTGAGTAAAACGCTCTTGTAATTGTGACTCTAGACCTTCTATCAGTTCCGCCGAAGTAAATGCGATTGCTACAAATCCCAATTCGTATCCCCATTTTTTTATGTTCGTTTTCCATTGTATTTGATCATTAACGTCCATGGGCTTCCTCCTGCTCAATCACTGCCTGCTGTCGCTCATAGGTTTCTATAGTCAGGACAACAAGAACTGGCCGGTTTATACACCTGCCAGTTCTTGTTGTCCTATGTTATGACATTTATTTAGATGCCCTAAAAAAGGCATAGGTCATTGGATCTCCTTCTTGAAGTATCTCCCCGTTGGTAACATCTGCAAGGAATAACGTATGTGTCCCTGCATCCATCTGATCCCTGACAGTTGCTTCCATGGTTACAAGCGCATCATCAAGTAAAAGAACTCCCGATTCTCCACGATGGACCGCCAAGTCCCCAAACTTATCTACCTCACGACCCGATTTATATCCAAACCGACGTGCGTAATCTTGACCTGTCAAATTCAACACTGAGACACCGAATTTTCCACTCTTTTGAATGAGCTCATGAGTAAAGTTTAGTTTATTGATCCCAATGGCCAACCTCGCCGGATCTGAAGTGATTTGGAAGCAGGTATTGGCACATTGTCCATTGTCCCGACTTTCTGCCTGTGCAGTAATAATATAGAGGCCGTAAGAAATCCGGTAAAGAGCCTGACGAATCGCCTTTTCTCTGTCTGGTTGAGCGATTACAGGTTTTGCAACTGCTTCAATATCAGTGGCGGTCTTAGTCATATTATTAGTCTCGTCCGACTGGGGAATAAGTTCAAAGAAGCTAGCATCTACGCCACAAATCGGACAGACTTCTGGTGGATTTTCGCCACTATGGATATACCCACATACTGTACAGCGCCATTGTTTTTCCATTGAAGAAAACAACCCCTTTCATTGGGAAAAATTATAGCTTTACAATACCAGCAAGTCAAGGTTTATTTTAACATTTTATGTAGTCAATGTTGTTACCGAACTTGGTTTCCAGTAAAATGCATATTCCCGCTCCAAAAATTGAGGATCTGTCAACCTATACTTTGTGTCCATCATGACCTGCCGGCGTACCTGTTCTTTGAATCGGCCGTACCCTTCGCCTTCAAGCCCTTTGCCTCTGGCAAATTCTCCGAAATGAGTCCAATCGAGTTGCCTGGCTCGCTCCACCAAGAAAGCAGTGGCATTTCTAATTTCTCCCTGGATAGCATCTAATCGACCTATGTTTTCTGAAGCAGTCTGTTTCCCACCCAAGAAATCCGCTCGCCACAAATCAAGTAGATTCTCAATCCTTTGTTTGTCAAACATCTTCCCTGTCCAGCCAATTTCCCAAGCAAAGCGACGAGTCTTAATGTGAAATTTTTCCTGCTCCGTTTCTCCGTTTAATTCGCTCCTAAAGGTCAGTGTTCCCAACATATGATGTCCTACTAGATATTCAAGTTCTCGTTCCCCAAGACTTCCTCCCGGTAGCACCATACTCCATCGGAAGCGAGGCAAGATTTCTTTAACTAACCGCGCACTTTCCGTTTCGTGTTGTAGAAAGTGCCGCTTCCCATCTGGAACCATCTCAAGACGTTTTCTTGGCGTGGCTCGTGCTAATCTAACACGTTTAACAATGATTGTATCCGGATAGTTATCAAGCCTTCCTCCGTGGACTTCTGCTTCCTTGTTTGCCCACCGCTCTAAGTTTTTCCCTTCCAACTTGAATCCATCAACTTCATACCCGTGATCTGTGAGACGAATTGTTCCCCAAACATTGCATTCCCGACTAGCAGTTTCCCATTTTCCTATATCATGAAATAATGCTGCTAAACGCAAGTCTAGGCGAGGGGCTGTATTTCTCACGACATGTCTGGTATGTTCCCAAGCATCTTTGGTATGGTAACGATTTTGAACAAGTCCTTTTAACCTGGCTAGTTCAGGGATACAAGTCTGAAAGTAACCCAAGTCATCAAGGAGTCCTACCGCCTCGTCTATCTTATCTAAGAGAAGAATTCGTCCCAATTCCTCCGTCAATCGTTCCGCCGAAATTTCGCGAAGATGTGGCACATGCTCTACGGCCGCCAGCCATGTCTCTGGCTCGATTGACAAGCCATAACGGACTGCTAGTCTAATGAGACGCATTATCCTAAGCGGGTCCTCTTTGAACCGGTCAGCCGCACACCCACATCCTTTCAGTCGTCTTTGACGCAAGTCTTGAAGTCCGTTTAACGGGTCTATGATTTCGCCTGTCCTAACATCCTGATAAATCGCATTCAGTGTGAAATCCCTACATAGGGCATTCGCTTCAATCTCTCCTGAGAAAGCCGCGATGTCCACTCGATCAGTCCCCCGGAATAAACTAACTGTCTGCTGGTGTGCTCCTATCAGATGAGGGTTATAACCCCAATCTGTTAACTTTTTCTCAATCTCCTGAAGTGAAAGTGCCATGACCGCATCCACATCCTTAGCAGGAATCCCCAATTGAGCATCCCTTATAGCGCCTCCAACAATATAAACAGGACTTAGCTCACTAAGCCTTTTTAAGATTTCTTGCTGAAATTCTGTGCTGATCATTAAATCCCTCCACTCTTCAGCTGTGTTAACAGAGTACTGAAATCTTAGGTCCTATTTTAATGCGCCAAGTGCTTTCTGGGCCAGATTCTCCATCCAGATCTGAGTTGATCGGTCGATCCGTGAATACGGTCAGTTCAGAGGTGTGAAATTCTACAATTTTTTCAGCCTTCACTTTTTCACCTGTCAAAACGCTTAATAAGAGACGAAGTGTCTCGGGCCAACCCGCTGCTGGAACAATTAATATATCCAGCTTACCGTCAGTTAGGGAAGCCCTAGGCACAAGGTTTCTGAGCCCCCCAACCGAGAGGCCGTTCACCGCCATAAACAAAACGACCTCTTCAGTATATTGTTTTCCATCCTTCTCAAACTCGATATGAAAGGGTCGAAAAGACGGAAGTGTTTCTATACCTTTAAGGAAATAGGCTAATTGCCCAAGCGTATTTTTGACACGGGTGTCAACTTTTTGAGAAACATCCGTTAAAAGTCCCGCGCTCGCTACATTAACAAAATAGCGATCATTCATCTTTCCGGTATCCATTGCAAACATGTTTCCTTTACCAATGACTTTACACGCTTCAGGGATGCTTTTAGGCAAATGTAGCGCATAGGCTAAGTCATTAGCTGTTCCAACTGGCAAAATTCCTAGAACCGGTCGTTTTCTCGCTTGAATCTTCAGTAAGCCGTTGACCGCCTGATGAATACTGCCATCACCTCCAGCGATCACCAAACGATCCACATCCATACTTTGGGAGGCAATAAGTTCAACATCTTCGGGAGAGGATGCGCGATGTATACTTACCTCATGCCCACTTTCTTGAAAAATTCGGATTGCAGTATCCAGTTGTGCCGTTAATTTACGCCGTCCGGCGTAGGGATTGTAGACCAAACGCAATCGTTTATTCTTCATAACGACTTGTAATCGACTCCTATTCCTGCCCTTAATATTCTCGACAAGCTTTAAGCCTTAAGATCATCGGCGTTCAAAGCTTCAAGTTCCGGCAAGACAAAACGCCCATCTTTCCGAATTAATGTCTCATCAAAATATATCTCGCCACCACCATAATCCGGTCGTTGAATACACACTAAATCCCAGTGGATAGCGGATTTATTTCCATTGTTACAATCATCATAACAGGACCCTGGGGTAAAATGAAAACTTCCATCAATCTTTTCATCAAAAAGGGTGTCCTTCATTGGCGTTTGAATATACGGATTCACTCCAATAGCAAATTCTCCGACGTAACGTGCTCCCTCGTCCGTATTAAAAACAGACTCAATACGTTCCGTATCGTTTGCAGTCGCCTTGACAATCTTCCCGTTTGCAAATTCTAACACGATGTTTTCATAGGTAAAGCCCTGGAAAAGTGATGGGGTATTATAACTGATCCGACCATTGATTGATTCTCTTACTGGGGCAGTAAATATCTCTCCATCCGGGATATTGACGTGCCCATCACACTTGATCGCTGGCATCCCTTTAATGGAGAAGACCAAATCCGTCCCTGGTCCAAGAATACGCACTTTATCAGTTTTCTCCATTAATGCTTTCAGTGGATCCATGGCTCGCGACATCTTAGAATAATCCAAGTTACACACATCAAAGTAAAAATTCTCAAATCCTTCGACACTCATGTTCGCTAACTGAGCCATGGAAGCATTCGGATATCTCAACACGCACCAACGGGTATGGGGTACCCGTTGCTCAGAATGTACGGATTTTTGATAGTGAGACGAATAGATTTTCATAGCTTCAGTGGGCACATCTGCCCATTCAGTCGCATTTTCTCCGGCCCGGATTCCGATATAGGCCTGCATTTCTTTCATGCGGGCAAGATCCCAACGAGTCATTGCCTCTGCCTGCTCAATTGTGAATTCTTTTAATAGTTCACGCATTAAGGTATGATTAATAGTAGACAAAAAAGGTAATCCACCTGCTAGATAAGCATAGCGCACAAGGGCCTGGGCTAGTGGAATGTCTTGCCCTATCACTTCGATAAGGATTTTTTCACCAGGTTGAAGTGCAATGGAGTAATTGATTAAGGCAGCGGCGAGTTTTTC
>DASRMA010000111.1:0-6932 GCA_035648155.1 Desulfosporosinus sp.
TCCGCAAAAACATTTATCGCGTTATGGAAAAATACAGGCATTTACGCATAATGCGAATAATTATGGCTAATCAAAATGAAGATCCTACTGATGAAGGGTTAGTAGCCTAGATATCATGGCAAAAACTTTTGACTGTCAAGCATTTTACTACAGGAGTTTAATGTCAAAGGCCTACCAAAAGGAAAGATTGTACCTGGGGTTTATGGCATAGACCCTTTGTCTATGGACTTCAACTTTTTCACCATGAACGGGCGTTGCTTTCCTTACACCACCCCTATGGAAGTATCCTGGGGTGATAATGTGCGAGTGCGGTTGGCAAATTCATCCGCTCAACCGCACCCCATTCATCTTCATGGTCACCAATTTGCAGTGGGTGCCTCGGATGGCAATATGATTCCGTCGGATAGGAGAATTGTAAAAAATACAATCCTCGTTTCCTCAGGTGAAACATGGGACATAGAATTCACGGCAAATAACCTAGGAATTTGGCCTTTCCACTGCCATATCCCTCATCACATAACAAACAATTTTACCAAAGACATTGGAGGTATGCTAACTACTCTCGTTTATAAAGGATAGTACGCATCGCCGTGTTACTTAAGTTATAGGCCTCACCGCAGCACGCCGAATGCTACGGTATAATTTGCCAGATTAACCAAATCCACTACCTTCAGGCTTGAAATCTCGATTGGTCCCTTTCCACCGAAACTTACACCTTTTTTTGCCGCACGGCACTTAGAGCCACGCCCTTGGGATTGGAATCAACGACAAGGGTATGCAGGAGACACCATTAAAGGTCTAAACTACGAGCAGGAAAAGAAGTGTCTTGTTAGATGTTATACTTATAATAATGCATGACAGACTTCTCTTCAAAACCACAAACCTTGTATAAATTAAGTGCAGTATTGTTTTTACATTCCACATCCAATTCTATAGCATAGATATGTTTCTCATTGATTAAGTGTAACGTTTCCTTTAAATTTTCTTTTCCATATCCCTTACCTCTATAATCAGGCAATATTCCAAAACCGCTTATAAAAGCTGCATGATATGTATTGTTTTAAACAAATAGTTTGATCTGATACCTTTTTCGACATTTTAAATCTCCTCTTTTTACAAGTGGTCCATTGCTCTATCTATAAAATCACTCTTCGACGCAAACTTCAATTCCCCTTCTTATTAGCACTGAACGCCTGTATTGGCCTTCAGTGCGTCTTATGTATTCTCGGATTTCATGGCACCCTTCTTCTATAAATCCAATATAATACGTCATACGAAGTTAGAAATAGATTCACCCGCTTGTGTAATGATTCGTAAACAGACTGTTTAGTGAGGGATAATCAAATGAATAAGTTAAAACGCATTTCTAAAGTCTTTGAATCAGCAGAAGAAATTCCTTATGACGACTCCTCTAGGATTATTTTAATGAGTGACGTCCATAGGGGTGATGGTGGCTGGGCAGATGATTTTTCAAAGAATCAAAATTTATATTTTGCCGCCTTAACCCATTACTATAATGAAAATTATACGTATATAGAGCTTGGTGATGGTGACGAACTTTGGAAGAATAAAAAACTTTCCGACGTTATATATGCCCATAGCGATGCCTTCTGGCTTCTTTCAAAATTTTCTAGGGAGGGTAGACTTCATATAATTTTTGGAAACCATGATATGGTAAAGCGCGAAGATAAGTTTGTAAAAAATAGCATGTATCAATACTTTGATGAACAAAAGCAAAAGTATATTCCGCTATTCGAGAATATCAAGCTTCATGAGGGGTTAGTTTTAAGGCATAGGGTAACAGATCAAAAAATTCTCTTGATTCACGGGCATCAAGCTAGTTTCGTAGATTATGAAATCTGGAGGTTAAGCTGCTTTCTAGTTCGGTATTTATGGGGTCCACTGGAGTCATTCGGCGTAAATGACCCAACAAGCACATCCAAAAGTTCTAATAAAAAAGATGCGGTAGAAAAAACGCTTACTGAGTGGGTAACACGTGAAAAGCATATACTGATTGCCGGTCATACTCATAGGCCTAGGTTTCCTGAAGTAGGTGAACCTCTATATTTTAATGATGGAAGCAGTGTCCATCCTCGTTATATAACGGGAATTGAAATTGCAGATGGTAATATTAAGCTTGTCAAATGGAATGTCAAGACCAAGGATGATGGCACTTTGTTCATTGGCAGAGAAATACTGGCAGGCCCAAGAGAATTAAAGGATTGGGTTGGGTAAGGAGAGGTTGACAGAGCAGGCACTGTGGAGTAATCCGCTTGTTCGGGGGTGTAATGATCAACTTCGGTGAGCGTACAGCGACGGGATTGAGGCTGGTGAAAGTCATCTGACTTTCCAAGGCTGTGGTTGTCATTATATCTAACCGATTAACCCTATTATTTTCCAAGGATAAATGCTATAGTGAAAATGGTGTTTCAGATTATGCCATCAAGAAATGCGGTGCTGAAGCGATTGAATTTAAATTCGGTCAGTCTGCCAAAGGTACGCAACCCGCAGTACGAATTAGGACGCTGAAAGACGCATTAAAACATCAGGAAAAAGGTTTTTTGGTATATCCCGACCCAGATGGTGCAAGAGGCTTATCATAAGAAAGCTTCCCCGGCTTTTTATACCTATGGTCGCTTGCCGATGTGGAAGGAAACCTATTTAGTCGATCGTATTGCGTATTTACGCGGCTTGGGTATGAAAAATGTCTATTTTAAAATGGCCGGCTTTGATCCGGAAGATTTAGAGCATGTCTTGCGTCTGGCAGTGACCTGTGGTGTAGATATGGTTACCTTTGATGGCGCAGGGGGTGGTTCAGGATATAGCCCTTGCAAAATGATGAATGAATGGTGTTTACCAACTGTCTGTATGGAAAGCATCCTCGTTAAAATTTTGGAAAAGCTAAAGGCAGAGGGCTTAGAGCTTCCGAAGGTAGCCTTAACCGGCGGATTTGTGATGGAAGATCAGGTCTACAAAGCCTTAGCCCTTGGAGCACCCCATATTTCAATGGTTGGCATTTGTCGTGCGGCGATGGCGGCCGCGATGAGTGCGAAAAAGGTAGGAGAACTGATCAGAGAAGGAAAAGTACCGAAAGCCTATACAAAATACGGGACGAATCTCGATGAGATATTCCTTGACCTTCCAGAATTAAGAGGGATCTATGGAGATGCTGCCGATAGCTTTTCTCCCGGCGCCATCGGTGTCTACTCGTATTTGAATCGAGTTAGCTTTGGCGTAAAACACTTCGCAGCCTTGAATCGAAAATTTTCTTTGGAGCACATTAGCAAAAGAGATGTTTTTCCATTGACCCGTGATGCTAAGGATTTATTGGACGGAGCTTGGATGAAATAGCAGAAAAAGTCTTCCTGCTTTTATCAATTCACAAATACCGGCAATGGCCGGTTTGTTTTCATCTGTATTGTTCCTGAAGAAGGGGATAAGTAGACTCCGCTAAGAATTGGGTTAAGTTGATAGACTTTATTAAGGAGAGCGTTATGCTCTCCTTAGCTGTATTTTCATGAGTCGATATCTAGCGGAAACCCAGTTCCCTTCCCCTGCAGAAGTTTTTCCAGAGTTTCATAGCTCTGAGCACCATAAACTGCGCGACCGCCTACGATATAACAAGGTACAGTAGAAATGCCTAAGCGATGGGCTTCTTCTACATCTTGTAAAACGGCTTGTTCATATTTTCTAGTCAGCAATGCAATCCTAAATTCTTGCTGATCTAGCCCAATCTTCAGAGCTAACTCGGTTAAAACATTCGCGTCATTGATATTTTTTTGCTGTTGAAATTGCGCGACAAAAACCGCATCATGATATTCATTGACTAGCTCGTGCTCTTCCGCGAATTTAGCGCCTTCCAACGCTAATCTGGAGTGTTTACTCTTGTCATTAAAGGTCATGAGCAGCCCATACTTTCGGCCTAACGCTTCGATACCCGCTTTAGCCTGGGCCAAGTATTTCGCTGGTTTCTCCCGGAGCTCAATACCCTCGGGCCTAAGTTCAAAGGCTTTCCATTCTATGATTAAATTTTTGTCCTTGACCAACTGGTCAAGTGGGATTTTCCCAATTATGCAAAAGGGTCATAAGAAATCTGAGTAGACCGTCATTTTTGGTGTCATGGAAATCACAAATCTCACGCCTTTCATAAAGTTATCACTTAATTCTATCCTAATCTATTCGCTCGATACCTCAAAACGCTTGCGGGATCTGTTAGATTCATTATATGTGAGTTGGAATCCTTAGTCGAGGAAGAAATTGAGCAT
This sequence comes from Desulfosporosinus sp., assembly GCA_035648155.1. GTDB lineage: Bacteria > Bacillota > Desulfitobacteriia > Desulfitobacteriales > Desulfitobacteriaceae > Desulfosporosinus. The sequence continues at coordinate 4,266 of DASRMA010000111.1, forward strand.
TATAGTTTCAATTTCTCTTTGAAGCCTCCTCCAAAGAACCTTCATTCTTACTTCGATCACTCAGAAAGTATCGTTGTTGGAAACCGTCTGATGTAGAAACTAATAAGGCATATGAAAGAAAATAGCAAGTCAAAGATGCCAAGGATATTTTTCGTTAGACAAGGAGGTATGTTTACCTCATAGCGGGCTATTAGGTGAACATGCCGACGCGGTATGGCGCGAAATAGACCGGCATACTGACTGGTTATTTTCTTGAATGTGCCTAACCTGTTGACTATACCCATATGGGGTATTATGATTAGGAATCAAAAGAAACCAAAATTAGTAGAAATAAGGGAAACAATTGACTCATGGATCAAAGACGATGTTAATCCAGTTCAGAAAGGAGCCCCCGTGCATGAATCCCAAAAAGCCTATAGAATATTCTACGATCGGTGTACTTTCTTTGGCTCATATGCTTAATGATATGTACAGTAACTATTTACCACAAATGCTCCCTTTTCTGGTGGTGGCTACAGCTCTTAGCACCACTCGGGCAGCCATCTTAGTATCGGCGTTTACTATCAGTTCCTCCTTCATTCAGCCGCTCTTCGGCTATTTCCTTGACCGTCAAGGGAAACGTTGGCTCGTCCATGTAGGCACCTTATGGATGGCAATTATGCTCAGTTTAACGGGACTTGTCCATAACTATCTCCTGCTTGTCCTCCTGGCTGGATTAGCTGGGCTTGGAACAGCTGCCTTTCATCCCCAAGCTTCGACCATGGTCACTATTGTGAGTGGTGACCGCAAAGCGGTTCTTTTATCCACATTTATTGCCTTTGGGAATGTTGGTTTTGCTCTGAGCCCACTTTTACTCGTTCCATTGTTTCAAACCTATGGTCTTCAATCCACTATTTATACCGTTATTCCAGGAATCTTAGTAGCCTTATTGCTCTATTTCTTCGCCCCTCGTAATGACGTTCTTGGCGGAACCGCGCCTACGTTTCCTGAAGTTTTACATTCTCTGAAGTCGGCACGTTCAGAACTGCTGGCTATTACTGGAGTTATTGCGATCCGTTCTTTAGCCTACACAGGATTGTTAACCATCCTGCCTTTATATTTTCAATCTCAAAAGCTTTCTTCCATTACTGCAAGTCACTTAGTCTTTATTATGCTGTTTTCCGGAGCGATCGGCGGGATTCTAGGAGGACTTATTTCAGATAATTATGGTCGGAAACCATTAATAGTTGGTTCCCTTGTCATAGCAACTCCTCTATTCTACGGTTTCTACCACACCAGTGGCACATTAAGTACTATTTTCCTAGCCCTTGCTGGTGCTTCTCTATTGTCAAGCTTCTCTGTGACGGTTGTTGCAGCGCAAGAGGCCATTCCAAACAATAAATCCTTAGCAGCAGGATTAACCATGGGTTTTGCTGGAGGAGTCGGGGGACTTATGGTTATTATAATTGGTCGCATTGGGGATATATATGGTTTATCCACTGCTGTTTCCGTGTTATTCTTTCTCCCCATCGTGGCCGGATTCATTGCCCTTTTCATGAAAAGCAGGCCTACTGCAAAAGCTCAGCGTAGAACTGCACAATGATCTACCATTTTAGTATCAAGCATTAAGAACTCGCCAGCATAGAAGAAGCAAGTACAATATTAAAGGCTATCACCTTTTCAGATGATAGCCTTTAATATGAACATTTTTAGAAGATCAAGCCTAACGCGATAAGAATCAATATAGCAACAGCGATAACTCCCACACCAATGCCGCCACCCACTTGGGCAATCGGTTGAGCATAAACAGGGGGATGGCAACAAGCTCTGCCCACTCCGCCTTGGTACATTTGACCATAATTCATTCCTTGGTTCATTCCGTACATAGAAATTTCCTCCTTTATTAAATTAAAATTTAGAATACGATTCCCATAGCGATCAGAAGAAGAATTATTACTACAATTGCAGCGATACCTTTGCCCACGCCTCTTCCACGACCTTCATTTTCGCAATTTTCCATAGTTTCATTACCAAATGCCATTTGTTTTTCCCCCTTTTCTTGTAATACCTAATAATATGCTTGCAATAAATAAAGTGGAACAATATGGTAAATTTACCTACAAATCTGTTATTTGTAAAATTTTATTAAAGTTGTATCAAAGAAAGACAAGCTTTCATATTATAATTTAGATCCACAGTAATGTCCTCTGCTGCTTCTTTCTTATAGAACCATTATAAGGTTCACATTAAATTTGAAAGAAGGGATACTATGTTTTTTAGACGTAATTCATGTCAACAAACTTCTTCATGTTCTAAATGCGGTCCATTACCAGGAACTCTACTCAGAGTTGCCATACCACCAGGTGCTGTCATTAATGTCCTTAACCTTATTGAAATTGCTTCACCTAGTGGCATCTGTCTAATTGTGCGATTACCATTCCTTGGTGGTATCCTAGCAGCGGGATAATTATCGAAAACCCCTGGGGCGTTAGCCCTGGGGGCCTTTTGCTTCACTGGCGTTTCTCCACATCCTGGGCAAACTCCACTGACCCATTTTACGGACTTTACTTCTACCTGGACGAATAGGTATCATGTTTTTTACGATTTTTTGCATTATACTCTGAAACAGCTCATTACGCTTTTCTGAATCATCTTCTAATAGCATGATTACCATAGAATCTTTCAATT